>NZ_DASUFR010000107.1:0-24324 GCF_036274455.1 Nocardioides sp. | reverse complement strand
CGCAGGGCCGCGCGTCATCATCGGATGGGCAACCTTTCGACGAGCCCAGCGCGTCTCGGTAGCAGTCCGCGCACAGCGTGGTCGCGCGGTGCCGGGAGGGTCGTGGTCGCATGGCGGAGCGGCGGGAGTTCGACCAGTTCGCAGCCGCATCTCGACCGGAGAGTGCACGCTCGAGGTGCCCGGTCCCGAGCTGCCGGCGGATGTGGACGAGGACGACTTCACCAAGGAATGGCTGCGCATCGTGCCCGACTTCGGCACTCCTGGCTCGAACTGAGAGGAACCAGCAGGGACATGGCGACGCTGCTCTCGGTCAACGTGGGGATGCCCACCGACGTGGAGTGGCGCGGCCGCACCGTGCACACAGGTGTGTGGAAGCGTCCCGTGTCCGGGCCACGTCTCGTGCGGCGCCTCAACGTCGACGGCGACGGGCAGGGCGACCTCGCCGGGCACGGTGGAGAGCAGCGCGCCGTGCTCGTCTACCAGGTCGAGTCCTACCGGTTCTGGGAGGACTTCCTCGAGCGGGACGACCTCGACCACGGCGCCTTCGGCGAGAACTTCACGATCGACGGACTCGGTGACGACGAGGTCTGCGTCGGCGATCGCTACCGGATCGGCGAGGCGGAGTTCGAGGTGACCCAGCCACGTGTCACCTGCTTCCGGGTCGGCATGCGGCTGGATGAGCCGAGGCTTCCGTCCCTCCTCGTCGCCCACCATCGACCCGGTTTCTACATGCGCGTGCTGACCGAGGGACGCGTCACGGCGGGTGACTCGATCCTCCGCACCCGACGCGGTCCCCACGCGCTGAGCGTGGCCGAGGTCGACGCCCTCCTCTACCTGCCGGGCCACGACGCCGCCCGGCTGGCGGACGCGGTCGACGTCCCGGCACTGAGCCCGGGCTGGCGGGAGTCCTTCCGGATCATGCTCGAGGCCGGGGACGGGCGAGGCGCGCCGGCAGGTGTGCCGGTCCCGACGCTGCCGCCCTGGACCGGTTTCCGCACCCTGACCGTCGAGGACGTCGTCGTCGAGAGTCCCGTGGTGACGTCGTACATCCTGGTGGCCGACGAGGTGCTGCCCACCTACCACGCGGGCCAGTTCGTCGCCGTGCGCGTGCCGGACGCAGGCACTCCCGCACCGGTGCGGTCGTACTCACTGTCCGGCGCTCCCGACGAAGGCCGCTACCGGATCAGCGTCAAGCGTGAGCCACACGGCTCGGTCAGCTCCCGACTGCAGGCGGGCGTCAAGCGCGGTGACCACCTCGAGGTCGCTGCTCCGCGGGGGGACTTCGTGCTCGACGACGGCCCCGGCCCTGTCCTGCTCGTCTCGGCAGGCATCGGAGTCACGCCGGTGCTCGCGATGCTGCACCGCCTCGCGAGCGAGCGCAGCACCCGCGACGTGTGGTGGGTCCACACCACGCGGGACGAGAGCACGCACGTCTTCGCCGGGGAGGCCGCGCGGCTGCTGGCCGAGCTCCCCTCGACGCGCACGCTCATCTGCTACACGAGTCCCGCCGGGCCGCACGAGCCCGGCCCGGACATCCGGACCGGGCGGCTCACCCCGGAGGTGATCGAGGGGCTGCACCTCCCGCCGGACGCCCAGGCCTACGTCTGCGGCCCCGAGTCGTTCATGGACGCCGTCACGTCGGCACTGGTCGCCGCCGGGCTCGACACCGGACGCATCCACACCGAGCGGTTCGGGTCGCGGTCGTCGCTCAACCCCGGTGTCCTGCCGGGTGACGTCCCAGCCCCACACGCCCCTCCTGGTCCCCCGGGAACCGGCCCCGACGTCACCTTCGCACGGTCGGGGCTGGCCGTGCGCTGGTCGAGCGCCTACTCCTCGGTGCTCGAGCTCGCCGAGGCTTGCGATGTCCCCACCCGGTGGTCGTGCCGTACGGGCGTCTGCCACACGTGTGTCACGGCTGTGCTGTCCGGCGCGGCGTCGTACGCGACCCCGCCGCTCGAGCCGCCGGGCGGCGACCAGGTCCTGATCTGCCTGGCCCGGCCGGACGCCGAGCTCGTGCTCGATCTCTGAGCGGACCCGGGCGAGAACGACCGATGAATCTCCCCCCAGGGCGCTGTCGTATCGGGCGTAGGCCGTTCGTAGCGTAGGTGGCGACGGGCATCGGGTCCGTCCGAGCAGAGGGAGACGACATGCCCGAATACCTCATCTACTTCAACCAGCAGTGGGTCGGTGACCACACCGCCGAGTGGTTCCAGGGGCGGGCGGCTCCGTCCCGCGCGGTCGTCGCTGAGCTGCAGGCTGCCGGCCAGCTCGTCTACGCCGGCGGCCTGGTGGAAGAGGTCGAGGAGGCCTTCAGCGCGGACGCGACGAGCGGTGAGGTCCTGTTCACCGACGGGCCCTTCGTCGAGACCAAGGAGTACCTCGGCGGGCTGACCATCGTGAACGTGCCCGACGTGGAGACGGCCCGGATGTGGGCGGGCCGGATCGCGGAGGGCTGCGGCTGGCCCCAGGAGGTACGGGAGTTCAAGCCGGGCTCCGAGCGCGGGTGACGCACGCGAGAGCCGGACGTCTATCGTCCGGCTCTCGTGCTGGAGTAGCCCCATGAGCGAGCAGGGGTGGCGGAGGTTCCTCGAGGCCGACGGCGTCGAGGACTGGGTGGTGCTGCACGGCGGGGCCGTCGCGGTCTACGTCGTCCCGTCCCTGGCCGAGGCGGCCCGGCTGGCGGCGGCGGTGGCCCGCGTCCCGGGCTTCGAGGAGGCCGGGGCGCTGATGACGCTCACCGGCGGTCAGCTCACCGTGCGGCTCGCCCGCGGCGTCTTCCGGCTGGAGGACCCGCACGTCGAGCTCGCTCGGGCAGTGTCAGCGGTGGCTCGTGCCCACGGGGCGGTGGCCCACCGGGGGCGGGCCCAGGAGGTGTCGCTGGCCGTGGCCGCGCGGCCCGAGGAGCTCGACGTCGGGTTCTGGCGGGCCGTGCTGGGCTACGACACCCTGGACCACGACAACGGCGTCGATCCGCTCGGCCACGGGTCGGCGTTCTGGATGCAGGACCTCGACCCCGCCAGACCGCTGCGGCACGCGATGCACGTCGACGTGTCCGTCGCGAGAGAGCACGCCGACGACCGCCTGGCCGCCGCCGTGGCGGCGGGCGGGCGGGTCGTGCACGAGTTCGACGACCCGCAGGCCTGGGTGCTCGCCGACCGGGCCGGCAACCGAGTGTGCGTCACCGCGTGGCCGGATGGCCGGGGCGTCATCCCTGGTCGATGACCCGTTGGTCGGCGCCGAGGATGGGCCCCTCGCCGGCCTCGACCTGGGGCGTGTCGGCGGCCTTCGGCACGGCGGGCGCTCCCTTGGCCACGGCCTCGAAGTAGCGCAGCATCTCGACCGGGAACGGCAGCACGAGGGTCGAGTTCTTCTCGGCCGCCACCTCGACCATGGTCTGCAGCAGCCGCAGCTGGAGGGCCGCCGGCGTGTCGGCCATCGCGTTCGCGGCCTCGGACAGCTTCTTGGACGCCTGGAACTCACCGTCGGCGGTGATGATCCGGGACCGGCGCTCGCGCTCGGCCTCGGCCTGGCGCGACATCGACCGCTTCATCGACTCGGGCAGCTCGACGTCCTTGATCTCCACCCGGTCGATCTCGATCCCCCACGACGCGGCCGGGCTGTCCAGCATCACCTCGAGGCCCTGGTTGAGATGCTCCCGGTTGGACAGCAGGTCGTCGAGCTCGCTCTTGCCGATGATCGAGCGCAGCGAGGTCTGCGCGACCTGGGACATCGCGAACCCGTAGTCCTGGACCTCGACGACCGCGCGGAGCGGGTCGATCACCTTGAAGTAGACGACGGCGTCGACCCGGACGGTGACGTTGTCGCGGGTGATGCCGTCCTGCGCGGGGATCGGCAAGGTCACCACCTGCACGTTGACCCTGGTCAGCCGGTCGACGACGGGGATCAACGTGGTGAGCCCGGGGGGCCGGACGTGCTGCTGGGCCCGGCCGAGCCGGAACACGACGCCGCGCTCGATCTGCTTGACCACGCGCAGGCTCATCAGCCCGACCACTGCCACCAGCAGGGCCAGCACGAGCAGCGCGTACAGCAAGGTGTCCATGGCTACCTTCGCGGCGAAGAGCCTTGCCTCCGAGCCTACGTCGCACCTGGCTCCGCGGTGAGCCGCGCTGCGCTCAGCGGCCCAGGAACGCCTCCCACACCTCGACCGTCACGACGCCGGTCCCGGGCAGGCCGTGCCTGCGCTGGAACGTCGCGACCGACCTGGCGGTCCGGGTCGAGTAGACGCCGTCGACCGGGGTGCGCTTGCCGCTCGCGGTCAGGGCGCGCTGGAGCCTGCGCACCGTCTCGCCGGTCGAGCCCACCTTGAGCACCGGGTGGCCGCCGCGCGCGAGCAGCGCCGCCCAGGTCGGCCGGGTGAGCTTGCCGGTGACCTTCTGCCCCAGCTTCTTCTGGGCCTTCTTCACCCCGGCCACGGTCTGCCTGTCGTAGCGGCCGGTGATCGCAGTCTTCGAGAAGTGCTGCCGGCGCAGCAGGCACTGCGCGGCCTCGACCGCCGGGCCGCGCCGGCCGGCCTTCAGCCGCGGGTACGCGCGGAGGTCGACGTCGACGCCGCGGCAGAGCTGCTTCTCCCGTGGCGCGACCGATCCTCGGCCCGTGTCGACCCAGTCGGCGTCCATGACGAGCGAGTAGCCGCCGTAGCTCTGGGTGGCGTCCACGAGGTACTGGTGCACGCGGGCGTGGTCGTCCCACCGGTGGCTCTGCACCCTTGAGTCGGTCCTCACGTCCGCGCGGCCGTTGGCCCAGGCGAACCAGATCTCGTCGGGCATCGTGTACGCCCCCGGGTCGGCCCGGTCGGCGAAGTCGAGCGAGGTGATCGCCGCGGCGATGTTGGAGTAGACGCCCGAGGAGTAGTGGGAGCGGTGCAGCTCCTCGGTCCAGCCGCTGACGAACGACAGCGCTGCGCGGCGGCAGTCGTCGGGTGCGATGTCGTAGTCCTCGAGGTCGTAGTAGATCGTGCTCCGCGCCTTGATGCCGAGGCTGCGCGCCGCCTGGATCGCCAGCCCGGCCTGCTGACGGCCCTGCTGCTCGGCGATCCTGAGGTCGGCCGACATCTTGTCGGCGTACCCCGAGCAGCTCGCCTGCGGACCGACGAACAGCGGGAGCACGTGCCAGCCACGTCGCTGCTGGGTGCGCACCCAGCCGACGGTGAGCTCGGGCTGGGCGCACAACCGGTTGCTGCCGCCGATGTACACGCCCACCGCGGCGTAGGGCGACGCCTGCCACCAGGCGTCCATCGCGGCCTGCGGTGGCGCCGAGCAGGCGTCGAAGGCGTAGCCGGTCAGCGAGCCGGGCGCCGGCTTCGCTCCGGCGGTCGCAGGACCACCTACGAGCAGCGTGGCCGCCAGGGCGACCACGACGGAGAACACGAGCTTGACCGACACACGACCTCCCGAGAACGAGTCCGGGTCAGTGTGCCGGACGCGGCCAAGCCGGTTTCAGCCCAGGTCGGCGATCTCCGAGTCGACGACCTGCAGGCGGACGTGGTTGCGCGCCCGGTCGTGCCGCTCGCGGCGCGCCCGCCGCATCCGTGAGACGTCGTCGTTGATCCGGGCGCGGGACTCGATCAGCTCGTCCTGCACCTGCTGTGCCTCCCGGCGGGCGGTGAGCAGGAGCTCGGCCGCCTCCGCCCGGCTCCGTTCGACCAGTGCCTCGGCGTCGGCCAGCACCTCGTCGTAGGTCGACCTCGCGGCCGTCAGGAGCGCGTCGGCCTCGGCTTGCGCGTTCGCCTTCATCCGCGCGGCCGCCGTCCTGGCCTTGTACATCGACGCGTCGATCTCGCGGCGCGCCTGCGTCCAGAGCCGCCCCGCGTTGTCCTCGGCCGCGGCACTCATCTGGTCAGCCTTCGCAACCGCCGCCGCCAGCAGCTTGTCGGCCTCGACCTGGGCGTCGACCCGGAGCTGGTCCGCCACGTCGCGGGCCACCAGCTTCAGCTCCCGCGCGTCGGCCCGGGTGCGCGCGAGCTCCTGCTCGGCCTCCTCACGGGCATCGGCCCGCAGCTGTACGGAGAGGGCGCGGGCGTCGACCAGCAGCCGCTCGGCCTCCGCGATCGCGGCCGCCTTGCACCGCTCGGCCTCCGCGCGTGCCTCGGCCATCAGCTGGTCGGCCACCTCGCGTGCGACCAGCTGCATGCTGCGGGCATCCTCGCGGGCCTCGGCCACCAGCCGGCCGGCCTCGGCCTGGCCCGCGTGCTTGGCGGCCTCGGCCGCCTCGGCGACCGCAACGGCTCGCAGCCGCGCCGCCTCGGCGCGGAACTCGACCAGCAGCTGCTCCGCGCTGCGCGCCGCGAACTCCAGCAGCCGCTCGGCCGTGCCCGAGCCCGGGTCGTCCTGGCCCAGCGGCACGTCGTCGTGAGTCGTACTCATGGCGCTCCCCCCACTAAGGGGGCCACGCTCCACGAGACGGTCGCAGGGACCCGACGCCGCGACCCACGCCGGCGGTTGCCTCACCGCGACGCCGTCGCAACACCGCTCAACCGGTGTCTCCCCCACACGATTGTCACCGCGCGTTCGGGGCACGCGTCAAGGCCCACCGAGCAACCGGGCCAGCCGGTATGGACCTGCGTCGCCCGCCCCAGGAGGGGCGGACAGCGCCGTGTGGCCTCAGGCGATCGAGGTGGCCTCGACCTTGGCGAGCACCTCGTGCAGGTGCTCGCGCATCCGGTCGCGGTGCTCCTGCTCGGTCTCGCGCAGGCGAGCGATCTCGTCGGTGACCTGGTCCCGGGTCTCCTCCAGGTCCGCGCGGACCCCGACGGCCTCGGTCCTGGCCTCGCTCACGAGGCGGTCGGCCTCGGCGCGCGCCTCGCTCAGGAGCCGGTCGGCCTCGGTGCGGGCATCGGCCACCATCTGGTCGGCCTCGTCCTTGGCCTCTGTCATGAGCTGGTCGGCGTTGTGCGCCGCGATCTCCAGCAGCCGGGCCGCGGCGGAGCCGCCGCCGGCTGCCGCTCCGGTCGCCTCGGTAGCCGCCGGCGCGGCGTTCGTCTCGAGCACGGGCTCGTCGCCGGCCTCGTCGCCGGTCTCGTCGCCGGTCTCGTCAGCAGCCTCGTCGGCAGCCTCGTCGACGGCGTCGGCCTCGAGCCCGTCGTCGGCCTGGAGGTCGGCGTCGAGCTCGTCGGCGGCCTCGACCGTGTCGTGGACCTCGACGACGTCGCCGGCCGTCAGCTCCTCGCCGACCAGCTCGTCGACGGCGTTCAGCTGCGCCCGGATGTCCAGCTCTTCATGCGTGCTGCTCATTCCTCTTCCCCCTTGCGTAGTCCGTTCCCTGCGCCGTGGCGCCCCCTCCGGACTCACTGATGTCTTCTCGCCAGTGTGTGCGTTTGTGACTCTCCCCACCCCCAAAAGCCGAAATCGGGCCGAGATCCGGGGATCGCCTGCACCGGCCGGGGACGTGTGCTAGCCAGGCTCAGGGACAATGGAGCCGTGCCCGACCGCGAGCTCCCCCGCAAGGCCGCCGCGCGGACCGCGCGGCTGGCGGCCCTGCCGCTGGGGTACGCCGGCCGGACCGCGATCGGGCTCGGCAAGCGGCTCGGCGGCGCGCCTGCCGACACGGTGCTGACCGAGATCCAGCAGCGCACCGCCGAGCAGCTGTTCCGCACGCTGGGCGAGCTCAAGGGCGGCGCGATGAAGTTCGGGCAGGCGCTGAGCGTGCTCGAGGCGGCGCTCCCCGAGGAGGTGGCCGGCCCATACCGTGACCAGCTCACCCGGCTGCAGGACGCCGCGCCGCCGATGCCCACGCAGACCGTGCGGGACCAGATCGAGGTGGCGCTCGGACCGGACTGGCGCGACCAGCTGGACTGGCTGGATGGCGGCCCGACCGCGGCGGCATCCATCGGGCAGGTGCACCGGGGCCGGTGGCACGACGGCCGCGAGGTCGCGGTCAAGGTCCAGTACCCGGGCGCCGGGGAGGCGCTGAGGTCCGACCTGCGCACCATCGCCCGGCTCGGACGCACCGTCGCCCCGCTCGTGCCCGGGGTCGACCTCAAGCCCCTCATCGCGGAGATGCAGGCCCGGGCGGTCGACGAGCTCGACTACGAGCTCGAGGCGGAGGCCCAGCGCGCGTTCGCCGCGGCCTTCGCGGGCGACCCCGAGATCGTCGTACCGGACGTGGTGGCGGTCGGCGGCCCGGTGATCATCACCGAGTGGCTCGAGAGCCCCGCCTCGCTGGCCAGCATCATCCGGGAGGGCACCCAGGAGGAGCGCGACCACTACGGCGAGCTGCTGGTGCGGTTCCTGTTCGCCGGCCCCAGCCGGACCGGGATGCTGCACGCCGACCCGCACCCGGGGAACTTCCGGGTGCTGCCCAACCCGGACGGCTCCCCCGGCCGGCTCGGGATCCTCGACTACGGCGCGGTGGCCCGGCTCGAGAGCGAGGGGCTGCCCGAGGCGATGGGCCGGCTGATCCGGATCGCCGCGGACAACGACCGCGAGGGGCTCGAGCAGGGGCTGCGCGAGGAGGGGTTCATCAAGGACCGCACCCGGATCGATCCCGACCTGCTGCTGGAGTACCTCAGCCCCTTCGTCGAGCCGACCAAGGTCGAGCGGTTCCGGTTCAGCCGCGAGTGGATGCGGAGCCAGTTCAACCGGATCAACAACCCCAAGGAGCCGGCGTACACGGTCGCGATGAAGCTCAACCTCCCGCCGTCCTACCTCTTGATCCACCGGACCTGGCTGGGCGGGATCGGCGTGCTCAGCCAGCTCGAGGCGGAGGCGCCGTTCAACGCGATCCTGACCGAGTACCTCCCCGGGTTCGCCGTGGCATGATCAGGCCGGCACCGACCGGGGGCTGACCCGCGGCCTCCCGGCCAGCACCGACGCCGCCGCCCCGACCGCGAGCAGGCCGAGCAGCGGCCAGAGTGCGCCCGGCGCCACCGCGTAGAGCGCACCGCCGATAGGAGCCGCCAGCAGGCTGCCGCTGGTCGAAGCCCCGCCGTAGAGACCCTGGTACTGACCGACGAGGTGGTCCGGTGCCGCGTCGAGCACGTGGGCGGTGGCGGTGGTCTTGTAGAGGATCTCGCCGGCCGTGAGCACCACGATGGCGACCACCGTCGTGGCGACCGACACCGGCAGGCCGAACAGCGCGAAGCCGACACCGACCAGCGCGTAGCCCGCCGCGATGATCGGGTAGGACGAGAAGCCCCGCAGCCGGATCGCGACCGGCACCTCCAGCAGCAGGATCAGCCCCGAGCCGATCGCGATGGCGGCGGCGTACAGCCCGAGCGGCATCCCGGCGTCGCGCAGGTGCAGCGGGACCGTCGAGTAGAGCTGGCGGTAGACGAGGTCGACGACCGCCACGGCGCCGAGCAGCCGCAGGAGGGCCCGGTCGGCCCGCAGCGCGCTGAGGAAGCCGGTCGTCGGCCCCTCGACCGCGTGTCGCAGGTCGGGCAGGAGCGGCGCGAGCGCGAAGCGGGACACCAGCAGCAGCCCGCCGTCGACGAGGAAGACCGCGTCCCACGACCAGGCCGCCAGGAGTGCTCCGAGGGGCGGGCCGATCACGAAGCCGGCGTTGCTGGCCGCGCGCGAGATCGCCACCATCGTGCGCCGCTCGCCGCGGGGCACGGCGAGCGCGGTGAGGGCGCCGAGGGAGACACCGGAGGTGGCGGACAGGTAGGCCGACGCCGGCAGCGTCACCGGCAGCAGCCACACCGGGAGCACCGGCACGAGGACGACCAGCACCCCGGACGCGGTCGCGGTGACCAGCGCCGTGCGCCGGTGGCCGTGCCGGTCACCCCAGCGACCGCCGGTGAAGTTGCCGGCCAGCATCCCGACCCCCGACGTGCCGGCGACCAGCCCCGCCGCCACCACCCCCAGCCCGCGTGGGCCGGTGAGGTAGAGGGTCAGGAACAGCATCAGGAACGAGCTCGCCGAGTTCACGAACCGGCCCGCCGCCACCGCCCACACCACTCGGGGTTGGTTCCACACGTCCGCTCCAGAGTCAGTTTCTATTAGAAACGCACTCTACACTGGGGCCATGACCGACGACCACTGCGGGGTCGCCTCAGCCATGGCGCTGCTCGGCGACGCGTGGACGGTCCTGGTCCTGCGCGACGTCGCCCGGGGCCGCACGCGGTTCGAGCAGCTCCTGGCCGAGAGCGGCATCTCCCGCAAGGTGCTGGCCGCGAGGCTGCGGGCGCTCGAGGACGCCGAGGTGCTGGTCCGCGTGGCCTACCAGGAGCGGCCGGTCCGCCACGACTACCTCCTGACCGACCGGGGCCGGGCGCTGCTGCCGGTGCTGGCCGGGCTGCAGGAGTGGGGCGACACCTGGCTGCTCGGGGACGGTACGCCGTCGGCGACCGCCTCCCCCACCAGCGCCGAGGCGCTACGGGTGCGGGAGCTCGTGGGTACGAGGGTGCCCGTCGTCGACCCCGACCCGCTCGACCCTGCGATGGGCACGGTCGTCTACTGCTACCCCGGCACCGGGCTGGCGGGGATCGACGCCGTCCCGGGTGGTCCGGGCTGCACCCTCGAGTCGTGCACCTACCGCGACCGCCTCGTCGACTTCGCGGCGCTCGGCGCTCGCGTCGTCGGGGTGAGCACCCAGCTGCCGGAGGAGCAGGCGGCGTTCGCGGCCGACAACCGGATCCAGTTCCCGCTCGTCTCCGACGCCGGCCTCGCGCTGACCACGGCGCTCCGGCTCCCGACGTTCACCCTCAACGGCGTCACCCGGCTCAAGCGGCTCACGCTCGTCGTCGACCGGGACCGCGTGGTGCGCGGCGCGCTGTTCCCGATCCGCGACGTCACCGGCAGCGTCGACGAGGCGCTCGCGCTGGTGGAGTCAGCGCTGGGCGAGCGCCGCGCGGAGGCCGGTGCGGGGTGAGCTGAGCACCGCGGCGCCGGCGCGCGCACCGTCGGCCGCCGGCGCCATCGACGCCTGTGCGAGCACGACCACGGCGACGTCGTGCACCCGGCCGAGCTCGGCGCGCACCAGGTCGAGGTAGCCCTCGGTGTCGCTGGCCTCGAACCGCTCCCAGGCACCGGCGACGATCCTCGCCTCGACCTTCGGCGCGGTGCCTGCGCGGCCAGCCTCCTCGGCGAGCAGCTCGAGGGTCGGCACCACGGTGCTCTCGAGGGCGGCCAGGACCAGGACCGGACCGCCGCCCGACACGGCCTCTGCCGCCATCGGCCGGTCCAGGCGCAGGACCGGCACCCCGGCGTCGACCTCCTCGGCCACGGCGCCGATGGTGGAGCAGGTGCACAGCACCGCGTCTGTGGACAGGCCGCGCACCGCCTGGGCGACCCGGTCGGCCACCGCCTCCGGGCCCTGCCGGCGGGCGTCGGCGAGCAGGTCCGCACGGACGACGTGGACGATCTCGACGCCCGGTGCCTCCTCGGCGGCCAGGGCGTCGAACGCGGCGACGTGCACCGGTGAGGTGTGCAGCAGGCCGAGCCTCGTCGGTCGCTCGTCGTTCACTCGGGTCGGTCCCCCGTCGTACGATCCGTGATGCAGTAGGTCATCCCCGCGGGGTCTCGGAGCACGGTCCAGTCCGCGAACGACTTCTGGAGCTCGGCACCCGCGGCAAGGTGCTGCCGGATCTCCGCCTCCCGGTCGCTGGTCGCCCAGTCGAGGTGTGCGGTGACGGCGTCCCGCTCGTCGTCGAGCCGCTGCATGAGCAGCTGCAGGGGCTGGTCGGCTCCGGGCGTGAGCCGGCCGAACTCCGATCCGGGGCTCGGGTCCCGGCGCCTCCACCCGGTCACCGCGGCCCAGAAGTCCATCTCGGCGGCGTAGCGGCTGGGAGGGACGTCGAGACAGACCTGGTCGACGTAGGACGTGTGGCCGTCGGGCCAGGCCCGCGGCGCGGGGCGTTCGCCCCCGCCCTCGGGCACGAAGCAGAAGACGAAGCCGCCCGGTGACCGCATGATGGCGACCTCCTCGAACGGCGACGGGGCGACGGTGGCACCCAGCCGCTCCGCCTCGGCCGCCGCCGCAGCGGGGTCGGCGACGTGCAGGTCGAGGTGGATGCGCGGACCGTCGTCCAGACGCTGCAGCCGCAGGTAGTCGAGCCCGTCCGGCGGCACCAGCGTGGCGAACTGCCGGTCGGGACCGCGCTGTGGCCCGCGTGCGTGTCCCGTCACCGAGGACCAGAAGTCCGCGCCCTGCTCGAAGGTGTCACCCGGGAGGTCGAGGAACGCCTCCAGCCAGAGCAGTCTCATGCAGTCGAGGTGACCGGCGCGCAGTCGTTGCCGCAGCTGTCGGTCTGCTCGCCGGCCGACGACGGCGGCGGTGGCCCGTCCGCATGCATGGCCGGCCGGTGCAGCACCGCCCCGCTCGGAGCGATCCGGACGTCCTCGCCGGCCGCCTCGGCGGTGCCGTCGACGAGCAGCGTGAAGCCCTTGGGAAGCACCGGCGGGAAGACCAGGGTGACGTTGGCGTTGCCGGCCAGGTTGGCGATCGTCCCCTTGCCCGGACCGCTCACCACGACCACGCCGTCGCTCACGGTGGGCTCGACGGTGACCACCTTGACCCTGCCGCCGCTGCCGATCGTCATCAGGTAGCCGGCACCGAAGTCGGCGAGTGCCTGCTCGAGGTCGGCGACGTCGACGGGAATGCTCATGGTTCGAGGCTATCCACCCAGCGCTCGCCGATCACGGTCGACTCCGCGGTGCCGCCGGTGAGCTCGGCGAGCTGCCCCGCCAGTGCGGCCTCGCCCTCCGGCGGCACGGCCAGCCGCAGCTCCACCTCGGCGCCGTACGTCGCGCCCAGGACGGTCACGCCGCGCGAGCGGAGCTCGCTCTCGACCCGGCCGGCGTCGGCGTGGTCGAGGAGCAGGGAGTGCTCGCGCACCAGCTCGCGCCGGACGGTGCCGGCGGCGTCGGCAGCGGCCCGGACCGCGTCGCCGTAGGCCCGCGCGAGACCGCCGGTGCCCAGCAGGGTGCCGCCGAACCACCTCGTGACCACCGCCGCGACGTCACTCAGGCCGCGACCGCGCAGCACCTCGAGCATCGGCGCACCCGCGGTGCCGGCCGGCTCGCCGTCGTCGGAGGAGCGTTCGACGGGGTTGGGCGGCGGACCCAGCACGAACGCCGAGCAGTGGTGCCGGGCGTCCCAGTGCTCCTTGCGTAGCGCCTCGACCACGGCCCGGGCCGCGGCCTCCTCCTCGACGCGGCGCAGGGTGCACAGGAACCTCGACCGCTTGACGTCGATCTCGGCGTCGGCGTCCCTCGCCACCGTGAGGTAGGCCGTCACCACAGCCCGAACACGTCCCCGGCGATCCGGACCACGAACGCCCCGACCACGACGATGAAGAACACCCGCACGAAGCGGGCACCGCGCGAGACCGCCACCCGCGCGCCGGCGTACCCGCCCACGAGGTTGCAGCCGCCCATCACCAGCCCGACCTTCCACAGCACCGCCCCCTCGGGCACGAAGAGCGCGAGCGCACCGAGGTTCGTCGCCCAGTTCACCAGCCGGGCCTGCGCGGAGCCCTCGAGGAAGGAGTAGCCGAGCAGCCCGACGAGGGAGAACAGCAGGAAGCTGCCGGTGCCGGGGCCGAGGGCGCCGTCGTAGAAGCCGATGACGAAGCCCACCGCCAGCGCGGCGGCGAGGTGCTTGTGCGCGGACAGGCGCAGCACGGTCGCGGCACCGAGGGTGGGCTTGAACAGCACGTAGGCGCCGACCACCACCAGCGCCACCAGCACGATCGGCTCGAACGCCTCCCGCGGGATCTGGCTGGCCACGGCCGCTCCGGCGTAGGCACCGACGAACGCCACCGCCATCATCGGCAGGAAGGTGCGCGGGTCGGGCCTGACCCGGCGGACGTACGTCGCGGCGCTGACCGTCGTCCCACAGATCGAGGCGAGCTTGTTCGTGGCCAGGACCTGCGTGGGCGCCGCGTTCGGGAGCCCGACCAGCAGGGCCGGGATCTGCACCAGCCCCCCGCCACCGACGACCGCGTCCACGAACCCGGCGGCCACCGCGGCCAGTCCCAGCAGGACCAGCACGGTCGTCGTCGGCTCGATCACCCGCCGCAGCCTAGGTTGGGGCCGTGCGGATCGTGTCGCTGCTCCCGTCGACGACCGAGATCCTGTTCGCGCTCGGCGCCGGCGACGACGTGGTCGGCGTGACCTTCGAGTGCGACACCCCGCCCGAGGCGCGCACCCGCACCATCGTCTCGACCTCGGCGCTGCCGTCCGGGCTGACACCCGCCGAGATCGACGCGTACGTCGTCGACGCGGTGGCTCGCGGGGAGGACCTCTACCACCTGTCGGCCTCCGCCCTGGACGGCCTCGATCCGACGCTCGTGGTCACCCAGGACCTGTGTGCGGTGTGCGCGGTCGACGTCTCGACGGTCGACGACGCACTCTCCTTCCTCGGCTGCCGGGCCGAGGTGCTGACCGTCGACCCGCACACGCTCGACGAGGTGCTCGACTCGGTGCTGCTGCTGGGCAAGGCCACCGGACGCGAGGAGGCCGCGGCCCAGCTGGTGCGGTCGCTGCGGCTCCGGCTCGCCGCGGTGTGGCGCAGCACGATGGGCCGCGACCGGCCCCGCGTCGCCGTGCTCGAGTGGACAGACCCGCCCTACGCTCCCGGCCACTGGATCCCCGAGATGGTCGAGCTGGCCGGTGGTGAGTGCGTGCTCGGCGCCGCAGGTCAGAAGTCGACCCGGATCCGGTGGGAGGAGCTGCACGAAGCCCGCCCGGACGTCGTCGTCGTGGCGCCGTGCGGCTTCGACCGGGCCGGCGCCGAGCAGCAGGCCTCGGCCGTCGCGGACCGGCTGCCCGCGGGCGTCCGCGTCCATGCGGTGGACGCCGATGCGATGTGGGCCCGGCCGGGGCCACGGCTGGTCGACGGCATCGAGGAGCTCGCCTCAGTCCTCCACGACCGCTGAGGTCGCCGCCCTGAGCCAGGCCCGGGACAGTCCGACCAGCCCGATGACCACCCAGACGAGGTTGAGCGCCGCGGACGGCCAGGCGCCGTAGTAGGCGGAGTTGAGCATGAGGAAGCCGCCGCCGAACAGGTTCATCAGCTGGAAGGTCAGCCCCGGGCCGTGCAGCCTGCCGGCGGTGACGAGCGCGTAGGCACTGATGAGCAGCGCCATCCCCACCCAGCCGACGACGTTGACGATGATGACGGTCGCGTCCACAGCGCGATCATGGTCTCCACCTCCGAGCCGTGGTCGCCCGGGTCCGGCACAGCTGGCCCACCGCTGGTCGAGCCTGTCGAGACCTCCGCGGGGAAGGCACCTGGGTGGGTCCCAGCACCGGGTCACCAGGCTTCGAGGCTCGGCGCTGGGGCGCCTCGCACCTCAGCCACCGTGGCGGCTCGGCGCTGGGGCGCCTCGCACCTCAGCCACCGTGATGCTGCGAAACTCGGGCGCGCCACCGGTCCGGTCGTCCGTAGGCTCCTGACATGAGCGGCGTTCTGACCTCCCGCGCCGCCGACTTCCCCCGCTGGTACCAGGAGGTCATGGCCAAGGCCGAGCTCGCCGACAGCGGGCCGGTCCGCGGGACGATGGTGATCCGGCCCTACGCCTACGCCGCGTGGGAGCTGATGCAGGCGGACATGGACCGGCGCATCAAGGCCGCCGGCGCGGAGAACGCCTACTTCCCGCTGCTGATCCCGGAGTCCTACCTGGCCAGGGAGGCCGAGCACGTCGACGGGTTCAGCCCCGAGCTGGCCGTGGTCACGCACGCCGGGGGCAAGCAGCTCGAGGAGCCGCTCGTCGTGCGGCCCACGTCGGAGACCGTCATCGGCGAGTACATGGCCAAGTGGGTGCAGTCCTACCGCGACCTGCCGCTGCTGCTCAACCAGTGGGCCAACGTGGTCCGGTGGGAGCTCCGGCCCCGGATGTTCCTGCGCACCACGGAGTTCCTCTGGCAGGAGGGGCACACGGCGCACGCGACCGAGGCGGAGGCGCGCGGCTATGCCCAGCGCATCCACGGCGGGGTCTACGCGCCGCACCTGACCGACCTGCTCGCCATCCCCGCCGTGCTCGGTCGCAAGACCGAGCGCGAGAGGTTCGCCGGCGCGACCAACACGATGACGCTCGAGGCGATGATGGGCGACGGGAAGGCCCTCCAGATGGCGACGAGCCACGAGCTCGGTCAGAACTTCGCCAAGGCGTTCGGCATCACGTTCGTTTCCAGCACCGGCCGGGAGGAGCTGGCGTGGACGACGTCGTGGGGTACGACGACCCGGATGCTCGGCGGGGTCTTCATGGTCCACGGCGACGACAACGGGCTGCGGCTGCCGCCCGCCGTCGCGCCCGTCCAGGTGCTCGTCACCGTCGTCCGGCCCTCGCCGGAGGTGGACCACGCCGCCGAGATGCTGGTCGAGCAGCTCACGGAGCGCGGCGTCCGGGTCCGGCTGGACGCGGCCGTCGACACGCCCTTCGGCCGCCGCGCCGTGGACGCCGAGCTCAAGGGCATCCCCGTCCGGGTCGAGCTCGGACCACGTGACCTCGCCGAAGGCAACGTCGTGGTGGCCAGGCGGCTCGACCTGACCAAGGTCACCGTCCCCCTCATGGGGGCGGTCGACCTCGCCGAGAAGGCACTGGCCGAGACCCAGCAGGGGCTCTTCGAGCTCGCGGCGGCGCACGCGGCCGACCACACGGTCGAGGTGGCGAGCCCCGACGAGGCGGTCGAGGCGTGCCGCACCGGCTGGGCGCGGATCGCGTGGTCCCGGCTGGGGCCTGCCGGCGAGACCCGGCTCGCGGAGCAGGGCGTATCGGTGCGCTGTCTCCAGACCCCGGACGGGGCCCTCCCGGAGAGCGAGGACGAACCCGGCGTCGTCGCGGTGCTCGCCCGCGCCTACTGAACCTCCTGTGCCGACGCCCTTGACAGGAGCGTCGACGTATGTCTCTATTTATCTAGGTAACTAGTGCAATGAGGTTTTGATGATCGAGTTCTCCCTGGACACCGGCTCGGGTGTGTCCCCCTACCTCCAGGTGGTGCACCAGGTGCGCCGCGCGCTGCGGCTCGGTCTCCTCGTCGAGGGCGACCAGCTGCCCACGGTCAAGGACGTCGTCGCGAGCCTGGCCATCAACCCCAACACCGTCCTCAAGGCCTACCGCGAGCTCGAGCGCGACGGGCTGGTCGCGGCCCGGCCGGGGGTGGGCACCTTCGTGACCCGGACGCTCGCGGACTCCTCGCTGGCCGCGCACGAGCCGCTCCGGCGCGACCTGGTCCGGTGGCTGACCAAGGCCCGGACCGCCGGACTCGACGAGGAGAGCATCGAGGCGCTCTTCGAGAGCACGTTTCGGTCCGTGAACGAGGACATCGCATGACCACCGTGGTCGCGGCGAGCGGCCTGGGCAAGCAGTACCGGCGCCGCTGGGCGCTGCGCGACTGCACCCTCGAGATCCCCGCCGGCCACGTGACCGGGCTGGTCGGCCCCAACGGGGCCGGCAAGACGACCCTGCTGAGCCTGGCCGTCGGGCTGCTCAGCCCGACCGTAGGGACCATCGAGGTCTGCGGCGGCAGCCCGGCAGCCGACGCGGCCCAGCTGGCCAAGGTCGGCTTCGTCGCCCAGGACACCCCGACGTACGCCGGCCTGTCGGTCGCCGACCACCTGCGCCTGGGAGCGCACCTCAACCCGCGGTGGGACGACGCCGCGGCGCACCGGCGGATCGACCGGCTCGGCCTCGACCCGGGCCAGAAGGCCGGCCGGCTCTCGGGCGGGCAGCGGGCACAGCTCGCGCTGACGCTGGGGCTGGCCAAGCGACCGGAGCTGTTGGTGCTCGACGAGCCGGTCGCGAGCCTCGACCCGCTGGCGCGGCGGGAGTTCCTGCAGGTGCTGATGGAGGCGGTCGCGGAGGAGGAGATCAGCGTGCTGCTCTCCTCGCACGTGGTCTCCGACCTGGAGCGGGTCTGCGACCACGTCGTGGTCCTGGTCGACTCCCAGGTCCGGGTGGCTGGTGACGTCGAGGAGCTCCTCGCGACCCACCACCGGCTGTCCGGGCCGCGCCGGGAGCCCGGCACGCTGCCGGCCGACCAGCACGTCGTCCGGGCCAGCCACACCGACCGGCAGTCGACCTACGTCGTACGCACCGAGGCGGCCGTCCTCGACCCCGCCTGGTCCGTCACCTCGCTGGGCCTCGAGGACCTGGTCCTGGCCTACATGGAAGGCGCCGGATCACCCACCCCCGCGGGGTCGGCCCTGGAGGTGATCCAGTGATCTGGCTGACCTGGCGGCAGCTCCGCCTGGGGCTCGTTGCGACCTGCGTGCTGGTGACCGCGGCCTGCGTCTGGCTGGCGACCACCGGGCCGGCGCTCGCCCGGCTCGCCCATCGGAACACCGACGTCTACGACCTCCTGACCGACACGCACCGGCTGCTGTTCAACGGCGGCATCGCCGCCCTCGCCGTCCTGCCCGCCGTGCTGGGGATCTTCTGGGGCGCCCCACTTGTGGCCCGTGAGCTCGAGACCGGGACCTACCGCCTCGCCTGGAGCCAGTCCGTCACCCGCAGCCGCTGGCTCGCGTCCAAGCTGGGCCTGACGGTGCTCGCCGGGGCCGCTGTCACCGCGGTGCTCGCGACGGCCGTCACGTGGTGGGCGGCGCCGATCGACGGGGCACAGGGCGGCCAGCAGGGCAGCCTGCCGTCACGGATGACGCCCATCGCGTTCGGCATGCGGGGCGTCGTACCCATCGGGTACGCGATCTTCGCCCTGGTCCTCGGGACCTTCGTCGGGCTGGTGGTGCGGCGGTCGGTCGCGGCGATGGCGATCACCCTCGCGGTCTACGTCTTCATCCAGATCGCGGTCCCGATGTGGGTGCGGCCGCACCTGGTCGCTCCGGTCTCCATCACGGAGACGATCTCGGAGAGCACCATCGACGGCATCACGGCGGAGGCCGGCGGCCCCTTCAACATCACTCTGCAGACGCCGGACTCGCGGGACTGGGCGATCACCAACCAGACCATCGACGCGGACGGCAACGCGACCGACCTCCCCGCGTGGTTCGCGGACTGCCTCCCGCCGCCCCCGGGCGCCGAGGGCCGCGACAGCCAAGGAACAGTGCAGGCGCACCCCAGCACCGGCACCCTGGACGCCTGCCTCACCAGGCTCGATGCCGAGGGCTACCGGCAGCGGCTCGTCTACCACCCGCTGAGCCACTTCTGGCGGCTGCAGTGGGCCGAGACCGCGCTCTACCTCACGGCCTCGGGGCTGCTCGCCGGGCTGTCGTTCTGGTGGCTGCGCCGCCGGCTGTCGTGAGGACCGCCGAACGGGGCTACTTCACGCCGAGCACGTCGATCACGAACCACAGGGTCGCGTTGCCCGGGATCGTGGACCCGCTGCCGTCCGCGCCGTAGCCGTAGGCCGGCGGGATCTGCAAAAGGACGCGGCTGCCGACCTTCACCCCGGTCAGCCCGATGCTCCAGCCCTGGATCAAGCCGCTCAGCGAGGAGGTGAGGGGCGTCTTGGTGAAGCTCTCGTCGAACGGGCTCTTCGCCTGGTAGGTCGAGCCGAGGTAGTTGACGCTGACGGTGTCGGACGCCTGCACGGCCGGCCCGGTGCCCTGCTTGAGCACGACCCGCTGGACGGAGGTGTCGAGAGCCGGCTCGGCGATGCCCTTGAAGTCCAGCGCCGACGGCTTGCCGTCCTTCTCGACCACCTTCGGCTGGGACGCCGGCGACGCGTCGTGCGCGGAGTCGTCGGTGGGCGTGGGCGAGACCTCCGCCTTCTCCACCAGGTCGGCGACGACCACGAGGCTGTCGTTGGCGCCGACCCCCAGCTGGGAGTTGCCCGCGGGGCCGAACAGCTCGGTCGCCGAGGTCACCGCGGCGACCCGGGAGCCGTACGTCGCGTCCGCGAGGAGCTTGGTGAACAGGTCACTGAGGTTGTCGTCGTTGGGGATCGACTCGGGCGACCCAGCGGTGTAGTCGCTGTAGGCGTCCTTCTTCGTGGTGCCGTCACCGAGGTAGAGGTAGGCGCTCACGGTGTCCCCGACGGCGATCGGGTCGCCGTCGCCCTTGACCAGCGTGGTGACGGTGGACGTCTTCGGGGGGTCGATCGTCGAGTGCCACGTGGAGCTCAGCTCCTTGCCGACGTCGCCGCTGAACGAGACCTCCTTCAGCTGGGAGGTCGCGCTGGCGGACGAGCTCCCCTTGGAGTCGGCGGAGTCCTTCCCGGAGCTGTCGCCGCAGGCGGCCAGAGCGGGGATGAGGAGGACGGCGCCCAGGGCAGCCGTGGGGCGACGGAGACGTCGGAGCACAGGGGAGGACCTTCGTGTCGATAGCGGGGCTCTGCCACGGTAACCGCCGACCCTGAGCGTCTCCTGTGGACGCCGGGCGGCATCCGGCATACCGGGGGGTGTATCACGGTAGCCGCGAGGGGCTCTTCTCACTGCATCGGCAGCTCGCCCGCCAGAACAGGAGACCCGCCATGCCCCGCACCGCTTCTCGTCCGCCGTCCGCGCCGCAGGCCAGCATCACCTCGGGGGAGGTGGTGCTGCGCGGCACGGTCATCACGCTGAGGACGCGCACCCAGCTCGCCGACGACGAGCACCGCTCCGCGAGCGTGCTCGGCCAGCGTGCAACCGTCTCGCTCGGGGAGGACCGCAGGTCGCTGCTCGTCGACACCAGCACGCTGCCGGCGGGCCGGCACGTCCTGCGCGCCGACGGGCTCACGATGCGCACCGGCGCGAAGCTGCCGGCCTACGAGCTCGAGTTCGTTGTCGTGGAGTCGACGGCGCCGATCCCGGAGGGCGTGGCGCTGCTCCACGCCACCCGGATCAGCGTCGAGGACCTCGACGTACGCCGGCTGCCGATGGACCGCATCCCCGGCGGCTCCTTCGTCGACGTCTTCAAGGCCGAGGAGCGCGGCAGCTCCACGCCGGTCCAGCTCGCCTTCGACGAGCGCGGCCGCAAGGTCGACGTCGACAAGCTCCTCACCCAGGTCGCCGCGCGCCGGGTCAAGGCCTTCGGCCGGGTCCACCCGGCGCTGCACGAGACGATGAAGCAGCAGCGGTCGGTGCCGGTCGCGGTGTGGTTCGCCGACGACCGCGATCGGGCGGAGAAGTCCCCCAAGCGCGCGACCTTGCGGCGTCCCAAGGCCGAGCTCGCCGCGGTCAAGCGCTGGCAGGCCACCGCCGAGCGGCTCCGCCCCGCCGTCGAGGCGCTCGGGCTCGAGATCAAGCGCGTCGACGAGCACGCCCCGGTGATCTACGGCGTGGCCGGCCCCGGCGCCGTCCGCGAGCTCGCGGACCACGACGCGGTGGAGATGGTGTTCCTCCACAGCGAGGAGGAGGGCGTCCTGGACCTCAACGACTCCATCGCGATCGCCAACTCCGACGACGCGCACAGCCTCGGGTTCGACGGCACCGGCGTCAACGTCGCGGTCTACGAGGACGGGCCGGACGTCACCACCAACCTCTCGATCACCGCCCGCTACAAGACCAATCCGGCGACGTCGTTCCACTCCCGGCACACCCACGGGATCATCAAGAACGTCGAGCCCAACCGGCCGCACGGCCACGCGCCCGACTGCAACCTGCACTCGGCCAACAGCATGGACCTCGACGCGATCCGCTGGGCCGCCCAGGACCGCGGCTGCACGGTGATCAGCCAGAGCTTCCACCGCGACACGGAGCAGACGTCCTCCGGCCTCTCCTTCGACGACGTCTACAAGGACTGGCTGGCGCTGCACTGGCCCTACCCGACGATCTGCGAGGCCGCCGGCAACGGCGCGGACACCGAGTTCGTCAACCACAAGGGCTACAACCGGATCACCGTCGCCAACCACAACGACACCGCCTCCGGCATGGCCTCCGACACCTGCTTCCGCAACCCGGCGTCCTCCCACGGCGACCGGGAGCTTCCCGAGATCGCCGCCAACGGGACCGACGTGACCGCCGTCGGGCTGACGCTGTCCGGCACGAGCATGGCCGCTCCGGCGGTGGCCGGCGCGGTCGCCTGTGTGCAGGAGGCGAACGGCACCTTGAAGTCGTGGCCGGAGGGCTGCCGGGCGATCCTGCTGGCGTCCGCGTGGCGCAACCCCGACGGGGGCACCTGGCGGTCCGACCTGATCGCGGGTCTGGACGGCGTGGACGGCTCCGGCGCGCTCGACACCAAGGCGGCTGTGGACATCGCGCGGAGCCGTTCCTCGCGCAACGGCGCGGCGAAGCGCCGCGGCTTCGACGTGGGCACGTCGGTGTCGTCGGACTACGGCGCGGACGGCTTCTCGACGTACTCCTACAAGGTCGCGGTGCCGCGCACGACGATCTGGCCGCGCGTGAAGGTGGCGCTGGCGTGGGACTCCAAGGTCACCACCCTCGACTTCTTCGGGCTCCACCTCCCGCTCTCGTCTGCGCTGACGGTCGACCTCGACCTCCACGTGCGCGACTCGCGCGGCAACCAGGTGGCGGTCAGCAACTCCTGGGACAACAGCTACGAGATCGCCGAGTTCTCGGCCACGCCGGGCGAGACCTACGACATCAAGATCCGCCGCTGGTCGGGGACCGACGACGTCTGGTACGGCGTCGCCTGGACGGTGACCGGCATCGACTTCTTCTGGGACCACGTGCTCAATGCGGGAACCCTGCTGACCCGCCGCGGCTGACCGCTGTCCCTGGACCCGTGGGGGGCTCGTCCACGACGTCCGACGTCTTCAACGCCATCGCCGAAGCCCAGCGCCGCGACATCCTCGACGCGCTGATCACCGGCGAGAAGGCGGTGGGGACCATCGTGGACGACCTCGCGATGTCGCAGCCCCAGGTGTCCAAGCACCTGCGCGTGCTCAGCGAGGTGGGCCTCGTCAGGTGCCGGGCGGACGGGCGTCGCCGGCTCTATCGCCTGGAGCCGGCGCGCCTCCGGCCGTTCCACGAGTGGCTCGCGAAGTACGAGCGCGCGATGAACGACCGGCTCGACCGGGTGGACGCCTACCTCAAGGAGCTCCAGCACAGCGAAGGAGAGGGACAGTGACACATCATCGACACGGATCGTCGATCATCGAGTTCCCGAGCGACCTCGAGGTCTCGTGCACGCGAGACTTCGAGGCCCCCATCGACCTGGTCTTCGACGTCTTCTGGAAGCCGGAGCACCTGCGCAGGACGATCGCGCCGTTCGGTGAGGAGGTGACGGTCTGCGAGGTCGACCTGCGCGTCGGGGGCGCCTACCACTACGTGTTCGTGACCGACGAGGGCGTCGAGTGCTCGTTCCGCGGGACCTTCCTCGAGGTCGAGCGCCCGACCCGGACTGTCGAGACCTGGCTGTTCGAGGGATGGCCGGACGCGGAGGCGGTCGAGACCATGGAGCTGCGGGAGATCGACGGTGGGACGAACCTGTCGTGGACGCTGGCCTTCCGCGACCAGGCCGGCCGCGACCACATGACCAAGTACGACGGCATCGAGTCGAACTTCGACAACGTCGAGAAGTACCTGCGGTCGCTGGTCGAGGAGCGGGGCACAGCGTCCTAGTCGCTCTGTCCTAGCTCGTCGGGGTCCCCCTCGCCGGGCCGGCGCGCACGCACCGGCGGGTGGGCGCGCAGCGGCACGACCACCCACAGCACGGCGTAGCCCACCAGGGCCACGACCGCTGCCGTCACGCCCGCCCCGGTGCCCGCCGCGAGGTCGAAGGACAGGAAGACCACGCCGCACATCGCGAGCGCGGCGAGCACCAGCCCGATCCGCGCGATGGTGTTCGCGGTCTCCACCAGCCAGGGGCGCAGGCCGCGCCGGAACAGGATGCGGTGGTAGGCGATCGGCGCGAGGACCGCGGCAGTGGCGGCCACCGCGATGGAGAGGACGACCAGGTAGGCACCCTTCTCGACGCGGTCGAGGGTGTCGAACCTGGTGGTGTAGGGCAGGGCGAGCAGGAAGCCGATGAGGACCTGCACCCCGATCTGGGTCGCGCGCAGCTCCTGCACGAGCTCGGTCCAGTTGCGGTTGATCGTCTGCTCGGACATCTCGCCGCCGGCGGGAGGCATCGGCTCCGGCGTCGTCATCCCCCGACCGTAGTGCCAGCGACAAGACCCCGACCGTGGCTGACGTGCGAGGCACCCCAGGTGCCTTCGCTGCGGAGGTCTCGCAGGCTCGACCAGCGGCGGACCACGACGGTGGCTGAGGTGCGAGGCGCCCCGGCGCCGAGCCTCGAAGCCAGGTGACCCGGCGCTGGGATCCACCCCGGTGCCTTCGCTGCGGAGGTCTCGACAGGCTCGACCAGCGGCGGGCCAGCAGGTGCCTTCGCTGCGGAGGTCTCGACAGGCTCGACCAGCGGCGGGTCAGCAGATGCCTTCGCTGCGGAGGTCTCGACAGGCTCGACCAGCGGCGGGTCAGCAGCTGCCTTCGCTGCGGAGGTCTCGACAGGCTCGACCGGCGGCGGGCCAGCAGGTGCCTTCGCTGCGGAGGTCTCGACAGGCTCGACCGGCGGCGGGTCAG
>NZ_DASUFR010000106.1:0-4964 GCF_036274455.1 Nocardioides sp. | reverse complement strand
GCGGACAACGCGATCCCGCGCGAGGCCGAGGCCGTCGTCCTGGTCGACGAGCGGGGCCGGGCCAGGCTCGAGCACCTCGCCGCCGACGTGCAGGGGAGGGTCCGCGGGTGGCGCGAGGGAGCCGACGACGAGGCGCGGATCGAGGTGCTCGCGCCGCAGGCGCCGCGCCCCGAGCGGGTGCTGTCCGCGGCGGCCGCGTTTCGGGTCATCGACCTGCTGGTCACCCTGCCGTCCGGGGTGCTGTCGATGGACGAGCGGCTGGCCGGCATCGTGCGCACCTCGACCAACCTGGGCGTCGCCTACGTCGAGGACGACGAGGTGGTGCTGGTCTCCGCGCCGCGGTCGTCGCGGCAGCCGGACCTGGACGCGCTGCACGCGCGGTATGCAAGCTTCGCCCGGCTCGGGGGCGCCCGGGTCGAGGTCGTCTCGGCCTACCCGGCCTGGCAGCCCGAGTCCGGGAGCCACCTGCTGGACCTGGTGCGGGCCGTCCACGTCGAGGTGCACGGGCAGGAGCCGCACGTCACCGCGGTGCACGCGGGCCTCGAGGCCGGCGAGATCGCCGCGCACCTGCCCGGGCTGGACGCCGTCTCGATCGGGCCGACGGTCGAGGGCGCGCACAGCCCGGGGGAACGGCTGGACATCGCCTCGGTCGGGCGGTTCCACGACGTCGTACGCCGCACGCTCGCCCGGCTCGCCGAACCGGCGCGCTGAGCCGAGGCTGGGGCCCACCCGGGGGCCAGCGCTGCGAAGCCGGGTGACCTGGTGCTGGGACCCGCCCGGGTGCCTTCGCTGCGGAGGTCTCGACAAGCTCGACCAGCGTCGGACCAGCGGGTGCCTTCGTTGCGGAGGCTTCGAGGCTCGGCCGTGAACGGCCTCGCACCTCAGCCACCGGGGCCGAGCCGGCGCGCTGACGGTGGCTGAGGTGTGAGGCGCCCCAGCGCCGAGCCTCGAAGCCGGGTGACCTGGTGCTGGGACCCGCCGCTGTGTCTTCGCCGCGGAGGTCTCGACAAGCTCGACCAGCGGTGCGCCAGCGGGTGCCAACGCTGCTGAGTCATCGAGGCCGTGAACGGCCTCGCACCGAGCCACCGTCAGCGAGGCTCTCACGCTGCCTGCGCAGCTGAGCTGACCGACGACCGATCGGGTTTATCGATCGGCGGGTGGGGGCACCGAGGCGACAGAGCCGAGGCGACAGCCGCATGGCACCAGCGGAGGGGCTGGGTCGCTCGGGAGCTACCGGGGACCGTCTGGGGGAGTGGGCCGGTCCATGTCTGGGGGCGACCGTTCGGGTTCGTAGTTTGACGCGCCCGCACGACCGTGAGGGCAGCGCGGATGGCCTGGGGGGACCACTGTGCACGCGACGACCGAAGAACGCGCACGCCTGCGCGCTGCCGAAGGCGGGCATGTCCGCACGGCGGTCACCGCCCTGCTGCCGGCCCACAACGAGGAGGCCGGCATCGCTGCGGCTGTCGCCTCGCTTCGGCGGCAGACCGAACCGCCGGGTGAGATCGTCGTGATCGCAGACAACTGCACCGACCCCACCGAGCAGATCGCGCGCGACCTGGGCGTCTCGGTCTTCCCGACCGAGGGGAACGTGCACAAGAAGGCGGGCGCCCTCAACCAGGCTCTCGCCGCCCTCGACCCGCAGCTGGCCGACGACGACCTCGTCCTGGTCATGGATGCCGACTCGCTGCTCGACCCCGGCTTCCTCGCGGCGGCTCGGCGGGCGTTGGAGGCCCCCGACGGCAGCCGTCGCGCCCGGGGTGGCGCCCGGCTCGGAGGGGTGGGCGGCACCTTCCTCGGCGGCCCCGGTGGCGGGCTGGTCGGCGTCTTCCAGCGCAACGAGTACGCGCGCTACGCCCGCGACGTACGCCGGCTGCAGGGACGGGCGCTCGTGCTGACCGGCACCGCGTCGGTGTTCCCGATGCGCGTGCTGCGCGAGGTCGCCCGCGCCCGCCGCGAAGGCCGGCTCCCGGACAAGTCCGGCGCCGGCGCGGTCTACGACGTCCACGTGCTCACCGAGGACAACGAGCTGTCCCTCGCGCTCATGCACCTCGGCTACGGCATCCTCGCGCCCGGCGAGTGCACGCTGGAGACCGAGGTCATGCAGACCTGGGGCGACCTGGCCAGGCAGCGCTCGCGATGGAAGCGCGGCGCGCTGGAGAACATCGTCGACTACGGCTTCACCCGCGTGACGGCGCCCTACTGGGGCCGCCAGCTGCTGAGCGCCCTGGGGGTGCTGGCCACGCTGGCCTATGTCGCCAGCCTCGTGGTCGGGTTGATCGGCGGGTGGCAGCTGCACCCTTTCTGGCTGGCGGTGTCCCTCGTGTTCGTCCTCGAGCGCGTCGTCACGGTACGACGCCGGGGCTGGCCCCAGATGCTCCTGGCGGCGCCCCTGGTGATCGAGATGGTCTACGACCTGTTCCTGCAGGTCGTCCAAGCGCGGGCGTTCTACCAGGTCGCCCTGCGCCGAGAGAAAAGGTGGTGAAAGAAGTATGTACAACAACGGAGCTACGACCGCTGCAGGCAGTGGTCTTGCGATGACGGGTCTGACCGGCAACCTTCTCTGGTTGCTGCTGGCCGCGTTCGCCCTGGTGGCGATGGGCCTGGCCGTCCTGCGCACCGTGCCGCGACGCGAGTCGTGAGGCGGGTCGTCGGCGTCCTGCTGACGGTCCTCGGACTGACGCTCGCCGGCGTGCCCGTGGCCGAGCTCGTCATGGAGCACCACGAGACCGCGCAGGCGCAGCAGCGGCTGCGCGCGCAGGTGCCGGAGCAAGCCGTGGTGCGCGGCGGGAACGCCGTTCCCGTCGCGCACCCGGTGCCGGTGGGGCACGCCCTGGTCGAGATGCGGATCCCGCGGTTCGGCGAGTCGTGGTCCTGGGTCGCCTCCGAGGGCACCTCGCAGAGCGTCCTGGCCGATGGGCCGGGCCACTACCCGCAGACGCCGCTGCCCGGCCAGCGCGGCAACGTCTCCTTCGCGGCCCACCGTGCCGGCCACGGCGACCCGTTCCTCGACTTCGACCGGCTGCGGCCCGGTGACGTCGTGGAGCTGCGCCAGGGGCAGACCACCTGGACCTACGTGATCGACATCGATCCGAAGATCGTGCCGGCCAGTGCCGCGTGGGTCCTCGACCCGCTGCCCGGGCGGCAGCTGACCCTGACCACCTGCTGGCCGAAGTACGGCTCCTCGAAGCGGATGTACGTGCGGGCGCACCTCTCGTCGGCGTGATCACGCCGGCGCGCGGGGGCTCAGCCGACGCGCGCGACCCCTTGCTGGAACGCGACCAGCGCCCCCTGGGAGGAGTTCACCCGCCAGTCCCGCTCCTTGTCGGCCTGGAAGTACACGAGTGCCTCGACGCGCGGCATGCCGGGGACCGACAGCGCATCGGTGAGCCACGACGCCTTGCTGTGCCCGCGGTCCACCGGGGCCCCGTCGTCGACGAGCGGCTCCTTCGACCCGAACTCGCACACCCACACCGGCGCGTGCGGGTCCAGCCTCGTGAGCCGGTGGTACTGCGTGTGGAAGATCTGCCGGAACGAGCGCCAGCCGCCGTGGCCCGAGTCGCCCCAGTTGTAGCCATCGAGGCCGAGCACGTCGACGTACTTGCGACCCGGCCAGATCCTGCTGACCCGGGTCGTCTGCGGGTAGGTGTCCGCGGTCGGGTTGAACACCCACCGGATGTTGCGTGCGCCGTGCTTGCGCGTGTAGCTCACGACGTGCCGCCACGCCGCGATGAACTCGCGGTAGGTGCCGCCGTGCTTGCGGTGGCCGGTGCGGGTGGGCTGGAAGTCCTGCCAGTCGCCGTTCATCTCCGGCCACGGCCGCACGTAGACCGGGTAGGGGTAGGCCTTGGCAGCTGCTGCGATCTGGCGCAGGTAGGGGTCGTAGCGTCCTCGCGCCCACTGCCGGAAGCGGGTGGCGCCCATGTCCCACGAGAGCAGCACGTCACGCCGGCCGCCGTCGGAAAAGCCGAGCTCTGTGGCCCCCGGGAAGACGTCGCCGAAGCCGTAGAAGTACGACGCGACCTCCAGCTGCCGGCCCACCAGCGCCTCGAAGTCCGCGAACGCCGCGGCGTTCTCCTGCATGCCCTGCACGTAGGCGCCGACCCGGAGGGGCCGGCCGGTCCTCGCGTCGTGATCCGCCACGAGCCGAGTCTGGGCCGTGCCGGCTGGGGTCTGGTCAGTAGGATCGGGGGAGGCGCTGGCCTGGCCTGCGACGGTGCTCAACAACAACACGAGCGAGAGCGCAGCGAAGCGGCACGCCTTGGGGGGAGGCGTCACGTTCCTCAGCGTGCGTCCGCCTCGGGGGCAACGGGTGGCCCACGCCGCTCAACCCCCCGACCTGACTAGGGAAACTTGTCCGAAAGTACGAACGCAACCATCTCCGGTGGGCGGTTCCACGACGTCGTTGGCCGCACGCTCGCTCGGCTCAGATGAACAGCAGCTGCGCGTCCTCGGTCATCTCGATGAAGTCGCTGGCGCTGATGATGCCCTCGACCTCGTCGTAGAGGTCGTCCATCGTGCCGCCGCAGCCACCCTTGGTCCCCAACCCCGACGCCGAGCTGCGGGAGCGAGCACTGGTCCACCTGAAGAAGAAGCGCGACTTCTTCGCGCACCTGCTCGTCTACATCATGGTCAACAGCCTGCTCATCGTGGTCTGGGCGATGACGTCGCACGGCTTCTTCTGGCCGATCTTCCCCATCGCCGGATGGGGCATCGGCGTCGTCATGAACGCCTGGGACGTCTGGCACGGCGACTTCAGCGAGGAGCAGGTCGCCCACGAGATGGAACGGCTCCAGCGGCACCGCTGATCAGTAGCTGTTGGTGTCCGGCAGGCCGTAGTTGACGTAGTACCAGACCGCCGAGGTCAGGACGATGCCGACGAAGAGGGTGAACAGCAGCCCGCCGGCCACCGGCAGCATCCAGCCGGGTGCGCGCTTGGAGCGTACGGCGACCACCTTGACCAC
>NZ_DASUFR010000105.1:0-3021 GCF_036274455.1 Nocardioides sp. | reverse complement strand
GGGGGAGCCATGGAAGAGCAGGACGAGACCGAGGCGTTCACCCAGGCCTACTGGGACGAGCGCTATGCCACCCACGACCACGTCTGGTCGGGGCAGCCCAACCAGCGGCTGCTCGAGCACGCCACGGACCTGCCGCTCGGGCAGGCCCTCGACGTCGGGTGCGGCGAGGGGGCCGACGTGGTCTGGCTGGCCGGGCGCGGCTGGCGCGCCACCGGAGCCGACGTCTCGGCGGTCGCGCTGGAGAAGGCGCGACGCCACGCCGGCGAGGCCGGCGTCGCCGATCGGACCAGCTGGGTGCACGTCGATCTCGTCGCCGGAGACGCGCTGCCGGGCGGCAACGACCTGGTCACCGCGATGTACCTCCACCTTCCCGAGACCGCGTTCGACCGGGCGTACGCCGCGATCGCGGCCGCCGTGCGCCCGGGCGGCACCCTGCTCGTGGCGGGCCACCACCCGGCCGAGCGCGAGACCGGCCTGCGCAACCCGCGGCTGGGCCACCTGCTGTTCCCGCCCGAGCGGGTCACCGCCCTGCTCGGCAGGGGCTGGCAGGTCGACCTGGCCGAGGCGGTCACCCGCGAGGTCGAGCACCACGGCGAGCAGCGGGTCGGCACCGACACGGTGGTCGTGGCCCGGCGGGACCTGTCCTGAACGGTCTCCCGACCGATCTCCGGGCGGCCCGGCGTCTCAGCGAACCTTCAGGTCCTCAGGGAACGCTCCACCCAGGACCTGCGTTGAACCTGTCAGAGGTCCGTAGGATGGACCCCTCACCCAGGGCTCCAAGGAGGAGACCATGCAGAGCAACAACCCGGTGTTCCGCCGCTCGGAAGAGTTCCAGCGCGGCGGCGCCAACACGTACGGCAACCAGACCGTGACCGACCCGTCGCAGTGGTCCGTCGGTACGCCGGGAGGCACCGGGTACGCACCGGCCACCACGGGCGTCATGACCATCGACTCCGTGGTCCAGAAGACCGCGATCACACTCGGCGTCGTCATCGTCACCGCGATGGCCACGTGGATCCTGACCCCGGACGTGACCGACGAGTCGGTCGCCGCCGACCTCGGCCCGCTGTTCGCCGCGGTGACCATCGGGTCGCTCGGCGCCTTCGCGCTGTCGATGGTCAACTCGTTCAAGCGCGTCATCAGCCCCGGACTGGTGCTCGCGTTCGCCGCCCTCGAAGGTGTGGCGCTCGGGGCGATCAGCAAGGTGTTCAACCTCGCCTACCCGGGTGTCGTCACCGGCGCCGTCATCGGGACCTTCGGCGCCTTCGCCGGCACGCTGGCGGCCTACAAGGTGCTCAACATCCAGGTCGGCGACAAGTTCCGCCGGGGCGTCATCGCCGCCGTCTTCGGCATGGTCGGCATCAGCGTGATGGCGCTGATCCTCAGCGTGTTCGGCATCGACCTCGGCATCTGGGGCAACGGCGCCCTCGGCCTGCTGTTCGCCGTGGCCGGTCTGGTGCTCGGCATCTTCATGCTGATCCTCGACTTCGACTTCGTCGAGCAGGGCATCGCCAACCGGATCCCCGAGCGGGAGTCGTGGCGCGCGGCGTTCGCGATGACGGTGAGCCTGGTCTGGATCTACACCAACCTGCTGCGCCTGCTGGCGATCTTCAGCGACAACTAGCTTCACCGAGCTGCGCTCACGGGGACAGCTCCGGCGGCCTCGGGACCTCGGGTCCCGGGGTCGTCGTCATCTGCGCCGACGGCCGAGGTCTAACCGGCCTCGGACGCCTCGCTCTCCTGGGGTGCCTCAGCCTCCGGCTGCGGCTGGCGGCGCCGGTGCCGCAGCTCGACCCAGAGGCCGCGGACGCCGCGGCCGCGGCCGGCGACCTCGGTGCTGCCCAGCTCGGTGCCGGGCACGTTGACCGCCTGGAGCGCGGCCGTGGTGATCGGCAGGACGCCCTCGCCCCGGATGCCGTCCGGCTCGGCCTCGTCGTCGCCGGCCAGCCCGAGCGCGGCGAGCGTCGACGGGAGCAGGACGGCGACCAGTGAGCGGTAGCCGGCCGCGGACGGGTGGAACTGGTCGGGACCGAACAGCAGCGCAGGCGCGGCCGCGAACTCGGGGCCGAGGACGGACCCGAGGGAGACCGTCCGTCCGCCCTCCTCCAGCACCGAGATCGTCTGGGCCGCCGCGACCCGGCGCGACCAATGCCGGGCGAGCTGCTTGAGCGGGGGCGCGATCGGCTTGACGGTCCCGAGGTCGGGGCAGGTGCCGACGAGCACCTCGACGCCGGCCTCGCGGAGCCGGTGGACCGACTCGGCCAGGTAGCCGACCGACCGCGCGGGCGGGACCAGGTGGGTGACGTCGTTGGCGCCGATCAGGATGACGGCGACGTCGGGCTCGATGGGCAGCGCCCGGTCGACCTGGCCGTCGAGGTCGGAGGAGCGGGCTCCGACCACGGCGAAGTGGCGCAGGTAGACCCTGCGGTCCGCCCGCTCGGCGACGCCGCTGGCCAGCAGGGCGCCCGGCGTCTCCTCGACGCGGTCCACGCCGTACCCGGCCGCGCTCGAGTCGCCCAGCAGCGCGATCCGGATCGCGGGGCCGGGCCGGCCCCGGCCGTACCAGCCGGTCGAGTCCGGCGGTGGGGTGCCGCTGATCTCGCCGATGGTGCGCTTGGCGAGCTTGGCCTCCGCGGTGAGCACGCCGTAGAGGGCTCCACCGAGCAGGGAGAGGCCGCCCCCGCCGTACGCCGCGGCGGAGGCCAGCTTGCGTGCCGCAGCGGCCTTGCCCACGAGTCCATGCTACGGACCGGTAACTGACAGGATCGGTCGGGTGGACTACGCCAACTCCATCCTCGACCTGATCGGCAACACCCCGCTGGTCCGTCTCAAGCGCACGCTCGACCTGCCCGACCAGGACGGACCCCTGGTGCTGGCCAAGGTGGAGTACCTCAACCCCGGCGGCTCGGTGAAGGACCGCATCGCCACCCGGATGATCGACGCCGCCGAGGCCTCCGGCGAGCTCCAGCCGGGCGGCACGATCGTGGAGCCGACCTCGGGCAACACCGGCGTCGGGCTGGC
>NZ_DASUFR010000104.1:0-4830 GCF_036274455.1 Nocardioides sp. | reverse complement strand
CGCGGGCCACCTCGCTCTTGGAGCGTCCCTCGACCTTCACCGACAAAACCACCAGCTCGGCCAGCGACATGGTCCACCTCCGCGTGAGGTGTCAACGATGTCGCGGGACAGGCGTCAACCATGTCGTGAACTCGGACACTGTCAGCCCGACCGACCGGCTCTGATCCTGTTCTCGCAGGTCAGGACCTGATTTCATGCTCCGGGGCCGCCCGCCTTCGACAACACCGAGGGCGGGCTTCTGCGGACCACCAGCGCGAGAACGCCGCGCCGGCCTCGAGGACAGCGCGAGTGTCGGGGTGCAAATAGTGGCTCGTCGCGGCCGGGTCCTGGTCGCGGGAGAGCCGCTGCAGCAGGTGCAGTTCGACGCCGGCATCCGCCATCCACGTCAATGCCGTGTGCCGCAGCCCGTGCCGCACGAGTCCGCCGAGCCCGAGCTCGGCAACCAGGCTGTCCGACTTCGTTGCGTCGCGCAGGGGCGTGGTGGTGATCACGCCACCCCGAGGACCCGTGACCAGACGGTCGGCGTCACGGCCGACCGTGAGCCGCGCCAGGGTCGGCCTGAGCGGCCCGATGACGGGCACCGTCCGGCGACGACGGCCCTTGGTGGTCCTCGTGACAAGTCCGCCGCGGCCCGGTTAGGTCTGACCGTTGACCTGGAGCACTCCACGCTCGAGGTCGACGTCGCCGACGCGGAGTCCCGACACCTCGCTGATTCGAAGTGCTGTCGTGGCCAGAATCGTCACGACGTCGCCGTACGACGCATGGCCACCCGGCCTCGATCACGCGCGCTACCAGGCGCTCGAGGGTGGCGACGTCGGGCAGGGCCAGGTCCCGCGGGCTAGCCCGTTCGGCGACGACGGGGGAGCGGCCCACGGTCCGCCTGCGTGCCCGATCACGAGCCGGGTTGCGGCGATGAGCCCGTCCCGGACGGCTTCGTCGAGTACCAGGGCCAGGGCAGCGACGGAGTTCTTGATCGTCGACCGGCTGCGCTCCTGCTCCCAGGCATCGATCGCCCGATCGATGAGACCGGCACAGATCATGGCGACCGGGAGGTGCCCGAGCACGGCAGGACCCGGCGCCTGAGACCGGCGGCATAAGGGTCGTAGGTCGACGTGGGGTCCATGCCAGGCGCCCAGCGATCGCCGATCAGCGAGACGTACGCGGAGAGCGTCTGGCCGGTGTCCAGGCCGGGCCTGGCGGCCCGCTCCATGCGCTCGAGCCAGTCGTAGGCGGCGTCGAGCGACGAGCACGAGCGCCTCATCGGATGTCAGGCTGGTCAGGGTGATGGTCACTTCGCCCGTCTCGGTCATGGACGCATCCTCGTGATGCGCCAGTTCTCTGGAACCACAAAGCGGGAGACTTCGTCTCATGGCCATGCAGGCGTGTGTGCGGCTATGTCTTTGCGTCGTGGCAGGCATCGGTCTCGGCGCATGCGGAAGCAGCGCTGAGGGTGGCGGCGACGGTGACTGTGTCAGTCACTACAGCCAGGTCGGAAGTGCCCGCACCTGGGCGGGTTTGCGGGCGGCGATGTTGAGCAACCGGGATTGGGGTCAGGTCGCTTCGATACGCACACAAGTTCGGGGGAAGGATGTTGGTGCAGGCAGTGAGGATGCTGTCAACGCCGGTCGAAAATTGACCCCCTTTCGCCGGTTGAAAATTGACCCCCTGGTTGGTCATGGTTCCTCGGTTGACGACGCCGGCACTCGGCCGAGGTCGCGGTCTTTGAGCCGGTAGGAGTCGCCCTTGAGGGCGACGACTTCGGCGTGGTGGACGAGCCTGTCGATCATCGCGGCGGCGACCACGTCATCGCCGAAGACCTCGCCCCAGCGGCCGAAGGGCTTGTTGCTGGTGACGATCAGCGAGGCCCGCTCGTAGCGACTAGACACGAGTTGGAAGAACAGGTTCGCGGCTTCGGGTTCGAAGGGGATGTAGCCGACCTCGTCGACGACCAGGAGCGGGTAGCGGCCGAGTCGGACCAGCTCGTCTTGGAGCCGGCCGGCGTGGTGGGCATCGGCGAGGCGGGCGACCCATTGGGACGCAGTGGCGAACTGGACCCGGTGGCCGGCTTGGCAGGCGCGGATGGCCAGGCCGGTGGCCAGGTGGGTCTTGCCGGTGCCGGGCGGGCCGAGGAAGACCACGTTCTCCCGACCGACGACGAAGTCGAGCGTGCCCAGGTGGGCGATCAGGTCACGTTTGAGTCCGCGGGCGTGGTCGAAGTCGAACTCCTCCAGAGACTTCCTGGCAGGGAACCGGGCGGCCCGGATCCGGCCCTCCCCGCCGTGGGACTCCCGGGCCGCGACCTCGCGTTGCAGGCATGCGACCAGGAACTCCTCATGGGTCCAGGACTCGGCCCGGGCCCGTTCGGCCAGCCGCGGCACCGCCTCGCGCAGGGTCGGTGCCTTCAACGCTCGGGTCAAGAAGCTGACCTCGCCGGTCAGATCCCTACCGGCCGCCGACGGCACCGACCGTTTGCGGGGCTGGGTGCTCTTCACGGTCATGACGCACACCCACCCTCGCTACCCGCGCCCAGATCGATGCCCAGGGCGGTGTCGTAGTCGGACAGTGCGCGCAGCTCTACCTCGGCTTGGGCGTTGCGGACCGGACGCAACGTCCCGGCCCTGGTGCGGCCCCTGACCTGGTGCAGGACCTTGGCGGCGTCGAGGTGGTCGGGGTCGGTGATGGTCTGGTGCCAGGCCCAGACCCGCTCGTGGTCGGCCACGGTCTTGCCCTCACACAACACCTTGACCCGGTCCAGGTCAGCGATCACCTCGATCCGGCGGCCGATCACGCCGGGGTGGACCGAGTAGTCGTTGGAGTCCAGCCGGACGTAGTGGTCGCGGGCCAACCGGGTCGAGGCCCGCCAACCAGTGGTCGGAGCGAGTGGCGGCAGCGGCAGCATCGCGGCCAGGTCGGCACCGATCCGGTCGGTCGGCGCACATCCCAACGCCCGCCGCCGGCGGGTGTTGACCGTGGCCAGCCAGGCCTGCAGCTGGGTGTTGAAGTCCGCCGGGCCCTCAAAGACTCGACCGGGCAGGAACGAGCGCTCCAGGTAGTCGTGGGCGCGTTCGATGATGCCCTTGTGCTCGGGCTCTCGTGGCCTGAGCACGATCACCTTGGTGCCCAGCACGCCGCGGAACCCCTGACAGTCGCCGGTGAGCTCGATCCGGCCGCCACGGTTGCGGCCGATCGCCCCTTCGCCGTCCCACACCAGGGTCCGCGGCACCGCCCCCAACGCGTCGATCAGCCGCCACCAGCCGTCGAACAGGTCCTCGGCCCGACGGGTCGGGATCAGCCGCGCGGAGAGCCATCTGGAGTAGCCGGTCACCATGGTCAGCACCGGCAGCTGGGCTGGCTGACGTACCTGTCCGAACCCGACCGGCAGCTGGATCGGTGGGAACCACAGATCGTTCTGGCCGATCTCACCTGCCACGTAGGTCGTCCGCGACGCCGGGTCCGGCGGCACATAGGCCGGACGCAGCTCAGCCACCCGCTCCTTGAACACCGTGATCCCACGAGTCCAACCGACCCGCTCGGCGATCACCGTGGCCGGCATCGTCGGCACCAACGCCAGCTGCTCACGGATCGCGTCCTCGAACGCGTCCACCGCCGACCCCGACGGCTTCCGTTGGTACTTCGGCGGCGCGTCCGAGGCGATCGCGGCACGCACCGTGTTCCGCGAGACCCCCAACGTCCTAGCGATGGTCTTGATCGGCAACCGCTCGGCCCGACGCAGCCGGCGGATCTCAGCCCAGTCCTCCACAGACAACACTCCTTCGCTCCCATCGACTCGATTGAGTCGACAGTCCGGTCGAAGGGGGTCAATTTTCGGCCGACGCTCCGGGGTCAGTTTTCAACCGTCGCTGACACACCGGGGGGCCCCTTACTGGCGGTCGAGGAGCGTCGGCTGAGTGACGCGTCACGAGGCCTGGTGAGGGTGCGTGTGGCCGTAGGCATGGTGCCTGGGTTTCGTGACGCTCGCTGGCGCTCGCTCCTCAACCACCGGGGCCTCTACCGGCGGTCGGGGAGCGTCGGCTGAGTGACGCGTCACGAGGGCTGGTGACGGTGCCTGGGGCCGTAGGCATGGTGCCTGGGGTTTCGTGACGCTCGCTCCTCAACCACCGGGGCGTCAAGGCTGTCGCTCCTCAACCACTGGGAAGTCGTGTCGCCCGGTCAGGTCTCGTCGAAGCTGTTCACCATGAACTGGGCGGCGTGGGTGATGTAGTCCCAGAACTGCGCGTCCTGCTCCGGCGGCAGCGCCACCTCGTCGAGCCCGGCGCGGAAGTGTCGCAGCCAGTGCTCCTTGGCCTTCGGCGTGACCGGGTACGGCGCGTGGCGCATCCGCAGCCGCGGGTGACCGCGCCGCTCCGAGTACGTCGTCGGCCCGCCCCAGTACTGGATCAAGAACAGCCGGAAGCGCTCCTCGGCCGGTCCGAGGTCCTCTTCGGGATAGATCGCCCGCAGGTACGGGTCACCGGCCACGCCCCGGTAGAAGGCGGCGACGATCCGGGTGATCGTCTCCTCGCCGCCGATCTCGTCGTAGAACGTGGCTGTCGCGCCGTCGTTCTGGGTCACGACTCGTCCCTGTCCGCCATCACCGCTGCCTGTGGGTCGCCCGGCGTCCGGTTCATCACGTACGACGTGGGGTACGGCGCCTGGATGCCCTCGTGGTCGAAGCGCGACTTGATCCGCGCCCGCAGCACCCGGGCGACCCGCCACTGCTCCATGGGGGCGGTCTTGAGCGCCACCCTCAGCGTGATCGCGTCCGGAGTGATGGCCTCGATTCCCCAGATCTCCGGCTCCTCGATCACCACGCCCTCGAAGTCCTCGTCC
>NZ_DASUFR010000103.1:0-13278 GCF_036274455.1 Nocardioides sp. | reverse complement strand
TCGCTGGCGCGGTCCTGGCAGTCCGACCACCAGTGAGCGACCTCAGCTCTGGTCCGCCGGTGGCTCGTCGGAGAGCTGTGGCATGACCTGGGTCTCGTCGTCGGGGCCGGTGGGGGCGGGCCAGTCGCCGGTGGAGCGACGGCGGGCGGCGCCGCGGGTGGGCATCCGCCGGTGGGGACGCAGGCGGAGCTGGCGGCGGACCCGCTCGTCGAGTGCCAGCTCGTGCTGCAGCCGCCGCACGGTGGTGCGGGTGGCGGCGTAGAGCTCGACCACGTCGGGGTGTCGCGCCTCGACCATGGCAGCGTCGAGCCTGGCCGCTGCTCGCTGCATGCCGTCCTGTGCGTCGCGGAGCCGGGCGACGTCGTCGCGGCCCGGGCCGGTCTGCGCCGCGCCCTCGTGACGGACCAGCGCGCCGAAGGCGTCGACGCCGTTCGCGAGCTCGCGGAAGGCCTCGGCGAGGTCACGCAGCACGTCGCCGGGCTGGTCCTCAGCGTCCTCGTCGAGCCAGCCACCTTCGGCGGCGTCGGCGACCGACCGCATCAGGCCGCGGACCGCCACCGCCGTGTGCTCGAGCGCCTCGAGACCCTGCCTCAGGCCGGGCTCGACCTGCGGCGCGCGCACGGCTCTGACGTTCAGCCGTCGACCCTCTTCGGCCCGCAGCAGCGTGGCCCCGACGAGGGGGATGTCGTGAGTGATGCGGCGGGCATCGCCGAGCCACTCCCGCGCCGCACCGGCCAGGCGCTGTGGCTCCTCCTCGGCCATCGTGTCGAGCTCCCCAGCGGCGCGGGTCAGGAGCTCGCCGACCTCGTCGGCCAGGCCGTCGATGGCCCGACCCGCGTCGGCGGTGGCGACCTTCGGCGGGAACACCATCGTGGCGATGATGCCCACCGCGGCGCCGACCAGGGTCTCGGCGATGCGCTGCCCGGCCGCCGCCTCGGCGCCGATCGCCCCGACGCCGAGGACGAGCATCGCGCTGATCGCCACCTCGACGAGGTTCTCCCGCAGCCGCAGGAACTGGCCGAGGGTGATCGAGACGAGGATGAGTACGCCGAGGCTCCACCACTCCAGCGGCACGACCGCCGCGAACGCGACCGCCAGCGCCACCCCGGCCACGACGGCGACCACCCGGTCGATGCCGCTGGCGAGCAGGGAGATGGGCGTCACCTGCACCACCAGCATGGCGGTCAGTGGTGCGAGCAGCGGCTGGCTGCCGGGGAAGACCTGGGAGGCCACCACGTAGCTCGCGGTCGCAGCCACGGTGATGCGCAGAGACCACAGCACTGCGGCGCGGCCGTCGCGGCGCAGCCGAGCCAGCTCCCGGGAGACGAGGCCGCGCCACCACCGCACCACGCTCCATTCTGCAATGGGCGAGGGTCCGAGCCCGCCGGCGCGGGTGGCCCGGCTGCGTCGGGCCGTCAGCTGAGGGCGATGACGTCGTTGCGCAGGTCGATGAGCGCGAGCACGAAGAGCACCGCGAGTCCGGCACGCAGCGTCCGGGCCGGCCACGGGCTGGCGAGGAAGGCCGGGCCGCCGGAGCCGCGGCGCAGCCTTCGGTGAACGGCGAAACCGGCGGCGAGGAGCAGCGTCACCGGGAGGAGCAGCACCCAGGGGGCGAGGCCGAGACCGAGGAGCAACCGGCCGGGCTGCCATCGCTCGAGCGCCCGCTCGCCGATGACGTGCAGGAGGGCGGCGTAGACGCCCGGGACCGCGATGAACAGGGCGACGGCGAGCCAGGTGGGCTCGAGGAGGTGGAAGTCGATGCCGTCGGTGTGGACGGCCATGGCGCCGGCGACGACTGCTGGTCCGAGCGAGATCGAGAGGAGGCGGAACCAGGGCGGTCCGGTGAGCAGCCCGCGCAGCGCGACGTAGAACGCCGCGCCGGCCACGCCGAGCTGCAGGCCGACCCCGGCCAGCTGGAGCGACCCGGACAGGGTGAACCGGCCCATGACGAACCCGTCGTCGCTGGTCACGCCAGACGCCGCCGGGTTGAGGCGGGCGAGCAGGAACATGGCGAGCCGGGACAGGATCCCGACGGCGAACCCGCCGCAGGCCGCACCCACCAGCGTCAGCACCGACAGCGTCCGTGCGGCTGCGGCGGCGTCGTCGCGCCAGCTCGTCCCGGTCGTCGCATCCAGCGTCGTGGTCGTCACTCTCGTCCTCTCCGTGGCGGGCCTGGATCATCCCGGAGACGGGCTGCGCGCGCCAAACGGCGCTACAGCTCGATCAGCGCCCGGTGCCGGCGCGCCGACCCGAACAGCTGGCCCAGCGCGTGCGCGCGCTTGAAGACCAGCTGCGCGTCGTGCTCCCAGGTGATCGCGAGGCCACCGTGCAGCTGCACGGTCTCGGCGGCGACCCGGTCGAGCGCGTCCGAGCAGTACGACTTGGCGACATGGGCCAGCTGCTCGGCGTTCGGGGCCTCGGTCGCCAGAGCCCACGACGCCGCCCAGGAGGCGGAGCGCGACATCTCGACGAGGACCAGCAGGTCTGCCATCCGGTGCTTGAGCGCCTGGAAGGAGCCGATCGGGCGGCCGAACTGCACCCGCTCCTTGGAGTAGGCGACCGTCATCTCCAGCGCCCGGGCGGCCAGCCCGGCCGACAGCGCGGCCACGCCGACCGCACCGACCAGCGACGCCCGGGCGCGGGCGGCGGCCGCGTCACCGACCGGTGCACCTGCGGCGGAGGGTACGACGCCGAGCCGCAGCGTCTGGTCCATCGACGGAACCCACGCAGCAGCGTCCGCGGTTTCGACCAGCTCGCCGCCGGCCACCAGGAGCACCGTCGCCCGGTCGGCGAAGAGGGAGGGTTCGTCCGGCACCGCGAACGCCGCGACCTCGCCGGCAGCGATCCGGGGGAGCAGCCGGCGCCTCGCCTCGTCGGTGCCGCCGGCGAGCAGCGCCTCGGCGGCCACCAGCGACGCCAGGAGGGGCGACGGCGCGAGCGACCTCCCGACCTCCTCGAGCACGACCATCGACTCGAGCAGCGAGAACCCGGCACCGCCGTACGCCTCCGGGATCGCCAGCGCGGCCACCCCGACCTGGTCGCACAAGGTCTGCCAGAGCGCCTCGTCGTACCCGCGCTCGGACTCCATCGCCGCCCGGGCCGCCGCCGAGTCGGCACGTCTGGCCAGCAGCGCGCGGACGGTGGCGGCCAGCTCCTGCTGCTCCTCGGAGAGTGCGAGCTCCATCAGCCCGCCCCCAGCGCCTCGAGGACGGCGGCGCGGTGGAAGGGCGGTGAGCCCCAGGCGTTGCGCAGCGCCCGCACCTTGGTCAGCCAGAGCGACAGGTCGAGCTCGGCGGTGTAGCCGATCGCGCCGTGGACCTGCAGCGCGGTCCGGGCGGCGAGGTACGCCGCGTCGCTGCACGCGACCTTGGCCGCGGAGACGTACTTCCGCTCGGTCGTGACCGCGGCGCCGTGGAGCAGCGGCCGCGCGAAGTCGAGGGCGATGCGGACGTCGGCGAGCCGGTGCTTGACGGCTTGGAACGAACCGATCTCGCGGCCGAACTGCCGGCGCTGCTTCACGTAGGCGACCGAGTCGCTCAGCAGCCGCTCGCCGGCTCCCAGCAGCTGCGCCGAGGTGGCCAGGACGCCGAGACCGAGGCCGCCACGGAGCTCGAGGGTCCCGACGGGCTCGCCCGGCGTCACGCGGAACAGGTGCCGGCTCCGGTCGACCGAGCCGACCCGGTCGCCGACGGTGGCCGTGTGCAGCCGGCCGTCGTGGAGGACGAAGACCTCGGCCGCGACGTCGGCGTCGAGGGCGTAGGGCACCCGTGGTGGCACAGCGACCGTGGCGATCGTCCCCGACAGGTCCCGGCCCAGCGCGAGGGGGAGCACGGCCGCGGACTCGACCCACGGCCCGGGGACGGCGTGCCGGCCCAGCGCCTCGAACGCGAGGCAGGCCTCCACTGTCGTGTCCTCGGTGGCCAGCCCGGTGACGCCCAGCTCGGCCAGCCGGCCCCACAGCTCGAGCCCGGGCTCGTGGTCGCCCTCGGCCCAGGCGCGGGCGACCGCGACGGTGTCGGATGCGGCCAGGAGGGAGTCCAGCGAGGCCGCGAAGTCCCGCTGGTCGGCGTCGAGCTCGAACCTCACCGCGCCGCCCTCGGCTCTCGCGGCAGACCGAGGATCCGCTCGGCGATGATGTTGCGCTGCACCTCGTTGGTGCCGGCATAGATCGGGCCGGCCAGCGCGAACGTGTAGCCGCCGAGCCACGTCGACTCGACCTCGGCCTCGGCGCCGAGGAGGTCGAGCGCGGTCTCGTGGAGGGCGAGGTCGAGCTCGGACCAGAACACCTTGTTCACCGAGCCCGCCGGACCGATGTCCTCGCCGGCCGCGAGCCGGGCCACCGCCGACCACGTGTGGAGCCGGTAGGCCTGCGCACCGATCCAGGCGTCGGCGACGGCTGCCGCGAGGTCCTCCCGGTGCGGAGCGGTCCGGTAGAGGTCGACCAGCCGGTCGGCGGCGGCGCAGAACCGGCCGGGGGAGCGCAGCGACAGGCCGCGCTCGTTCCCGGCGGTCGACATCGCGACCCGCCACCCGTCGCCGGGAGCGCCCAGCACGTCGGAGTCCGGCACGAAGACGTCGTCGAAGAAGATCTCGGCGAACCCCGCCTCGCCGTCCAGCTGCGCGATCGGGCGCACCGTGATCCCGTCGGCGTCGAGCGGGAAGAGGAAGTAGGTCAGCCCGCGGTGCCGCTCGGCCCGCGGGTCGGAGCGGAACAGGCCGAACCCCCAGTGCGCGAACGCCGCTCGCGACGACCACGTCTTCTGGCCGTTGAGCACCCAGCCCCCACGGTCGTCGTCGCGCCGGGCGCTCGAGGTGAGCGAGGCCAGGTCGGAGCCGGCCTCGGGCTCGGACCAGCACTGCGCCCAGACCTGCTCACCGGTCGCCATCGGCGGCAGGAACCGGTCCTGCTGCTCCTTGGTCCCATGGTCGAAGAGGATCGGCGCGAGCAGGAGGATCCCGTTCTGGGAGACCCGGCCGGGCGCGCCGGCGCGGTGGTACTCCTCCTCGAACAGCACCCACTCGACCAGCGAGGCCTCGCGGCCGTGGTAGTCCCTCGGCCACGACACCACCGACCAGCGGGCCTCGGCGAGCCTCGCCTCCCACTCCTGGTGCAGCCGCCAGCCCTCTGCGGTGTCCATCGACGCAAGTGGCTCGGCCGGCACGTTCGCGGCCAGCCACGCACGGGCCTCCGCCTGGAAGGCGAGCTCCGACTCGGAGAGGTTCAGGTCCATGCCCCGGCCTCACGACGCTGGGACCGGACCACCGCTGGTCGAGCTCGTCGAGACCACCGCAGCGCGAGCTGACGGCCGCCCGCCGCGGTTGCGCGGGTGCCCAGGCTGCAGACATCTCGACAGGCTCGATGAGCGTGAGACGGCCCGGGTGCCTCAGTGCCGAGCTCAGCCACGATCCCTCAGCTCGGTCTTCAGCACCTTGCCGCTCAGGTTGCGGGGGAGCGCGTCGACGAACGCCACCTGGCGCGGCACCTTGAAGTTCGCCAGCCGTTCCCTGGCGAACGCGACGACGTCCTCCTCGGTGAGCGCGCTGTCCTCGCGGCGTACGACGAACGCCTTGCCGACCTCGCCCATCCGCTCGTCCGGCACGCCGACGACCGCCACGTCGGCCACGCCGTCGAGCCGGGCGAGCGCCTGCTCGACCTCCGCGGGATAGACGTTGAAGCCGCCGGAGATGTACATGTCCTTGAGCCGGTCGGTGATCGTGAGGTTGCCGTCGCGGTCGAGGGAGCCGACGTCGCCGGTGTGCAGCCAGCCCTCGTCGTCGACGGCCTCGCGGGTGGCCCCCGGGTCGTCGAGGTAGCCGAGCATCACGTAGTGGCCGCGGACCAGCAGCTCGCCGTTGGCAGCGATCCTGGTCTCCATGCCCGGGATCGCCCGGCCGTTGGTGGTGGCCACGGTCTCGGCCGAGTCACCCTCCCGGCACATCGTGACGACCACCGCCTCGGTCATCCCGAACGCCGTCATGACCTGGTCGATCCCCAGCCCCGACGGAGGCTCGTCGCCCATCCGCTCGATGAGGACGACCGGCACGACTGCCGCGCCGGTCACCGCCAGCCGGAGCGAGGACAGGTCCCGCTCTGCCCGCCCCGGAGCGTTGAGCAGCGACTGGTAGAGCGTGGGTGCGCCGGGGAACACGGTGATCCGCTCGGTCTCGATCAGCCGCATCGTCTCGTCCACGTCGAAGGTGGCGACGGGGTAGAGCGTGCAGCCGGTCAGCAGCCCGACGACGATGCCGATCTTGTAGCCGAAGGAGTGGAAGAACGGGTTGACCACCAGGTAGCGGTCGTCCTGCCGGACCCCGCCCAGCTCGGCCCACGCGCGGGCGACGCCGATGGTCTGCCGATGCGCGCTCATCGCGCCCTTGGACCGGCCGGTCGTCCCCGAGGTGAAGAGGATGTCCGCCACGTCGTCGGGGGAGACGGCTGCGAACGCAGACTGTGCGGCCTTTTGGCCGCCCGGTGACGAATTTACTCCACTGTCGAGGCGGATGACGGGCGCGGTGACGCCCGCATCGGCCAGCTCCCGCACCTGGTCGCGGCCGAGGAAGCCGTCGTGGACCACGACCAGAGCCGCGTGGGTCCGCTCGACGACGTCGGCGACCTCCGGGCCGACGTAGCGCGAGTTGACCGGGACCAGCACGCCACCGGCGTACGACACCGCGAGCGCGGCCACCGCCCAGTCGGTGCTGTTCGGCCCCCACAGGACCACCCGGTCGCCGGCAGCGACGCCCCGCCGCGCGTAGTCGCCGGCGGTTCTCTCCACCCGGCGCAGGAGATCGGCGTAGGAGAGGGTCCGGTCGCCCTCGACGTAGGCCGGGTGCTCGCCGAACCGCTCCGCGGCCTCACGGAGCAGGGCAGGGAGCGTCTGCGACAAACCAAGCATTTGCTTGGTAGCATAGCGTACGTGGACCTGAGCTACTCCGAGGACGAGGCCTTCCGGGCCGAGGTCCGCGGCTGGCTCGAGGACCACCTGAGCGGCGAGTTCGCGGGGCTGAAGGGGCTCGGCGGGCCCGGTCGGGAGCATGAGGCGATCGAGGAGCGGCTGGCCTGGAACCGCCACCTGGCCGAGCACGGCTGGACCGGCGTGAGCTGGCCGGCAGAGCATGGCGGCCGTGGGCTGTCGCTGTGGCAGCAGGTGATCTTCCACGAGGAGTACGCCCGCTCCGACGCTCCCAACCGGGTCAACCACCTCGGTGAGGAGCTCCTCGGACCCACGCTCATGGCCTTCGGGACCAAGGAGCAGCAGGAGCGGTTCCTGCCGAGGATCCTGGCGGTCGAGGAGCTGTGGGCGCAGGGCTACTCCGAGCCGGGCGCCGGCTCCGACCTCGCCAACGTGCAGACCAGGGCCCGGCTCGACACCGACGGCTGGGTCATCGACGGCCAGAAGGTCTGGACGTCCAACGCCCATTTCAGCCAGTGGCTGTTCCTCATCGCGCGCACCGAGCCGGGCTCACAGCGGCACCACGGGCTGTCGTTCCTGCTGGTGCCGATCGACCAGGAGGGGGTCGAGGTCCGGCCGATCCGGCAGCTGACCGGCGGCTCGGAGTTCAACGAGGTGTTCCTGACCGGCGCGCGGACGGCGCCCGACCTGGTGGTGGGCGAGCCGGGCGACGGCTGGCGGGTGGCCATGGCCCTGCTCGGCTTCGAGCGCGGGGTGTCGGTGCTCGGCCAGGTGGTCGGCTTCGCCCGCGAGCTCGGCGGCGTGGTCCGGCTGGCGAGGGACAACGGCGCGATCGACGACCCGGTCGTCCGCGACCGGCTGGCCGGCCTCAAGGCCGAGCTCGAGGTGCTGCGCTGGCAGGCCCTGCGCGGCCTCTCCGTCGTCGGCGGGAGCGACGCCGGCGCGCCCTCCGTCTTCAAGCTGGCCTGGGCGCGCTGGCACAAGAGGCTCGGCGAGGTCGCGATGGACGTCCGCGGCCTCGACGGGCTGGTGGCGAGTGCCGCGCCGTACGAGCTCGACGACCTCCAGCGGCTCTACCTCTTCTCCCGCGCGGACTCGATCTACGGCGGCAGCGACGAGGTGCAGCGCACCATCCTGGCCGAGCGGGTGCTCGGGCTGCCCCGGGAGGGCCGATGACCGCCCCTGCGTACGTGCCGGGTCACGACCTGTTGGCCGGCAAGGTCGTGGTGGTGACCGCGGCGGCCGGGGCCGGCATCGGCGCGGCCGTCGTACGGCGTGCGCTCGAGGAGGGCGCGCAGGCCGTCGTGTTCAGCGACACCCACGAGCGACGGCTGGGTGAGGCCGAGGAGGTCCTCGCCACGGAGTTCGGCGCGGACCGGGTGCGGCAGGTGGTGTGCGACGTCACCGACGAGGACCAGGTGCAGGCGCTGCTCGACGCGGCCGACGAGCTCGGCGGTGTCGACGTGATGGTCAACAACGCCGGCCTCGGCGGGACCGCGTCGGTGCTCGAGCTGACCGACGAGCAGTGGAGCCGGGTGCTCGACGTCACGCTGACCGGGACCTTCCGCTGCGTCCGGGCTGCCGGCCGGCGCATGGTCGACGCGGGCCGGAAGGGCGTGATCGTCAACAACGCCTCGGTGGTCGGCTGGCGCGCCCAGGACGGCCAGGCCCACTACGCCGCGGCCAAGGCCGGGGTCATGGCGCTGACCCGCTGCGCGGCGATGGACCTCGCGCCGCACGGCATCCGGGTCAACGCGGTGAGCCCGAGCCTGGCGATGCACCCGTACCTGGCCAAGGTCACCTCCGACGAGCTGCTGGCCGAGCTGACGCAGCGCGAGGCGTTCGGGCGCGCCGCCGAGCCTTGGGAGGTCGCGAACGTGATGGTGTTCCTGGCCAGCGACTACGCGTCGTACCTGACCGGTGAGGTGGTGGCGGTGAGCAGCCAGCATGCCTGAGACCCAGTCACCGGCCCAGAGCCTGACCCGTCGCGAGGAGCTGCTGCGGATCGCGGCCGAGCTGTTCGCGAGCAAGGGGTTCCGCAACACGACCGTGCGCGACATCGCGGACGCCGCCGGGATCCTCTCGGGCAGCCTCTACCACCACTTCGACTCCAAGGAGTCGATGGTCGACGAGATCCTGCGGACCTTCCAGGAGGAGCTGTTCGGCCAGTACGACGAGATCCTGGCCGGCGACGCCGACCCGCGGGCCAAGCTCGAGCAGGCGGTCCGGGTGTCCTTCGAGGCCATCGACCGGCACCACAGCGAGGTCGCCATCTTCCAGAACGACGCGGCCTACCTCGGCACCCTCGACGGCTTCGGCTACCTCGCGGAGCGGCACGCCCAGTCCCGGGAGGTGTGGATGCGGCTGCTGCGCGAGGGGGTCGCCGCCGGCGTGCTGCGCGCGGACCTCGACATCGACCTCGTCTATCGCTTCATCCGCGACACCGTCTGGGTCGCGGTCAACTGGTACCGGCCCGGCGGTTCGCTCTCGGCCGCGCAGGTCGCGGACCAGTACGTCACCATCCTGCTCGACGGGCTGGGCGCATGAGGGGGCACGTGGGTGAGGCCTACATCGTCGACGCCGTCCGCACCCCGGTCGGCAGGCGCGGTGGCGCGCTGGCCGGCGTCCACTCCGCCGACCTCGCTGCGCACACGATCACGGCGCTGGTCGACCGGACCGGGATCGATCCGGGAGCGGTCGACGACGTGATCCTCGGCTGCTGCGACACGATCGGCTCCCAGGCCGGCGACGTCGCGCGCACGGCGTGGCTCGTCGCCGGGCTGCCGGACCACGTGCCCGGGGTGACCATCGACCGGCAGTGCGGCTCCTCGCAGCAGGCCGTGCACTTCGCCGCCCAGGGCGCCATGTCCGGCACCCAGGACCTGGTCGTGGCCGGCGGCGTCCAGAACATGAGCGCGATCCCGATCTCCGCGGCGATGCTGGTGGGTCGGCAGTACGGCTTCTCGACGCCGTTCGCGGAGTCACCCGGCTGGCGGGCGCGGTACGGCGAGCAGGAGGTCAGCCAGTTCCGCTCGGCCGAGCTGATCGCCGAGAAGTGGGACATCTCCCGCGCGGAGATGGAGCAGTTTGCGCTGGAGTCCCACGAGCGGGCCCGGAGCGCAATCGCCGAGGGCCGCTTCGACCGCGAGGTCGTCCCTCTCGGAGACCTCGCCGTCGACGAGTGCCCGCGCGAGACCTCGCTGGAGAAGATGGCCGACCTCGAGCCGCTGGCGCCCGGCGGCCGGATCACGGCAGCGGTCTCCTCCCAGATCTGCGACGCGTCGTCGGCCGTGCTCGTCGCGTCGGAGCAGGCGCTCGCCGATCACGGCCTCGCCCCGCGCGCCCGGATCCACCACCTGTCGGTCACCGGCGACGACCCGGTCTGGATGCTCACCGGACCGATCCGGGCCACCCACCGCGCGCTCGAGCGAGCCGGGCTCTCGGTCGACGACATCGACCTGTTCGAGTGCAACGAGGCGTTCGCCTCGGTCGTGATCGCGTGGATGAAGGAGACCGGCGCCCCGCACGACAAGGTCAACGTCAACGGCGGCGGTATCGCCCTCGGCCACCCGATCGGCGCCACCGGCACCCGCATCATGGCGACCCTGCTCAACGAGCTCGAGCGCACCGGCGGTCGCTACGGCCTGCAGACGATGTGCGAGGGCGGCGGCCAGGCCAACGTGACGATCATCGAGCGGCTCTGAGCGGTCACCGGGAGCCTTCACCTACAGCGACACCGTCGGCGCGCGCCGAGGCTTGCGCGTGCGCCCTGTGGGTTGGCGTCACTGGACGTCTTGCGCTCGCGCGTTCCGCTCTGCTCATGCTGCTGTCGGGTATGGCGGCCTGTGGCCGCCCGATTGCCATATTCGCATATGGGTATACGTTTGACCTGTGGCCCGCGCTTCGACGACCACCGATGTCTTCAACGCAGTAGGTGACGCCCACCGCCGCGCAATCCTCGACGTTCTGCTCACAGGCGAGAAGTCAGTCGGGGCGATCGTGGGCCAGGTCTCGATGCCTCAGCCTCACGTCTCCCGGCACCTGCGAGTGCTCAGCGAGGTCGGACTCGTCGAGCGCCGGACCGAAGGGCGTCACCGGTTCTACCGCCTGGCCCCCGACCAGCTGCGGCCCCTGCACGACTGGGTGGCCAAGTACGAGCGAGCGATCAACGACCGACTGGATCGGATCGAGGACTACCTCACCGAGCTGCAACGACAAGGAGAAGACAGTGACACCTGATCGGCATGGCTCCGCCATCATCACCTTCCCGAACGAGCTCGAGGTGGTCATCACTCGCGAGTTCGACGCGCCGATCGCTCTCGTCTTCGACGTCTTGACGAAACCCGAGCACGTGAGCAGGTGGGGAGCGACGCCCCCCGACCGCATGACGGAGTGCTCGATCGACCTCCGTGTCGGTGGGACGTACCACTCCTCCTTCGTGACCGGCGACGGAACGGTCTTCTCCTTCCACGGGACATACCTCGAAGTCGAACCACCCGTCCGAACCGTGGAGACCTGGCACTTCAACTGCTGGCCCGATGTGGAGGCAGTCGAAACGATGGAACTCCAGGAAAGGGACGGAGTCACGACGTTCACCTGGTCATTGACCTTCAACGACCAGGCGGGACGCGACCACATGACAGGCTTCGACGGTCAGCAGGAAAGCCTCGACGAGATGGAGAACATCCTCAGGACGCTGCTCACCGCCCGCGACTAACCCTCGGGTGGCCTCGCCGCGTGCGCGTCGCCGTCACGGTGCGCATCAGGCAGGGCCGTGGAAGGTCAGCGGCGCGGCCCTTCGGCGCAGTGTCTGCAGCGAAGCCAGGCTGGCCGGGCCGAGCCCCTCGACCCCGCCACCGCGTCGGCGCCGTGGACGGCGGCTTGGTGGAGGTGGAGGTAGAGCACCGCCTTGGGGTGCCAGCCGGGTCAGGTCCGCGGCACAACGCACGGGGGTTGGTCCGGTGGGCGTGCGGTCAGTCCAGCGTCGACAGAGCAGCGGCTATCACTGCTGCTGTCTGGTCCGGGGCCTCGTCCGGGAGGAGGAACACCGAGCCCGGAACCGTCACGAGAGTCGCGTTGCCAGCCGCCTCGAGTGTGGCGCGCTCGGCGTCGGTGAGCCCGCCGTCCCCGTTCTTCTCGGCGTGGACGACCCACGCGGGGCTTCCCGCACCGGCGAGCTCGGCGGCATAGTCCCGGTCGGCGGCGATGTAGTCGAGGTACTCGGCGCTCACCCGGAGTGCATCGCCGGCCCGGTTCCGTCCGAGGTCCTCGATCAGCTCCCGCTTGTGCGGCTCAGGGATCTTCAGCGACCTGACCATCAGGGGCATGAGCCGCAACAGAGCGCCCAGCGGCCAAGGCCCGACCTTCTGTGACAACCGAACGGCGGCGCGGAAGAACGCCGCGTCGTCCTCCGTGGTCAGCGCGATGCCCAGCAGCACGACCGGTCCCCGGAAGTGACCGGCCAGCAGCATCTCCAGCGCAACCGTGGCGCCATGGGAGAAGCCGACGACCACGTCGCACCGATGCTCCCTGGCCAGCTCCCCGGCCTTGCGCGCCATTCCCGGGACCGACAGGTCGCCGGTCAGCGCTGCGCCCGCCATGCCCGGCAGCGTCGTGGCGACCAGGCGGACCCCCGAGAGCGCCGGCTCCGCGATCACCAGATCGAACGACCGCGCCGCGTTGGCGCCTCCCGGCAACAACAGGACCGATCGATCGGCATCCGGTGGCCCGACCGTCAACAGCTCCCAGGCCTCCCTCGATGCGCGCTGCATGTGATCGCCTCCCGATCGTTGGCTCATGGGCGCAAGCGTGGCGGCGAGGCCATGCCGCCCGCATGAGGCGATCACCTCATCTTCTCAGCGCTCGTCGAAGCCGCCGTCGGCCGTCCCGCCGTCGTCTCCTCAGAACTCCTTCACCGGGCGGATCTCCACGACCGGGTGGGCCCGGACGAGCACCTTTGCTGCCTCGACGAGCGCGTCGTAGTCGTCGCAGGTCACGATGAAGAAGCCGGACAGCTGCTCGACGGTCTCTGCGAAGGGACCCTCCGTGACCAGCGGGTGCGAGTTCGGACCACGCTTGACCGTCCGCGCGTGGCTGCTGTGCGTCAGGCCGGCGCCGCCGGTCACGGCGCCGCCGCGTGCTGCGAGCAGCTGGCCGAACTCGTAGTCGGTGTCGAACGTGGCCTGGCGGTCGGCCTCGGTGCGGGTCTCCCAGTCCGCCTCGTTGTCTGCGGGGAACATGACGACGTACTCCGGCACGGCGTCTCCTTTCGATGAGGGTCTGGCACGAGGGTGACGAGCGGACCGCACGGATATCGACTGATCGGTCTCGACTCCGGCCAACCTGGCAGGTAACCGGCACCTAG
>NZ_DASUFR010000102.1:0-4909 GCF_036274455.1 Nocardioides sp. | reverse complement strand
CCGGGTCGATCACCGCGTCGATGACGCCCCGCGCCCACTCGAGCAGGGCGATGCCGTCGAGCGGCTTGCCCAGGACGCCGCCGACGTGGGGCCGGGGCACCAGGATGGTCTCGACCGGCGCCTTGACGATCGACTTCGGGTAGAGGCGCTGGAGGCGTACGACGCGCGACTCCGGCAGCGTCACGGGTGCGAACCGGACGAACTTGCCGGCGATCGTGACCTCGCCGATCCCGGCCTGGCGCGCCCGGGCCCGGAAGCGCGCCACGATGAGGAGTGAGGTGACCTCGACCGGCGGCTCGCCGTAGCGGTCCTTCAGCTCCTCCAGCAGCAGGTCGACGTCGTCGTCGGAGCGGACCTCGGCCAGCCGCTTGTACATCTCCAGCCGCAGCCGCTCGCTCGGGATGTAGTCGTGCGGGAGGTGTGCGTCGACGGGCAGCTCGATGCGGACCTCGTTGAGCTCGGGCTCCTGGTCGCCGCGGAACTCGTGCACCGCCTCGCCGACCAGCCGGACGTAGAGGTCGAAGCCCACGTCGGCGATGTGGCCGGACTGCTCGCCGCCGAGCAGGTTGCCGGCGCCGCGGATCTCGAGGTCCTTCATCGCGATCGCCATGCCACCACCGAGGTCGGAGTGCTGGGCCAGGGTGGCGAGCCGCTCGTGGGCCGTCTCGGTCAGCGGCTTCTCGGCCGGGTAGAGGAAGTATCCGTAGGCGCGCTCGCGGGAGCGGCCGACCCGGCCGCGGAGCTGGTGGAGCTGCGAGAGCCCGAGGGTGTCGGCCCGCTCGATGATCATCGTGTTGGCGTTGGACACGTCGAGGCCGGACTCGACGATCGTGGTGCAGACGAGGACGTCGAACCGCTTCTCCCAGAAGTCGAGCATCACCTGCTCGAGCTGGTGCTCCCCCATCTGGCCGTGCGCGGTCGCGACCCGGGCCTCGGGGACCAGCTCGCGGAGCCGGGCAGCGGCCTTCTCGATCGACTGCACCCGGTTGTGGATGTAGAACACCTGGCCCTCGCGCAGCAGCTCGCGGCGGACGGCCGCGGTGACCTGGCGGTCCTCGTAGGCGCCGACGTAGGTCAGCACCGGGTGCCGCTCCTCGGGCGGGGTGGTGATGGTCGACATCTCCCGGATGCCGGTGATCGCCATCTCCAGCGTGCGCGGGATCGGCGTGGCGGACATCGACAGCACGTCGACCGAGGTCCGCAGCCGCTTCATCTGCTCCTTGTGCTCGACGCCGAACCGCTGCTCCTCGTCGACGATGATCAGCCCGAGGTCCTTGACCCGGATGTCGGGGTTGAGCAGCCGGTGGGTGCCGACCACGATGTCGACGGTCCCGTCGACGAGCCCGTCGATGACCGCGCGCGCCTCCTTGTCGGTCTGGAACCGGGAGAGCCCCTCGACCCGGATCGGGAAGCCGCTCATCCGCTCCTGGAACGTCGAGAGGTGCTGGGTGACCAGCAGCGTCGTGGGCACCAGCACGGCGACCTGCTTGCCGTCCTGTACGGCCTTGAACGCAGCGCGCACCGCGATCTCGGTCTTGCCGTAGCCGACGTCGCCGCACACGAGGCGGTCCATCGGGACCGTCCGCATCATGTCGGCCTTCACCTCGTCGACCGTGGTGAGCTGGTCCGGGGTCTCGTTGAACGGGAAGGCGTCCTCGAGCTCACGCTGCCAGGGGGTGTCCGGGCCGAAGGCGTGGCCCTTGGTGGCCTGCCGGGCGGCGTAGAGCTTGATCAGCTCGGCCGCGATCTGGCGCACCGCCTTGCGGGCCCGGCCCTTGCGCTTGTTCCAGTCCGCGCCGCCGAGCCGGTCGAGGCTGGGTTGCTCGCCGCCGACGTAGCGGGTGACCTGGTCGAGGGCGTCGGCCGGGACATAGAGCCGGTCCGGCGGGCCGCCGCGCTTGCCGGCGCCGTACTCGAGCACGAGGTACTCGCGGACCGCGCCCGCCACCTCGCGCTTCCGCATCTCGACGAAGCGGCCGACGCCGTGCTGCTCGTGCACGACGTAGTCGCCCGCGGAGAGCTCCAGCGGGTCGATCTGGCGCTTGCGCCGGGCCGGCATCCGGCGCATGTCGCGCGTGGACGCCTTCTGGCCGGAGATGTCCTCGCCGGTGAGCAGGACCAGCCGGTTGGTGTCGTCGACGAAGCCGTGGGTGAGCGACCCGCACGCGACCGTGACCACGTCGGAGGGCGGCGCGTCCTCGAGCCGCTCGACCAGCCGCGCCGCGACGTCGCGTTCACCGAGCGCCTCGACGGTGCGCTGGGCCGGGCCGTGGCCGGGATGGACCACAACGGTGCGGTAGCCCTGGGACCGCCAGCGCCCGAGGTCTTCGAAGGCGCGGTCGACGTCGCCGCGGTAGGCGTCGGCGGCCTGCATCGGGAGCGTGCGGGTCGGTACGCCGGGTGTCTCGTCCTCGCTGGTCGAGCCTGTCGGGACCTCCGCTGCGATGGCACCCATCTCGCCCTCGTCGGCGAGGCCGAACGGGCTGACCGACCACCAGCTCTGGCCTGTGGCCAGGACGTGCGCGCGGACGTCGCCGAGCGAGCGGTAGGACGCGGCACCGAGGTCGATCGGCGCCTCGCCGCCGCTGGCGGCAGCGGCCCAGCTGGCGCCCAGGAACTCCTCGCTGGTGGCCACCAGGTCGTGGGCCCGGCGGCGCACCCGCTCGGGGTCGAGGACGAGCACGTGCGACTCAATGGGCAGCAGGTCGACCAGCAGCTCCATCTCGTCGACCAGCACCGGCGTGAGCGACTCCATCCCCTCGACGGCGATCCCGGCGGAGATCTTGTCCGTCAGCTCGACCAGCTGCGGGTGCCGCTCGCCCAGCTCCCAGGCGCGACGGCGGACGTCGTCGGTGAGCAGGAGCTCGCGGCACGGCGGCGCCCACAGGCGGTGGACGGTCTCGTGGGTGCGCTGGTCGGCGACCGAGAAGCTCCGGATCTCCTCGACGTCGTCGCCCCAGAACTCGACCCGGAGCGGGTGCTCCTCGGTGGGCGGGAAGACGTCGACGATGCCGCCCCGGACCGCGAACTCGCCGCGCTTCTCGACAAGGTCGACGCGGGAGTACGCCGCGTCCGCGAGCCGCTGCACGACGTCCTCCATCGGCGCGGTCTGACCGGGCATCAGCTCGACCGGCTCGAGGTCGCCCAGCCCCTTGACCTGCGGCTGGAGCAGCGAGCGCACCGGCGCGACGACCACGCTGAGCGGCCCGTGTGCCTCATCGGGGTGCGTCAGCCGGCGGAGCACCGCCAGCCGGCGGCCCACGGTGTCGCTGCGCGGGCTGAGCCGCTCGTGCGGGAGCGTCTCCCAGCTCGGGAAGAGCCCCACCGTGTCCTCGTCGAGCAGCGAGCCGAGCTCCTCGACGAGGTCCTCTGCCTCGCGGGCAGTCGCGGTCACGACGAGCACGGTGCGGCCCGCGCGCACCAGGCCCTCGACGACGAACGGCCGCAGCGCGGCCGGACCGGTCAGGTCGAGCGCGCGCACCGCGCCGCCGCGGGCGTCGGCGATCGCCTCGTCGAGGGTGGGGTCGGCGAGGACGGCGTCGGAGAGGCCGGAGAGCGTCATTTCTGCCTATCGGGAGATGGGAGGGCACAGCACGAGAGCCCCCGACCGCGCAGCGGTAGGGGGTGTTGGCCTCGATCCTACGAGGAGGGACCGAGCGCAGTCAGGCCGGAGCCCTGGCGCGAGTGAGGCGGCCGCGGGTTCCGGGCTCACGCCCCGAACGCGCGCTCGCGCAGCAGGGCGAGCTGGGGCTGGTCGCGGTAGTAGGAGTGGCCGTTGGCCGCGATCTCCTCCAGCCGCCGGACCCTGGCCACGAGGTAGTCGACATAGCTGTCCCGCCGGTGCCGCAGCGTGCGGTGCGGCCAGGCCACGTCGGTGGCACGGCAGAGGGCGAGCGCCCGGCGGACCCCCGGCAGTCCCCGGCCGGCGGCGTCGGCGACGAGCTTCACGATCCCGTCGCGGCGCGGCCCCGCGGGGATCTTGTAGAGGACCGGATCGACCTCGTGGACCATGTAGCCGACGAGGCCGGACGCACGCGCGTCGGCGCGCAGGGCGGCGGTCCGGCAGGCCGAGACCGCCCGCTCGTCACGGTCGCGCGACCGGGCGTCGACCCGCCACCCGACCACCCCCACCACGCACAGGACCGCGACGACGACCACGAGCACCCGGCGGCCCCTGGCGGACAGCCGCGGGCCGCCGTCCATCTCGAGGACCTCGGCCGGCGCCGGGTCGGAGACCTGCACCTGCCAAGTGTGCCCGCTCGGGGGCTGCGAGTCAGGACTCGTCGGGCTGTGACCGGCCCGCCGCCTCGCGCTCGGCCTGGGAGCGCAGGATGCAGAACTGGTTGTCCTCGGGGTCGGCGAGGACCACCCAGCCGGTGTTGGGCCCCCACCTCTCACGCAGGTCGTCGACCACGGTGGCGCCGTGCTCGAGCAGCCTGGCGAGCTCCTCGTCGCGGGTGCCCTCGCGCGGCATCAGGTCGAAGTGGATCCGCTTGGCGGGCAGCGTCTCGTCGGGCACCTCGATGAACAGCAGCTGGTGGCCGGTCTCGGGGTCGCGGATCATGCACTCCTCGTGGCCCGGCAGGTTGGGGTCGCCCTCGAGGTCGGTGTAGCCGAGCACGGGCTTCCACCACTCGGAGAGCTCATAGGCGTTGTGGCAGTCGACGGTGGTGTGGGAGATGTACGACGTCATGGGCGCCACCCTGCCCACCGGCACCGACACAGCTCAAACGAGATCCCGCCCGGCGGATCGGCCCCGTCCGGACCGGAGCCGGGCGGCGTACCGAATTTGGCGGATAAACAGTGCAGCACGGAACGGCGGCGCGGCTCCGAGCGTCTCTTGTAGTGCGGAGCGGTGACGACAGGAGTTGGGGGATTCACTGTCGTGGCCGCTCCGACCAATTTCCGG
>NZ_DASUFR010000101.1:0-28429 GCF_036274455.1 Nocardioides sp. | reverse complement strand
GGACACCATCACCAGTACCGGATTCAGCGTCGGCGAACTGGACATCAATACCCTGACCGTTCCGGTGACCCTGGATTACGCCAACGGCTCCAGCCGCGAGGTCGTCTACCAGCTCGACCAGGACACCACGACCGGCCACTTCGAAGTGTGCGGGACTGTATAGCCGGGCTCGCCCTTCGGGCGATGCCGGGCATTCGGCCTGGAGAGCCGACGCTGCAGACGCCCAGAGATCCTCGTGCCTGCGGCCCGTGGGGCTGCCCGCGGGCGGGGTGTCCGTGCGGCTTCTGTAGCGTTATCCCGGTGCGGCCGCTGCGCCGCTCGTACTTCGTCCGGCCCGGGAGCGCCCGGCCGGAACCTGCCGACAGCCAGCCGGCAGCAGCCTCCATGGAAGGAGCCACCACAATGCCCGCGGACCGCATCGACTCCGTCGTGAACCTCGCCAAGAAGCGAGGCTTCGTCTACCCGTCCAGCGAGATCTACGGCGGCACCCGGTCCGCGTGGGACTACGGACCCCTGGGCGTGGAGCTGAAGGAGAACGTGCGCAGGCAGTGGTGGAAGGCGATGGTCCAGCAGCGTGACGACATCGTCGGCCTGGACTCCGCCATCATCCTGGCCCGCCAGGTGTGGGAGGCGTCGGGCCACGTGCGCGAGTTCACCGACCCGCTGACCGAGTGCACCAAGTGCCACAAGCGGTTCCGGGCCGACCACCTCGAAGAGGCGTTCCTGGCGAAGAAGCCGGACGCCGTCTTCGACCTGCACGAGCTGAACTGCCCCAACTGCGGCAACAAGGGCACGTTCACCGAGCCGCGCATGTTCAACGGGATGATGAAGACCTACCTCGGCGCCGTCGAGAGCGAAGAGGGCCTGCACTACCTGCGGCCCGAGACCGCGCAGGGCATCTTCGTGAATTACAACAACGTCGCCACCTCGGCCCGCAAGAAGCCGCCGTTCGGCATCGCCCAGATCGGCAAGAGCTTCCGCAACGAGATCACGCCGGGCAACTTCATCTTCCGGACCCGCGAGTTCGAGCAGATGGAGCTGGAGTACTTCGTCCGGCCCGGTGAGGACGCCGAGTGGCACCAGTACTGGATCGACGAGCGGACCCGCTGGTACGTCGACCTGGGCATCAACCCCGACAACCTGCGCCACTTCGAGCACCCGCAGGAGAAGCTGTCGCACTACTCGACGCGCACCGTCGACATCGAGTACCGCTTCCGCTTCCAGGGCTCGGAGTGGGGCGAGCTCGAGGGGATCGCCAACCGCACCGACTTCGACCTCCAGACCCACGCCAAGCACTCCGGCCAGGACCTCTCCTTCTTCGACCAGGCCGCCAACGAGCGCTACTACCCCTACGTCATCGAACCAGCCGCTGGCCTCTCCCGCAGCCTGATGACCTTCCTGGTCGACGCCTACCAGGAGGACGAGGCGCCGAACACCAAGGGTGGCGTGGACAAGCGCGTCGTGCTGCGGCTCGACCCGCGGCTCGCACCGGTCAAGGTGGCGGTGCTGCCGCTGAGCCGCAACGCCGACCTCTCCCCGAAGGCCAAGGACCTCGCCACCGAGCTGCGCCGGAGCTGGAACGTCGACTTCGACGACTCGGGCGCGATCGGGCGTCGCTACCGCCGGCAGGACGAGATCGGTACGCCGTACTGCGTGACCGTCGACTTCGAGACGCTCGACGACAACGCGGTGACGGTCAGGTCTCGGGACACGATGGAGCAGGAGCGGGTTCCGATCGAGGGGATCACGGCGTACTTCTCAGAGCGATTCGCCGGTTGCTGATGCCCTTCGCCTTGCACAATGGCCGGGTGCTGAGAAGGGCCGGCTCCTCGTGCGTCGCGCTCGTGGCGGCCGCGGCCCTGCTGGCCGGTTGTTCGGGCGACGACAAGGGGCCCGACGTCGCGGGTGGCTCCACCTCCAGCACGGCCGGCGAGACGGGGACCGCCTCCGCGTCGGACACCCCGTCACTGCCCGTGCCCGCCGGCGTCGAGCTGAGCCCCGAGGGCAGCCAGCTCGCGGTCGGTGACACCGCGACCGTGGCCTACCAGCTGCGTCAGGGCGTGGTCGGCGTCCTGGACATCAAGGTCAAGCGGCTGGAGAAGACCTCGTTCAAGAAGTCGTTCGTCGGCTGGGACCTCGACCAGACCCAGAAGAACTCCAACCCCTACTTCGTCCGGGTGACCCTCACCAACCGCGGCGACACCGACCTCGGCGGCAAGCGCGTCCCGCTCTACATCGTCGACGGCAACAACACGCTGGTGGAGTCGACGACGTTCGCCAGCGCCTTCCCGCCCTGCCAGCCCGGGGTCTTCCCGAAGAAGTTCAAGCCGGGCCACACGATGCGCGCCTGCCTGGTCTTCCTCTCGCCCAAGAAGGGCGAGCTGACCGCGGTCAGCTTCCGGCCCACCCAGGAGTTCGACCCGATCACCTGGACCGGCGAGCTGCAGAAGCCCAAGCCCCAGAAGCCACCGACGGGCGACAAGGGCAAGGGCGACAAGGGCAAGGGAGACAAGGGCAAGGGAGACAAGGGCGGTGACAAGGGCGACCAGCCCTCGGGCAGCGCCTCGCCCTGACCGACTCGGCCCCTCGCTGATCGCCGCCGAAGCAGGCTTTGGCGTCGCGCTCGGCGACAATAGTGCGATGACTGGTCTGACCCTCGGCTCGCTGCAGGTGGCGACGCCCGTGGTGCTCGCGCCGATGGCGGGGATCACCAACGCGGCGTACCGCCGGCTGTGCGCCGATCAGGGGGCCGGCCTCTACGTGTGCGAGATGATCACCAGTCGCGGCGTCGTCGAGCGCGACAAGCACACCCTCGACATGCTCGTCTTCGACGAGGCGGAGACGGTCCGGTCGGTCCAGCTCTACGGCACCGACCCCGTCTACGTCGGGAAGGCCACCGAGATCCTGTGCGCCGAGTACGGCGTGGCGCACGTCGACCTCAACTTCGGGTGCCCGGTCCCGAAGGTGACGCGAAAGGGCGGCGGCGGTGCGCTGCCGTGGAAGCGCAAGCTGCTCGGCGAGATCCTCGAGCACGCTGTGGCCACGGCGGCGCCGTACGACGTCCCCGTGACGATGAAGACCCGCAAGGGCATCGACGAGGAGCACCTGACCTACCTCGACGCCGGCCGGATCGCCCAGGAGTCCGGCTGCGCCGCCATCGCGCTGCACGGCCGCACCGTCGCGCAGGCCTACTCCGGCGCCGCCGACTGGGACGCGATCGGGCGGCTGGTCGAGCACGTCGACATCCCGGTGCTGGGCAACGGCGACATCTGGGAGGCCGCGGACGCGCTGCGGATGGTCGAGCAGACCGGTGCGGCGGGCGTGGTCGTCGGGCGCGGCTGCCTGGGCCGGCCCTGGCTCTTCCGCGACCTCGCGGCCGCCTTTGCAGGCGAGCAGGTCGCCACGCTCCCGCACCTGGGCGAGGTCGCCTCGATGATGCGCCGGCACACCGAGCTGCTGGCGGAGCACCTGGGCGAGGAGCGGGGGTGCATCGAGTTCCGCAAGCACGTCTCGTGGTACCTGAAGGGCTTCGCCGCGGGCGGAGAGCTGCGCCGCGCACTGGCGATGATCACCTCGCTGGCCGAGCTGGAGGACCTGCTCACCCGGCTGGACCGGTCCGAGCCATTCCCGGTCTCGGAGCTGGGTGCTCCGCGCGGGCGGCAGGGCTCCCCCCGCGACAAGGTGGCCCTGCCGGAGCGCTGGCTGGACGACACCGACGGCACCGGCTGGGGCCTCACCGAGGAGGTCAACGAGACCACCGGCGGGTGAGATCCGCGTTACAGCCGCGCGGAAGTGGATACCCGTCGATCACGCTCAACCGGGTCGGACGGGGTGACCTGGGCCACGCCGATCCCGGAGTGGGGATTGGCCGCCCACGTGCCGATGTGGTTGATTGGACAACCGCGTCGGCCAGGAGCCACGGTTTCCGGCCGGCGCGTGACTGTGCAACCGACAAGCAGAGGAATCAGCGCTGTGGCAGACCACCGCCACAAGCGGGAGCCCGAAGCCCGCCGACCCAGACCCAAGCCGATGGCCGTCATCGGCCCGCTGGCGGTCCTCGCGACCGCCGCTTCGGTCACCATCGGCGTCATCGCGGCCGAGCCGGACGCCACCGACCTGACCCCGCTGGCGTCGGTCACCGCCGCCAGCACCGCGTCGAGCGCCTCGGCCGCACGCGGTGAGGACCCGGTCACGCGTTCCGAGAGCCGCGTCAAGGCAACGATGTCGCGCGACCTGCCGCCCCCGTCGTTCATGTCCAAGGCGGCCATCAGCGCGGCGGTCAAGGCGGCGAAGGTCCATCAGTGGACCACTGCGGACCTCAACATCTGGAACCAGCCCGGCGACAAGGCCAAGCAGCTCGGTGAGCTCGAGTCCGGCAAGAAGGTCCTGGTCACCGGCCGCGAGATGTGGGGCCGGTCCGAGATCGTCCTCAAGGGGCAGTCCCGCTGGGTGACCGACGGCTACCTGTCCGACGAGAAGCCGCTCGCCGCCGCGGCCGGGCTGTCGATGGAGCCGTGCCCGGACCCGAGCGTCGAGAACGGGCTGACCGACAGTGCGGTCTACGTCTACCGGTCGGTCTGCCACGCGTTCCCGCAGATCACGTCGTACGGCGGCTGGGACAACCATGGAGAGCACTCCAGCGGCCGGGCCATCGACATCATGACCAGCGATGTCGAGCTGGGCTACGCGATCGCGGACTTCCTCCGGGCGCACGCCTCCGAGCTGCACATCTACGACATCCTGTGGCGCCAGCACATCTGGACGCCGGTGCGCGCCTCCGAGGGCTGGCGGAGCTTCCCGGACCGGGGCTCGGCCACGGCGAACCACTACGACCACGTCCACGTGAGCGTCTACTGACCTCCTCGTAGAGTCACGCTCGATGGACAGCACGGAGCTGTACGACGAGCACGACCGCGAGCGGCTGGTGGCGGAGCCGCCCAAGCGCGTGGAGGCGCCCGAGCGGACGCCGTACGAGCGCGACCGGGCGCGCGTCGTGCACGCCGCCGCGTCCCGCAGGCTCGCGGCCAAGACCCAGGTGCACGGGCCGCAGGTCGACGACTTCGTCCGCAACCGGCTCACCCACAGTCTCGAGGTCGCGCAGGTGGCCCGCGACCTGTCCCGGGCCCTGGGCTCGCAGCCCGACATCGCCGAGACCGCCGCCCTGGCCCACGACCTCGGGCACCCGCCGTTCGGCCACAACGGTGAGCAGGCGCTGCACGAGCTGGCCGAGCCATGCGGCGGCTTCGAGGGCAACGCCCAGACGCTGCGGCTGCTGACCAGGCTGGAGGCGAAGACCGTCGACGAGTCCGGCGCCTCGGTCGGGCTCAACCTCACCCGGGCGACGCTGGACGCCTGCACGAAGTACCCGTGGCAGCGGACGCCGGGCAACCGCAAGTTCGGCGTGTACGCCGACGACCTGCCGGTCTTCACCTGGCTGCGCAAGGGCGCCCCGGACGGCCCGCACCGCTGCGTCGAGGCGCAGATCATGGACCTGGCCGACGACGTCGCGTACTCCGTCCACGACGTCGAGGACGGCGTGGTGGCCGGACGGGTGGACCTGGCGCGGCTCGACCGGCCGGCGATCTGGGAGGCGGTGCGCACGTTCTACCTCCCCGACGCCGCCGACGACAGCCTGGACGCCGCGCTGTCCGCGCTGACCGAGGTGGACAGCTGGCCGGACGGACCCTACGACGGGACCCGGCGCAGCCTGGCCGCCCTGAAGAACCTGACCAGCGACCTGGTGGGCCGGTTCTGCGGGGCCGTGCAGACCGCGACCTTCGCGGCAGCCGACGGCCCCTTCGTGCGCTACCGGGCCGACCTCGTGGTGCCCGGGCAGACCCTGGTCGAGATGGCGGTGCTCAAGGGCATCGCCTCGCACTACGTGATGCAGGCCGACGACCGCGTCGCCCTGATGACCCGCCAGCGCGACCTGGTCTCCGAGCTCGTGGAGGCCCTCGTCCGGCACGCCCCCGCGTCGCTGGAGCGGGCCTTCGCCGACGACTGGGAGGCCGCGCCGGACGACCCTGCGCGGCTGCGCGCGGTGATCGACCAGGTCGCCTCGCTCACCGACGCCAGTGCCGTCGCCTGGCACGAGCGGGTCGTCCACCAGGGAGCTGCCGTGGCCTCGGGCTGGCGCGCGTGAAGCCCCTGGTCTGGCTCCCCTTCGACCCGGCGGAGCTCGGCGACCCACCCGACGCGCTGCGCTACGAGCAGGTCGACCCGACCGTGTCCCTGCCCGCCTCGGTGAAGGATGTCGAGGTCTTCGTGCCGCCGTACACGGTGGGACCGGAGGTGCGTGACGTCCTCGCGCAGATGAGCTCGCTCCGGATCGTCCAGACCCTCACCGCCGGCGTCGACAACATTCGCGATGCCGTGCCCGATGGCGTGCTGCTGTGCAACGGCAGGGGCATCCACGACGCCTCGACCGCGGAGCTGGCGCTCACCCTGGTCCTGTCCTCGCTGCGCGGCGTACCGGAGTTCGTGCGCGCCCAGGACCGGCACGGGTGGAGGCCGGGGTGGCACCCGGCGCTGGCCGACCGGACGGTGCTGCTGGTGGGGTACGGCGCCATCGGGGCGGCCGTCGAGGCGCGGCTGGCGCCTTTCGAGTGCTCGGTCGTGCGGGTGGCCCGGTCTGCCCGGGACGGTGTGCACCCGATCTCCGAGCTGCCGGCGCTGTTGCCCTCCGCCGACGTGGTCGTGCTCGTCGTGCCGCTCACCGACGAGACCCGCGGCCTCGTCGGCGCGTCGTTCCTCGCGTCGATGAAGGACGGCGCCCTGCTGGTCAACGTGGCCCGTGGCGCTGTCGTCGACACCGACGCGCTCGTGGCCGCGTTGCGCACGGAGCGGATCCGCGCAGCACTCGACGTCGTGGACCACGAGCCGCTGCCTCCGGACAGCCCACTCTGGGACTGCCCGGGCCTCCTCATCTCACCGCACGTGGGCGGCTCGAGCAGCGCGATGTGGCCCCGCGCCTACCGGCTGGTGCGCGACCAGCTCCACCGGATCGCGGCCGGCGAGGAGCCTGTGAACGTCATGACCGGCGACTACTGACCGCGCCGTAGGCTGTCGCACGTGGCCGGCCGGATCCGCGAGGAGAGCATCGCCGAGGTGCGCGAGAAGGCCGCCATCGACGAGGTCGTCAGCGGCTACGTCACGCTCAAGAACGCCGGCGGCGGCTCCCAGAAGGGGCTGTGCCCGTTCCACGACGAGAAGACGCCGTCGTTCAACGTCAACCCGTCGCGGGGCACCTACCACTGCTTCGGCTGCGGAGAGGGCGGCGACGTCATCTCCTTCCTGATGAAGATCGACGGGCTGAGCTTCGCCGAGACCGTGGAGCGGCTGGCCGACAAGTACGGCGTCGAGCTCAAGCGCGAGGAGGGCGACGTCCGCGACGACCGGCCGCGGGGTCCGGGTCGCGGCAAGCTGATCGAGGCGCACCGGGTGGCGCAGGAGTACTACACCGAGCAGCTGCTCACCCCGGAGGCGGCGCCGGCCCGGCAGTTCCTCACCGAGCGCGGCTTCGACGGCACTGCCGCCGACACCTTCGGGCTCGGCTTCGCGCCGCGCGACGGTGACGCGCTCTTCAAGCACCTGCGCGGCCGTGGCTTCAGTCAGGACGAGCTCGTCACCGCGGGGCTCGTGGCCGTCGGCCGGTCGGCGTACGACCGCTTCCGCGGCCGGCTGCTCTGGCCGATCCGTGAGGCCAGCGGCGAGACCATCGGCTTCGGGGCGCGGCGGATCTTCGAGGACGACCGGATCGAGGCGAAGTACCTCAACACCCCCGAGACACCGATCTACAAGAAGAGCACGGTCCTCTACGGCATCGACCTCGCCCGGCGGAGCATGGCCCGCTCGGCGCAGGCCGTGGTCGTCGAGGGCTACACCGACGTGATGGCCTGCCACCTCGCCGGGGTCGGCACCGCGGTGGCCTCCTGCGGGACGGCGTTCGGCGACGACCACGCCAAGGTGCTGCGGCGGTTCATGGCCGACCACGAGGAGTTCCGTGGCGAGGTGATCTTCACCTTCGACGGCGACGCGGCCGGCCAAGCGGCGGCGATCAAGGCGTTCCAGGGCGACCAGAACTTCGTCTCGCAGACCTACGTCGCGGTCGAGCCGGACGGACTCGACCCGTGCGACCTGCGGATCAAGAAGGGCGACGCGGCAGTACGCGAGCTCGTCGCTCGACGGGTCCCGCTCTACCGGTTCGTCCTCACCAACGTCGTGGCCAAGTACGACCTCGACCGCGCCGACGGCCGCGTCGACGCGCTCCGGGAGAGCGCACGGCTGGTCTCGAGCATCCGCGACCGCTCCAAGGTCGACGCCTTCGCGCGCGAGATCGCCTCGATGGTGGGTGTGGACGTCGAGGAGGCGCGGGCCGAGGTCCGGCGCGCGTCGACCCGCCGTCCGCCGCGGCCGGGTGCTCCGCCCGGACAGGAGGAGCTGGTGGCCGAGCGGCCGGCGCGACAGGAGCTGCCCAGCCTGCGCGACCCGCGGTTCGCCATCGAGCGCGAGACGCTGAAGGTGGTGCTCCAGCACCCGATGGTGATCGGCCGGACGACCGCCGATGTCGGGCCCGAGGACTTCATCCACCCCACCTACCGGGCCGTGTGGGAGGTCATCGAGGCCGGCGGCGGGCCGGCGACCGGCGCCGGCGACCCGTCGTGGTCGGGAAAGCTCCGCGACGCCGCGACGGACCCCGTGGTCGCCTCGGCGATCTCCGAGCTGAGCGTGGAGCCGCTCCCGACCGCCAAGGAGCCGACGTCCGACTACGTCCTCCAGTACGTCGTCCGGCTGCTGGAGCTCACGGCGCTGCGCCGGATCGACCAGGTCAAGTCGAAGATGCAGCGGACCAACCCGGTGGAGCACCCCGACGAGTTCAACCGGATGTTCGGCGAGCTGGCCGCGCTCGAGGAGCACCGCCGCAAGCTGCGCGACCGGATCGTCGGGGCACCGTGAGGCTTCGTCGTACCTCGCCGCAGGTCGAGGTGGCCGCGGGCGAGAGAGTGCTCGCCTGGGCCTCGGCGGCCGACGGCGTCGTGGCCGGCACCCGCGCGGCGCTGTACCTGCCCGGTGGCCGCCGGATCCCCTGGGAGGAGGTCGAGTCTGCTGACTGGGACCGGGACTCCGAGACCCTCAGGGTCAGCGAGGTCGGCACCTGGGGCCAGCCCCGGCCGAGGCACTCCTTCGTGCTCGGCGAGCCGACCCGGCTGCTGACGCTGGTGCGCGAGCGGGTCACCGCCAGCGTGGTGCTGCAGCGCCATGTCCCGATCCGCGGCAAGCGCGGAGTGCGGGTGATCGCCCGGCGGGCGCCCGCGGGGGAGCGCGAGGTCACCTGGCTCTTCGAGTACGACGAGGGCATCGACCCCGACGACCCCTTCGTCGCGCATGCCGCGCAGGAGGCGCTGGCCGCGGCCCGCGAGGAGATCGACGGCTGATCCGAGACGGGTCCCGGCACCTTTTCCAAACCTTCTGGAAAAGCACTTGACCGGTACAGAGCAGCGACCTACTGTATCGGTAAAGATCTGTACCGCTAAAGAAGGTGTCCAAAGGAGGAGCCATGACCTACGAACCCACCGCCGCCAACCTGGCCGTCGAGCTGACCCGCCGTCACGCCGGCAGCGCCCGCCCCGACGCTCCGGTCGAGTCCGATCAGCGCACCCGCCCGGCCGCCACCACCGCGGCCCGGCTGCGCCTGGCCGGAAGCCTGCGCGCCGTCGCCGGTTGGGTCGAGCCCCGCCCGGCCAAGGTCTGCCAGCCGGGTTGAGTGTCACGAGGGCTGGAACGACCCGGAATACTGGGAGTCCCATGGCCAAGGTGACGCTGCAGTCGATCGCGGACCGTGTCGGCGTCAGCCGGATGACGGTGTCCAACGCGTTCTCGCGGCCAGACCAGCTCTCGGCCGAGCTCCGCGAGCGGATCCTGGCCGCGGCCGACGAGCTCGGCTACGTCGGTCCGGACCCGGCCGCCCGGGCCCTGGCCCGCGGCAAGGTCGGCTCGATCGGGCTGCTCCTGACCGACGAGCTCTCCCAGGCCTTCCAGGACCACGTGGCGACCGAGTTCCTGAGCTCGGTCGCCGACGCGCTCACGCGGGAGGGGCTGGCGCTGACCCTGCTCACCTCGGGTGACGCCACCGGCGCTCCGGCGGGCTACGTGCCGGCGCGCGACGTCGCGATGGACGGCGCCATCGTCTACATCTGCGACCCGGCCTCGCCTGAGATCGGCTGGCTCGAGCGCCGCGGGCTGCCGCTCGTGTCGGTCGACCACGACCCGAGCCCCAACGCGCCGAGCATCAACGTCGACGACCGCGGCGGGGCGCGGGCCGCCGCCCAGCACCTGGTCGACCTCGGCCACCGCCGGGTCGGCATCCTCGCGCTGGAGACGCAGTACCAGGTGGACGGCCAGCCGAGCTGGAACTGGCCGGCCCGCGAGCGGATGGCGGGCTGGATGGAGGCGCTCGGCGCAGCGGGGATCGAGCCCGTGGTGAAGGCCGCCCGGTGGCGTCCCAGCGGCGCCGTGGTGACCACGGCCCGGGAGCTGCTCGACCGCCCCGACCGCCCCTCCGCGGTGCTCTGCTTCTCCGACGCCTTCGCCGTCGAGACCATGCAGGTCGCCCAGTCGCTCGGCCTCCGGGTCCCCGAGGACCTCTCGATCGTGGGCTTCGACGACTCCCCGCTTGCCGTCGCGGCCAGCCCGCAGCTGACCACCGTCCACCAGGAGGTCTCGTCCAAGGGCAAGGAGGCCGTCCGCGCGCTGATGAGCGTGATGGCCACGACCGAGCCCGGGCCGGTCGAGCGGGTGCTGCTGCCGGCGTCCCTCGTCGTCCGCGAGAGCACGGCACCGGCCCGGGACTGACTCCGCGGATTACGAGCGCCGGTCCTGCCCTTGCTAGGGTTTGCGCGCTGCAACCCGATCCCCTGTAGCTCAACTGGCAGAGCATTCGGCTGTTAACCGAAGGGTTGTTGGTTCGAGTCCAACCGGGGGAGCAACGAAAACCTTCTGACCTGCGGAAACGCCGTTAACGTCGGGTCCGAGACTTGAATGGGACGGCCAAACTGTCCAAAAACCGTCCATAAACTTTTCGGCGTCGGCGGCGTTCAGGGTGTCGGTCCGCATCAGTTCGCGGGCCGGAACTTCTCGAGCTGCGCCGTCAGGTCAGGCGCCACCGACGCCTTGTGCACGTAGTAGTCGCGGGTGATGTCGCTGTCCTCGTGGCCGAGCTGAGCCTGGGCGGCCTCGAGGCCCACCTCGCGATCGATGAGGGTGGCCACCGACCGGCGGAACGTGTGGAAGGTGACCCAGTCGTAGTCGGTGTGGTCCACTACCCGGTTCCACATCCGCTCCCAGTTGGAGACCTGGCGCCAGGTCCCTCGGCGGGTCGGGAAGACCGCGCCGTGCGGGTTGGCGTGGTTGTCCACCTGGCGCCGCAGCAGGATCTCCACCGCGAACGGCGGCACGTACAGGGTCCGGTAGCCGGCGCTGGACTTCGTCCAGGGCTGCCGGAACGTGCCGACTCCGGTCTCGGTGATGATCGTCCCGGACACGGTCAGCGTCGGGTTGGCTGCGCCCAGGTCGATCTCGGCGTAGATCAGGGCGCCCGTCTCACCGATGCGACATCCGGTGCCGAGGATCAGGTCGACGGCGTCCTTGAGGTCGTTGGTCGGCCGCGGACCTGGACGCGCCCTGCCGCTCGACGCGTCGATCAGGCGGCGCACGTCCTGTATCTGAGCCATGTCCAGGTATTCGATCTCCCGGCGAGGTCGCGAGATGCGAGCGACCGCTCGCACCGGGTTGGACGCCATGACGTCGTGGCGGACGGCGACGTCGAACATGGCGTGGAGGACCTTGCGGAGCATGGTGGGGCTGAAGCCGCTCGCTGCCCGGTCCTTGATGACGCGGTCCAGGACGCTCGTCCGGCAGTCGCGCAGCCGTCGCTCGCCGATGACCGGGACGACTTGGTTCATCACCGTTCCGCGATAGGCCTTGAGCGAGTTCGGACTGACCCGCTGCGCCTCCTTCTCCTGGAGCCAGAAGACGGCAAGCTCCGCCACGGTCGTGACGGGTGTGAGGTCGCCCTCGGCGGCCTCGGCTCCGTTGAGCGCCTGAAGCTTGCGGACCAGCGCGGTGCGGGCGGACTGGATGCTGGGCCCACGCGCACGGATGCGCGCGACGCGGCCGCTGAAGTAGACGTAGCGTGCCGAAGCCTCGAGGGTGCCCGACCCGGCCCTCGTCACCGTGATCTGGCCCCAAGCGCCGGGCGGCATCGGCGGCCGGGGCATCAGGCCAAGACCTTCACGATCGGCAGGAGCTCCGGGAGGTTCCTTGCTCCGAAGGGACTCCGGGCGCGTTTACCTGTGATCGGCACGCCTTCCTCCTGGTGGTCGGATCGTCAGGTCAGGACGGGCCGCTCAGCCCGCCGCTGCTCGCGGATGAACTTCCGTACGTCGCCGACGGTGGTGACCAGATGGCGGCCGATCTTGAAGAAGTCGGGTCCGGTGCCGATCTGTCGCCACCAACGCAGCGTGTTGATCGACACCTTGAGGATCTCAGCGACCTCCGACAATGTCAGTAACTCTTCTGGGTCGCGCTCGGGGAACGGGATCGTGGCGGTCATGTCTGCCTCCTGTGGTCGTCAGCGGTCGTTTCGTGCGACTGGACGCGCGGGCCCGCGACGCACCGAGAGAAGCAACGGGAACAGCCGAGGATCGGTCAGGGTCGTCGCCGATAGCCGTTCGACATGCCAGGCGTCGGCGTTGGAGTCCGGCGCGGGGTCGGTGTTTAGCCTTGGGCTGTCACAGTTCGGGGCCGACGCTCCGCTGAGGGGTGGAATGCGTCGGTGTGGGGTCCGGGTGTCGTGGTCTCTTGGGTCTGTGCTGGGCTCGGAGGGCGGCGGCTTGGAGGATCGCTGATCCGTACCGGTCGATGTCTTCGGCTGCGCGGTGGGCGGCGTTGGTGGGGCCGAGGTCGGCGCGGTCGCGGGTGAAGGTCTCGATCCATTGCTGGCGTGCCTGGTCGAGGGTGGTGGCGACGAGGTGGGCGGTGTTGTGGTGGCGGCCGCGGGTCATGGCGACGTAGGCGGAGGCGGCGCTGGTGTGCTCGCCGAGGAGCAGGTGTGCTTGGTCGACGGTCTCGCCCTGGGCGCCATGGGCGGTGGTGGCGTAGGCGAGCTCGAGGTGCTGGCGGGCGTAGGAGACGGGGATGGTGCGATCGCCGGCGCGTCCGTGGAGGCGGACGGTGCCGTCGGGTTCGAGTCCGGCAACGGTCCAGGTGTCGCGGTTGGCGACGTCGAGGTCACGGTCGTTCTGACGGGTGGCGACCCGATCACCTGGTCCTATCCGTTCGCCGGCGTCGGTGGTGAGCCACGTCGTCTGGTTGGTTAGGCCGGCGGTGAGCCGGTGGTCGCGGGTGGCGGCGTTGAGCGCTGCGACCTGCTCCCGGGTGTCAGCGACCAGGAGGCCCATCTGGTCTGCGCGGATGCTGGTGAGCGAGATGGTGCGTTCGACCTCGGAGCGGTGCAGCACGATCTGACCGCGTGCCATGAGGGTGTCGAAGACCTCACCGGGGCGCTCACCAGTGCGCATCTGCAGGGTCAGGTCGGCGTAGTCGGGGTCGGTGAACCGGTGAACGGTCTGAAGGGTGTGGTGAGCCGGTGGCGGGGTCCAACGGATGGCGAGGTCGAGCACGCCGCCCCGGCCGACGGCGGGGAGCTGGTGTCGGTCACCCATCAGCACCACCCGGGCACCTTGTTCGTCGGCGATGGTGAGTAAGGCGTGGGCGATGTCCTGGTCGAGCATCCCGGCCTCATCGACGAGCAGCACGCTGCCGGGCCAGAGATATCCCGGGGCCGACATCTCGGGTCGTTGGGCGGTGCGGCGGCTCCAGCGGCCGTCGGGGTCCTTCCGGAAACCGTAGGCGTAGGCGAGCTGCATCGCGGTGACCGCAGACGCGGGGTCGAGCTGCTCACTGGCGACCTGGGCCGCCTTCCGGGTTGGGGTGACCACGGTCATGCTGCACGCGGGGGTGAGGACCAGGGCCCGGGCGGCGGCCCTGAGGGTGGCGGTCTTCCCGGCGCCGGCGGCGCCCTCGATGACCAACAGCCGATAGTCGCCGACCAGCGCCTCGACAACGGCGCGTTGGGTCGGGTCCAGGTTCCTTATCGTCGAGGACCAGACGTGGCCACTTTCTACCGGTGGCTGGGCGCGGTTGATGAGCCGGGTGGTGAGGTCGGCCTCGACCTCGAGCACCGCCGGCGAGGTGAGCGCCCGGACATGCTCTGGCACGTCGGCCCGGTGAAGTAGCGGCACACACGCCTGCAGAGCGCGGCTGGTGAGGTCCTCGGTGAGCTCGACCCGCACCCGCCCGTCGGCGATCACACCAAAGGCGGCGACCGCGCGTTCGACCTCGCCCCGGATGTCGGCGGCGTTCCACGCCGACCGCGCCGCCCCGAGCCGGACCAGGACGTCGTCGACCAGCCGGTCGCGGTTCAGCGCACCGATCGCGGTCGCGGTCAACTGGCGGTCCAGGACCGGTGGGCGGAACCCCAGCGCGTGGAGCTGCTCGACCCAGCCCCGGGTGATCTCGGCACCATCGACGGGGAGGATCTTGTCGGGGCGATCCTCGGCCCACGCGCCGGCGTGCCAGCGTTGCCGCAACCTGGGGCCGGGCTCCTGACCGGGGTGGACAGCCCGCCATTCGGCCTCGTAGCGGTCCATGGTGCGGGTGATCTGACCGGCCCGCGCGGAGAACGCGCCCACGTAGGGGACCAGCTCTTCGACCTCGGCGTGCTCGTCGAGCCGGTACCCGTGCCTCGCGAGGGCGGCCCGGAACTGCGGGTCACAGGTCACGGCGGCGGTGCCGATGCCGTTGATCGCGGCCAGACTGTCGCGGACCCCGACGGTGTGCAACCCCCGCCACGCCCCGGCGGCCCGGACCCGGGCGTTGACCTGCAGATGCAGGTGTCGGTGCGGGTCCCCGGCCCGGGACGTCTGGTGGGCCACGACCGCGGTCTCGAGCTCTTCGACCGGCACCTGGACCTGCCGCCCCCGTGGCCCCACCCGTGTCGTGGCGTGCTCTGCGAGCCACCCGGCGATCTCGACCGCGGCACGCTCCTGCGCGGCGTCGTACGCCTGCGCGATCTCCGGGTGCAACGCCGCGGCCAGCGACCAGGTCTTCGGGCCGTTCACGATCACCTCGACGAACCTCACCGCCTGGTCATCGGTGCGGAGCCGGCCCTTGGGTCTGCCGGTCTCCGCGTCGACCCCAGCCACCCAGCGTTCGTAGCTGTCGCCATCCATCGGCGGCTGCTTCACCACGCCATCAGGGCTGGCGACGTAGTGCTCGGCGAGGCCGGTGCCCTCGGCCAAGTAGTAGTCATCAGCACGTGAGCCGTCGGCCTCGACGTAGTTGCGCGCTGCCGCCGCCGAGCCTCGATAGACCTTCAGACCACCCTGCACACCGCACTCCCGCCGCCGACCCAACAGCGGGACTCACCGGTCTACGGAACTCCGTAGCATGCGTCCCGCTCGTCTTCTGGCCGTGAGAAGCAACAGGGTGATTGCTAGATCGGCCACAGGTGGCCTGGTGATATCTGAGGCGATGTGCGAAGTCGTCGAGCTAGTAGTCCTGTGACCGATGAGGGTGGTCGGGAAGACGGCCTCGAGTGTTCGCGGTCGCGGCCCGGGCACCCGATTCTTCGAGTTCATCGCAGGTGCGCACTGCCTCTTGACAGAGAAGGGAGCCATGGTGGGGGGCGGTGGAACACCCGAACTCGGGTACTACTTTGGACAAGGTGCGCGGTCTGGGCACGGGCCGTTGCAGTGCGTGACGCCGATTCGGTGACGGCAGGTGGCGGACGCGGTCCTCGGCGGGTCTGAGCCGAGGCCTTGGAAGTCTTCGAACAGCATCTGGCGACTGGGGCCGCTGCTGTCGGTCGCCGTGACATCACCCTTGTCGACGTGACGCAACCTTGGGAGAGTGCGCAAGGCGCGTAGCAAGGGTCGCCACTGAACTGTCTCTCTCGCACGGACCCACTTGGGCATGCAAAGCACGCCTACAACGCGACTCACCAGTTAAGTTCGTCCGGTTCGGCATGGGCATACGACCAGGTGCCCAGCCCGTTGTGGGCGACCAGTCCGCTTGTCCAGCCGGCTAGGCGACTGGACGGCGGCGGCGACGCGTGACCAACGTGGCGACGATGAGCAGGTTTAGCAGGCCACATAGGGCGTAAGCGACTGTGGCGCCGCGGCCGTCCAACCCTGCGAAAAACACCACGACGCTCCACGGCAATCCGAGAGCCATTAGGCTGACGACGGAGAGGCCGCCTCCGACGCTTCCGTCCTCGTGTCCTAGCGTCCAAGAGATTACGAAAAGACCAGCTAGCACCACGAGTCCGCTGACCAGGAAGTATCGCCTGGAGCCAGGTTCGAATTTCATCTCAGCTGCGCTCACTTCACATAGGTCAAGGGCGTTCCATAGCCCAGCGTATTCCAGTCACCGGCGACAGCGACCGCCACGTAGTAGTCGCTGGCAATCCGCTCGCACGCGGGTCGTATGAGGAGGTTCCGCGTGCTGCAGTGGTCGATCATGTCTCGAAAGAACTGCTCGTCTGCAACGTTCTTGTTGCGCTTCCTCCACGTGTTGGTGCCGTACCAGCTCTCGGCTCGCTTTAGGTTGCGGTATCCGAAGTCGTGCCGCTTGCAGGGGTAGGTGAAGTCGAAGACCAGTCCGCTGTCAGGAGCGTTGGTGCAGACGTCGTCGCTCCAGTTGAAGCGACAGGGCAGCTCGTGGTTGCTGTTCCACTTGAAGTCGGCGAGGCTCTCATCGGAGTAGTAGTTGAGATAGGAGACGAACGAGGCCACCAAAGACGGATGACAGTCGGCGTAATCGTTGGGCCGCGAGGCCAGCTCATCGGAGCTCGGGTCGCCTTCGCCTGCTTCTTCGATGACGTCGCCGCGCGAGGCGAGCGGATACGCCGATACCTGGTTTGTGCGGAGTTCTGCAGTCAGCTCGGCGAGGTCGCTGTCGATCACCGCTTCGTCGGTCGTGTCGCCGATGGTGTCCTTTACGAGCTTTCCAGCCGAGTCTCCGCATGCATCGCCGGCCGTCGGCGCTTGAGCGCCGAGAGTCGGAGGTAGGAACTCCCCAGAGGTGCTGATCGTGCCGAACACATCCGCGACAGTTAGCGACTGACTCGCAGCACCACTCTCCTTCATGCAGTCGAGCGCCGCCTCCCACACGGCTTCGACGACGACTCTTTGAAGCCCGTCGGCAGACACGATTTCGGGGTAGTCGCCCGCCTCTCGATATACGGGCAGATCACTCCACCCGCTCCACGAGGTGGTTGCCTCGTCGCTGGCGCCCACCCGGAATGAGTAGACGGTCTCGTCGCTCAATACGCCGCTTGGCACCGTCCAGGTCGACACCTGTCCCTGCGCTGCTGTCGAAGTGCCCTGGGCAATCACGGCGCCGCCGGGGGCGGCGACCTGCCAGGTGTAGGTGAGGCTGGGTGTGTCCGCGTCGGATGCGACCGCTAGGAGAGTCGGCGTGAGGCTGTCCGTCGTTTGCCACGCGACTGAGCATGGACTTACGCATGGAGTGAAGCTGAGATTCGCGGGGCTCGAAGGTGCCTGTGGCGGCAGCGGTGTGTAAGTGACCCGGAGCAGCGGTCGAATCCCGGTGTTCGGATAGGTGCTGGAGACAAAGCCAAGAACCTTCTTGACGTTCTCACCGGTCTGGGCAAGAAGGACGCCACGGTTCTCGTAGGTGCCGTTGAGCCACCCGGCGACGCGGCCGGTGATGTCCCAGCCCTGCCAACTTGACGTGGTGCCGCCCATCGAGACGGCGTTGGCCGAGATCTGGCCCCCGCCGCCGCCTCCGACCCAGGTGTCGCCTCCGGAACAGGTGTAACCCCAGGATGCACAGTTACTCCAGGTCTTGGTGGGGTTGTACAAAGCGTAGGTGGTGGCCCCGCCGCTGCCGGCCGTCGAGTTCTGATCCATCCAGATCCAGGCGGTGGCGTTGTTAACGGTCGCACCGGCCGGGATGCCGTTCACATTGAAGTCGAACAAGGCTCGTCGGAGCTGCAAGCTGTTTGTGGCACCCACCTTCAAGATCGCCTCGCCGCAATGCGTGGTTGCGGGTGCTTCCTGTTGCAGGAAGCAGTCCTTCTGGACCTGCTTGTCGACCGTCGGATCGATCTTCACCGGGTAGACCCGCGCCGGATCGGTGAGCCAGGTCAGGTCCGGGGTGATCGTGAACTGCCACCCCGAGGTCACCCGCTGCAGCCGGTAGTCGACCGCGTCGCTGAACGCGGGCTCTGAAGCCGAGTCAGTCATGCTGCCCACAGGGACAACGAACTGCACCGCCCCCTGGCCGTTCCGGAATTCGACCATGCCCTGGGAGGTCAGCACCGGCGTCAGTCCGGCGCTGACCTTGAGGTCGTAGACGTAGGAGACTCGGGAGGTAGGAGTGGAGTCGAGGCTGATCGTCTCCTTCACCCCGCTATCGGTGGCCTGATAGGCCACCTCGTCGGCATCTGGGGCCAGGTCCTCGAAGTTCGCCACGGCGCCGTCTACATCGGGGCTGACGTCGCTGCTGCCTATCAGCTTCATCGAGACCCAGTCACCCTCGAGCTCGAACCGGACCGGTGTGGTCGCCGGGTTCTCCGGAATCGACACCGTGTAGTCGTTGGCCTCGTTCTCCACCGCGTACGCCGTTCCCGGTGCATCGACCAGCTGGTTGCTGATCGGCATCCAGTTGCCCCGGTCGTCCTGAAAGTTCACCGGGCCGACCGACACTTCAGCGGTGTAGCTGCCGTCCGCGTTGCGCACTGTGCTCGAGTACTCGGTCGCCAGCTCCGGTACCGGGCCAGGCTCTGGTGTCTGCGGGGCTGCCGCACCCGCAGCCGGCGCGGGTTCGACAACTGCGGTGCCTGCGCCCGGGTTGGCCTCAGCGGCGGTCGCGGGGAAGACCGCTGGCGACGCAAGGAGCGCCGCTCCCAGTGCCAGAATGATGCCCACGATGACCCGACGCCGAGCCAATCGGACGCGACGGAAGTACTGCACAGACCCTCCATGGCTGTTGCGTGCCACGAAGCGCTTGTGACTCGAGGCAAATCCACTGAAACGCCCCGAAGAGTACATAGACTTGGAGTTGTTGCAAACTCCGGGCGGACACTCGCCCGGGAGACTACGCTAGGGATCTCAGTGGCGCTCGGAAACTGACCCTCTCCGCAGGCCTCGTCGCCTCACATCCTGCCCTCGAACCGGATGGGGGATGACGACACAGGCCGCACGCGACGGCTACTGATTGAGGACAAGTACTGGCGGATGACCCTCAACGGTGTGCCGACCGTCGAGGCGTACTAGGAGCTGGGCGTCGATCGCAACACCAGGTTCCGGTAGCGGGTTCGGGCCGCCGGTTTGCCCCGGCAAGGTGGCAGAGGAGAGCGGGTCGTCGCGCTTCCCATTGCTGCTCAAACAGCCGCGGATCGCGACGTCAACGAACTTGGCCATGGGCGAAGGAAATCACCCGGCGCGTCGACCGGTGCACTGGATGATCCCGCGCGCTAGCGCGGGCTCTTCGGTGGACGTGGGGACAACTCCCTTCACGTACAGCGACTCAACCGTCGGCGTCACCGCGTCGTCGACCCTGGGACGACCTCGGCGGAGACAAAGCAACGGATTCTGGGGACCGGGTTCGCCGTATCCCGCAAGGGTCGACCACCTGCGGTCCAACAGCACCTGTGGTGAGGAGTTCGACCCCCGTACGAACAACTGCTAAGCCTCGACTTCGTCGCGACCTTCGAGCCATCGAGACCGATGACATCCTCGGTTAGGCCGGCGATGACGCGCTGCTCGGGCGGCCTCTCAGGGCTCTCGAAGGTGTCCAAGAACAGGCCATAAACTCCGTCGATGGTCGTTGATGGCAACCGACGTATGCAGAGTCTCTCCCACTGTTTTCGCAGGTCAGGTCGGCATTCTCGGCATTGATTGTCAATGGACGTCCACCGCTCAAGTCACGCGGGGCGGCAGCGAAGGGTTGTTGGTTCGAGTCCAACCGGGGGAGCAAAGCCACAGATCAGAGGCCCTTTCGCCTGGCGGCGACGGGGCCTCTCGCGTGCCGGGTGGCAGTTCGGGTGGCAGTCCAGCGACCGAGGGCGATGGAGTAGCCGTTCTACCGCGAACAGTCACGTGAGTGAGCAACTCTTTCACTTCCAGCGCTCTCGTCGCCGCGCGACTCACGGCACGCTGGTATTGATGGCCGCGCGGGAACCATTACCTGGAACCGGGCGGCTGACCCCCGGCAGTCGGGCGGGTGGCCCCCTGGGGCTCGCGACGGGGTGTCCCTAGCGTCGGATCATGACGACAAGTGCCCTGCCCACACCTGCGCCCGGCACGGCCCCCGCGCTGGCGCCGGCCGTCAGCGCCCGCCGCCGCTGGCTGCCGCGCGACGAGCGCTCGTTGTTTCTGCTCGGTACGGCGCTGGTCGTGCTGCACGTGCTCGACGACACCCTGCTTCAGCCGCCGGCTGGTACCACCGCAGCCGACCATCTCGTCAGCGCCCTGGTCCCGACCGTGCTGCTCGCCGTGGCCGCGTGGTGCTTCGGCCGGGTACGCGCCGGATGGCGTGCGGTGCTCGCGCTGTCGGTCGGCGTGTTCGGGATCGGTATCGGCGTGATCGAGGCCGGCTACTACACCGTGGCCGTGGGGCCCTCCGGCGACGACTTCACCGGGTTGCTCGCGATCCCAGCGGGCGTGCTGCTTGTCGGGATCGGCCTGGGGAGGCTGTGGCGGTCGCGACGCCGCACCGGGCGGCTGTGGCGGCGCCTCGTCCGGCGCTCGATGCTCGTCGTGGCGGCCGCGCTGGCCGCGTACTTCGTCGCGCAGCCGGTGCTGTTCGCCTACGCCGTCACTCACGTCCAGCGTGCCGCGGTACCGGCTGACGAGCTCGGCGTCGCACACGAGGACGTGACCTTCACGACCTCGGACGGGCTGACGCTGCACGGCTGGTACACCCCATCCCACAACGGCGCGGCGGTCGTCGACTTCCCCGGTCGGCTCGGCACCCAGGCGCACGCGCGGATGCTGGCCCGGCACGGCTACGGCGTACTGCTGTTCGACCGGCGGGGCGAGGGGCGCAGTGAGGGCGGCGGCAACCTGCTCGGCTGGGGCGGCGAGAAGGACATCGTCGCCGCCGTCGACTGGCTCAAACGCCGCCCGGACGTCGACCCCGACCGCATCGGCGGGATCGGGCTCTCCGTCGGCGGCGAGCTGATGCTCGAGGCCGCCGCGAAGGACCCCGACCTCGCCGCGGTGGTCTCTGAGGGTGCGGGTGCGCGGCAGTTCCAGGAGGAGAAGCAGGCCATTCCCGGTGCGGGATTCTGGGCGATGAGCCCGGCCTTCGGACTGCTGAATGTGTCGGTCGCGGTGTTCTCCGACACGGCGCCGCCCGAGTCGCTGTTCGACCTGGTGCCGCGCATCCCACCGCGCCCACTGCTGTTCATCTACGCGCCCGACGGCGGCAACACGACCGAGGTCCTATCGCCGACCTACGCCCGGCTCGCCGGGCCGGAGGCGTCGCTGTGGAGCGTCCCGGACGCCCCGCACATCAAGGCGATCGAGACGGCGCCGGCAGAGTACGAGCGGCGTGTCGTCGGCTTCTTCGACGACGCGCTGCTCAGGCGCTGACCGACGTCACAGCCACGCCGGAGTCACGGATGGATCAGATGCGGAGAAGAGGAGATCCGCGCGCCCCCGCGGCATGGACGCTGAAAGCTGTGGAACCCGGCCCTGGAGGGAGTAGCCCCATGAGGGGGCTACTTTGCGGGCATGGCAACTATCGTGCTGCGCGCGCGGCTCCTCGGCGGCGAACACACGGACCTGACCTATGAGGATCCTGACCAGGTCGACGAGGACGCGATCGTCGATCAGGTGATTGAGGTGCTGAGCGTCGACAACGGCGTCCTGCGGTGTCGCCACGGCGAGCGGTTGGTCGCGCTCTATGCCCGTGGGGTGGCAAGCATCGAGGTCTCACCGAGAGGCGCGATCCTCTAGACCGGTGCGGGGGCTGTGAGCGGCCAGCGGAGGGACTTGTTGCGGCGGCCGTGCCGCATCAGTGGTTCCAGCTGTCCAAGCCGATGTGACTCTGGTCCGGACCGACCAGCTCCAGCAAGGCAGCCGGCCCGAGAGTGTTCTGTTCGTCTGACGCCTCTTCCATGATTCGGGCGGCAACGTCGGGCGGCGTGTCACTGGGGATGACCAGGAGTCGGTGTCGTTGGCCAGAGCGCATCGTGATGATCATCAGATGGGTGTCGTCGCTTGGGAACGAGCCGATCTCGACCGAGCCGCGTCGGGTGCGAAGGTGACGCGCTGCCGGTGTGTGTGCGACGGCGTCCCAGTCCGGACGTGAGAAGAGGAGCTTCCTGATCCGGTTGAGAGGGTGTGGGAAGTGCTCGACCAGGTCGACGGCCTCGGCCAGTAGGTCACGGGACTGTGGCCACCAAGCGCCATCGACCGGGCCGGACTGGTACCCGTTGGCCAGACGGAGACGCAGATTGGCTCGCCGGGCGATGGGCGGGGGTATGGACCCTCTCCTGGAGGTTGCCATGACGGACACCCTTCACGCTGCGCTTGCGAACTCGATGGGCTCTGGCTCGACAGCTTGATTGTTCTCCAACCCTACCCAGGGGCCATGACGCACACAGACCCGTGACCCGCTGGCCCGGCCGCGGTCAGTTCAAGCTGACTCGCTTCGACCCTCTCCGCGCTGTTGTACCAAGAGCTCGTCGTTACGGCGTTCGGTGACGCGAACCACGCCGCCCTTGGGCAGCGGCCGCCGAGGGTCGCGGATGGCCCAGAGCTGTCCGGCGACGACGGCGTGGCCCCGGTGACCGTCTCCGACGTCGAGGACCACCAGCTCTCGGCCGACGAGGCGGTTGGATACGGCCCAAGGGTCGGCGCGGGATGCTCGCCAGGATCGCCGGGCGGCCCACCAGGTGCCGAGTCCTACGATCAGCCCGGCGGGAATCGATACTCCGGGATGGGCTCCGGTCCAGGGACCGTGCAGGCACAGTCCGGACATGATGAGCGAGGTGGCGCCGCCGGCGGCATGGAGCATCCAACCGGGGAGGCTATAGACCTCCATTGCGAGGCTGGCCGCGGCCAGGACCAGGAGCAGGAGCGCTCCTGGGTGGGGTGAGATCGTGTGGAGGCTGGCGGCGGCGGCCGCGACGACGACGGCTGCCGTGGTGCCGAGCTGCCACAGGCGGGGATGGGCGGCCCAGACCGCAGTGGTGAGCAGGCCAGCGGCGGTGAGGATCAGGGCTATCTCGGGGATGGCGAGCAGTTCGGTACCGACGGTGGCGAGCTCGACCGGTCGTACGACGAGCTCGTTGCCCTCCGTGTCGGGACTGCTCGGCGGTCGGTTGACGAGCGATGCTTCAGCGTGGCCGAGGGCGAGGGAAGGTCGGGGAGGTGAAGACACGGACTCGTCATGGACCGGTGAGAGTCCGGCGAGGCCATGGACCAGTGGTGATGCGAGTGGGGTGGTCATGACAGTGCGAAGTAGCGCAGGAGGACGTAGGGGGTGGCGATCACGAGGGTCACGACGGCAACGACCAGCCCGTACTTGGTGAACCCCCAGAAGGTGATCTTGTGACCGGCCTTCTCTGCCAGTCCGATCACGATCACGTTGGCGGATGCGCCGACCGCGGTGGCATTGCCGCCCAGGTCGGCGCCGAGGGCGAGAGACCACCACAGCGACTTGGCCTGGGCGCCTCCGCCTTCGGCGGCGACCAGGTCTGCGGTGACGGGGCTCATCGTCGCCACGTACGGGATGTTGTCCACCAGAGCGGAGATCACCGCTGATCCCCAGAGCAGACCGACCGAGGCTGCGGCGAGGCGGCCGTCGGCCAGGTCGGTCGCTCGTTGGGAGACCTGCTCGATGACGCCGGTGTTGACCAGGGCGCCGACCATGATGAACAGGCCGGCGAAGAACATCAGCGTCGGCCACTCCACGTCCTGCGCGACGTCCTCGGGTCGTACCCGGGACACGGCGAGCAGCACCAGCCCCCCGACGAGCGCGACGACCGCCGGCTCGAGGTGCACCCACGCGTGGGCGATGAACGCCACCGTCACCAGCGCAAGGACGGTCAGACCGATCGCGAGCAGGCGTCGGTCCCGGATCGCCTCGCGCTCGTTGAGCGCCATGATCTGCTCGACCTGGGTCTCGTCGTAGGTGAACGCCGAGGCGAACATGAGCCGGCACAGGCCGATGAAGACCACCATCAGGACGACCACCAATGGGGCGAGGTGGACCAGGAAGTCGACGTAGGTCAGGCCGGCCCGGCTGGCGATGATGATGTTGGGCGGATCGCCGACCAGGGTCGCCGTGCCACCGATGTTGCTGGCCAGCGCCTCGGCGATCAGGTAGGGCACGACCGGCACGGCGAGCCGGTCACAGACCAGGAACGTGACCGGCGCGATCAACAGCACCGTGGTCACGTTGTCCAGTGCCGCGGACGCGACCGCGGTAACGACCACCAGGATCACCATCACCCGGAACGGTCGGCCCTTGGCGCGCTTGACCGACCAGATGGCGACGTACTCGAAGACGCCGGTGCGCTTGAGCACGGCCACGATCAGCATCATCCCCAGGAGCAGGAAGATGACGTTCCAGTCGATCCCTGTCTCTGGGTCGAAGAACGCGTCCTCGGCGGTGGTGGCACCGATCAGGAACATCAGCACCGCACCGCCGAGGGCGACCTTGACCCGGTGGATCTTCTCGGTGGCGATGAGCACGTAGGCGCTGGAGAAGACCAGCACCGCCGCCATAGCGGTCGCGCTCATCGCGCCAGCACCCTCTCCAGCAGGCCATCGAGAGTGACGGCACCGACGAACGCGCCGGCGTCGTCGACGACCGCGACCAGCGGGCTGCGCGAGCGTGCCATCAGGCTCGCGATCTCCAGTGCCGTCGCGTCGTCGTCGACGACCGGCAGCTCGCGGCGCTCGTCGGGGAGCACCTCGGCCACTGTCTTGTCGCCCAGATGATCGGTGAAGACGTCCGCGGCCGCCTCGTCGACCACCCGGGCCAGTGTCGGGTCGGAGTGGTAGTACCTCGGGACCGCCATCTTCAGCACATCGGTCCCGGGCAGGATGGTGAGCGGCCTGCCGGAGCCGTCAAGCACGATGAGCCCCGGAAGGCGCTGGCCGGCCAGCAACCGGGCGGCTTCGAGCGCCGGTGTACCGGGTCGAACCGATGGCAGGTCGATCACGAGATCGCGGGCACGCACGGGTCACTCCTCTGGTCGCGACACTGGGTCATGTCGCCGACCAGGCTTCCCGGCACTCCACGATCAGGTTACCCCACCGGTCTTTGTCCCCTCCGACCGCGCGAGGTCGGACGGCCTCGAGTGACCGTGAACGCCCGCGCGAGGGCGATCCTGACGTCCATATGGCCAGACGTCTCCGAACCGACGGAGCGTGCCGCACAGCGACGCTCGACAGGCTTTTCGCGAACCGGCACAGCTGAGGCCATCGGGTTCGTCCTCTCGTCGGCCTCGGAGCGGCCCGGGACGATCCCTATAGTGGCGCTGTCGTCCCGAGGAGGCCCCCGATGGTGCTGGTGCCCAGGCAGCTGTTGCGCTCCGGGATGACCGGGAACGTGCCCTACTACGGCGGCCGCTTCACGCCGGCCCAGGCCTACGCCGCCTCCCATCCCTCGGCCCGGCCTCCCGCTCGGCCGCCCACCGGCCGTGTGGCGGCACCGCCGGTCCGGGCATCCGCCCCGCCGAGCTCAGACGCCGAGGCGGCGCTCGGGCAGCTGCGCGACTCGGGGGTGCTCACCGCCGAGGAGTACGCCGAGCTGATGACCCGAGTCACGCCGTGACCGGGCCGGTCCAGGTCCTGGTCGTCGGGTTCGACGGGCTCGAGTTCTCCGGTGAGGTGATGGCCGAGCTCGACCGGCTGCGCGAGGAGGGGACGGCCCGGTTGATCGACGTACTGCTGGTCCAGCGGGCCGAGGACGGCATGCTGCACACGCTGCCGTTCCCGGACGGTGCACCACCCGGACTCGGCGACGTGGCGGCCGCCATCCTCGGCTCCTCGGCCGTGGACGGCCCGGAGCCCGACGCGCCTGACGGCGCCACCTGGTCCCTGGCCGACGCCGTCCCGGTCGGCACCACCGCCGCCGTCGCCCTCATCGAGCACGTGTGGGCCACGCGGCTGAGCGAGGCGATCCAGCGGGTCGGTGGCCGGCCGCTGGAGGAGACCTGGCTGGACCGGGACGACGTCTCGAGGCTCGAACGGCTGGCGCAGCAGCGGTGACCCGCTGGCGGCTGTCCGTGACGGACTGAGCTCCCGCACGCGAGGGGGCGAGAGCTCAGCCGTCACGGAGGCAGTCGGTCGCGCTACCTCGCTGCCGGCACCGGAGTGCCGTCGTCCCAGACGTTGCCGGACCAGACGTTGCCGACGCCCGAGGAGTTGAAGCTCGTGATCGCCCCGTACGAGCCGCACTTGCTGTTGGCGCCGCGCTGGAAGACGTTGTTGGTGAACGTCTGGTTGGTGGCGTTGGTCGGGTCGCCGGAGTAGGGCTTCCCGCTGGTGGCGCCGCCGTAGGCGCAGTACGCGCTGCCCGCGCTGGCCACGAACAGGTTCCGATCGACGATGTTGTTCTTGATCGGTGCGAAGTCGGGGTAGCCGGTCAGGTCCGCGGAGCACCCGATGTCACCGTTGACGAACGGCCCGGTGTAGGAGCAGTGCAGCGAGTTGTGCCGCAGGGTGAGGTTCTGCTCCTCGCGCACCGAGGAGGCGTGCGCCAGGTTGGACCGGTCCGGCCACAGGTTGGTGCCGTGGAAGTAGCTGTTCTGGATCAGGCACGGACCCGGTGCCTCGCAGTAGGCGGCCCGGTTGGAGTTGATGATCTCGGTGCGCAGGATGGTGAAGTTCGACCCGGTCACCCCGCAGTCGGTGGTGGCGTTGCCGGTGTCACCGCAGGCGTACTTCCCGGCCGGGCAGGATCCGTTGCTGCACGCGGGGTACTGCACCCCGCTGTCGATGAAGGAGTCCTGGACGGTGAAGGAGGGGTTGCCACCGGACTGGACGATCCCGCCGTTGAGGTAGGAGTTCGAGAGCACGAACCCGCTGGCTCGGACGTCGATGGAGCGGCAGTTGACGACCTTGGAGTCGATCACGGTGTTCGCCGCCGTGATCGTGCAGGACCCGGTGTAGGTCGCCATCGCGCTGGCCGGTGCGTTCGGCCCGGTGTTGGCCGGCCCCGGGAAGCAGCCGCCTCGGCCGTCGGGACCGTCGGGAACGTTCGGCGTGCTGGTGGCGCACCCACCGGAGGCGGTCGGGGAGCCCGTGGGGGTGGGCGGTGCCGTCGTCGCGGTCGGGCCCGACGTGAGCGTCGGGGATGCGCTCGTCGACTGAGTGGGCGGCGGGTCCGTGGGAGCGCCGCTCGGGCTCGCGCTGCCGGACGGCCCGATGGTCGCCGTGACGGTCGTCGTTGCCGTTGCCGTCGCCCCGCCCGCGGTCACCGTGACCGCAGGTGGCTTCGGCACGGTGCACACCACCGTGATCTGTTGTGCGGTCCCCACGTCGGTCACGTTCGGTCTCGCCGTACATGTGGCTCGAGTGGTGTCGCTCCCATGGGTGGTCGCGGCGTGCGCCACCGCGACGGTACCGCCGCAGACGAGCGCCACAGCCGCGAGGGGGATCAGGGTGCGTTTGGACATATGCAGAAATCTCCTGGTGGGTTGGTCCCCGTGTTCTCTTGGGCGCGCTCGACCGCCCGGTGAGCCGGTTCGGTGATTCACACCCCGTCTGCGCTGAAAGTGTTCACAGCAGAGCGGTCCACGTGCCTGAGCGCCCGAGGTCGAGCTGGCCGACATCGGGCACGCCCAGACTTTCGACCGTCGACGACTATGCCCCATGGCTCCGGGGGGTTGGGGGACTCGTCCCCAACATTGGGGGAGCCGACAGGTGTTCGCCCGAACGGGCGAGTCAAGGCCCCGAGCTCACCCAGGGCCAGGACGGCGCCCCGCAGCGACCAGGACCGCGGCCGTCACCCCGTGGATGCCCAGCGCGACGGAGCGCCTGCCGCCGGTGGTGAGCCCGATGGCTGCCTCCGCCGCCGGGTGAGGGTCGCGGCGAGCGCCGGCCGAGACCCTGCGGACCCGATCCGACAGGAGTCCGAATAGCCTCTGACCCGCGGAGACACTGAACACGGGGGCGGTAGCTCAGTCGGTCAGAGCAGAGGACTCATAATCCTTGGGTCGTGGGTTCGAGCCCCACCCGCCCCACCACTCAGCCCCACCACTCAGCCCCACCACTCCGAGGCTTCTACCTGTCCAGTCGACGGGGCCGGGCCCCGTCGAGGAGCAGTGCGGCGACCGCCTCGGGATCCTCGTTCATCGCGTTGTGCGCCGTCGGCAGGT
>NZ_DASUFR010000100.1:0-10067 GCF_036274455.1 Nocardioides sp. | reverse complement strand
CGCACCATTCGGACGTCGAGGTGCACCTGGACACCGGCATCATGTCCGGCCAGGACGTCGTCGCCGCGGTCGCGCACGGCGCCCGCTTCACGCTCGTCGGCCGGGCCTACCTCTACGGCCTGATGGCCGGCGGCCGCGACGGGGTCGACCGGGCGATCGAGATCCTGCGCGGCCAGGTCGAGCGGACCATGCGGCTGCTCGGCGTCCGCACCCTCGACGAGCTCGAGCCAAGCCACGTCAAGGTGCTGCAGCGGCTGGGCTGAGCACTGCGACCGGGCCCGCCGCGGCGGGCCCGGTCGACAGGCGTGCGTAGACCCGGTGACCTACTGGTTCAGGACGGTGCCCGGGCCGCCGGAGAGGACGTCGGCCCCGTCGCCGCCGTTCACGGTGAGCCCGATGGAGCCCGCGGCCAGCCCGGTCGCGTCGACGGTGTCGTCGCCGCCGAGCGCGTTGAAGGTGAGCGTGTCGGACGGCCCGTCCGAGGCGAAGACCTGCACGAGGGCGTGCAGTCCGGACACCGAGACGGCGTCGTCCTCGTCGCCGGTGATCGTTGCAGTGTCGGCGCCGTCGGTGGCGTTCACGACCACGGAGTCCGCGGTCGCGTCCCCGGCCTTGCCACCGGGTGCACCGGTCAGGGCGACGTCGGTCTCGGTGACGTCGGTGCCGGACAGGTCGTCGATCGTGACGGTGTCGGCTCCACCGAAGGCGTTCGTGTCGACCAGCTCGATGCCGTCGAGATCCATGGTCACGTGTCCGAGGTCGCGCGCCAGCCGTGCACGAGTGCCGTTGGCCGAGAGCGTCAGCTGTTCCGCTGCTGCTGCACCGTTGAAGACCAGGGCGTCCTGACCGGTCTCTCCCTCGACGATGTCGCTCCCGTCGCCGGCGTCCCACACGAACGTGTCGTCGCCGTCACCGAGGGCGGCGGTGTCCGCGCCGCCGTTGCCGTCGACCGTGTCATCGCCGAGCCCACCGGTCAGCGTGTCGTTGCCGTTGCCGCCATTGATCAGGTCGTTCCCCGTCCCGCCGTCGATGTCGAGGGCGATGAGCGAGGCCAGGTCGCCGGATGCCGTGAACGAGTCGTCGCCGCCGTTTCCGTTGACCACCAGCCGTTCACTGGTGCCGATGTCGAGGCTGAACGGCAAGGGGCTCACCCGGTCGAACCGCACTCGGGTGGCGTTGGCCGTGGCCGTGAACGCCTCACCGACGCCGCCTCCGTTCACCACGACGGCGTCCGAGCCGTCGCCACCTTCGTTGAGGTCGCTGCCGTCGCCGGGGTTCCAGATCAGCTGGTCGTCGCCCGCTCCGCCGAGCGACCGGTCGCTCCCGGGGCCGCCGATGAGGGCGTCATTCCCGCGGCCGCCGTAGAGCCGATCCGCGCCCGAGTCGCCGAAGAGAGCGTCGTCGCCGGCTCCGCCACGAAGGCTCGCGTTCGGCAGCGGCCCGTTCGTCTCGTCGAGGAAGACGCGGTCGTTGCCTGCGCCTGCGAAGACCACGATCCGGTCGACGTTGTGGACCGTGGCGCGTGAACCGTGAACGACGACAGCGCCCCCGTTGACGTCGATGACGCCGGCGGCGTCACGGCCGACGGTGATGGCGTTGCTGCCGGCGTCGCCGTAGATCGTCAGGACCCGGTGGCCCCTGGTGAACTGGGCGGTCGTCGTTGCTGATGCCGACGAGGCGAAGGCGAGCGCCGCGGTCAACGACGTGACTGCGGCTCCGGCCAGCATGGCAGCTCGTCTGCGGCGAGGGTTGGTCCGGTTGTTCATGTGGGTTCCTTTCGGGGTCGGCTGAGCACATGTGCGAGGAACACGGCGGCCTCGCCCGCCAAGTTCGGAAGTCACGGCATGGGAAAGGACTCATCCGAGGCGATGAACCGAGCACCGTCGTACGACGTAGCCCCGGCTGCGTGGCACTGGGAACGGCGCGGTGTCAGCATGATCGGGTGACCGAGGTCTGGGACTCCGACAAGGCGCAGAACCAGGCACTGTGGGCGGTGATGAACGAGCGGTTCACCGACGCGGCGGCCGAGGAGCTGTGGTTGCGGTCGAGCGCGGTCTGGGGGCTCTTCGCGGTCCCGGAGCGGGACCTCGGGGTCCTCGGTCCCGTCCAGGGGCTCGACGTCGTGGAGCTAGGGTGCGGTACCGCCTACTTCTCCGCGTGGCTCGCCCGGGCCGGGGCGATGCCGGTGGCGGTCGACATCTCGCACGAGCAGCTGATGACCGCGCGCCGGATGCAGGCCCAGGTCGGACCGGCGTTCCCTCTGGTCCAGGCGGACGGGGAGCGGGTCCCCTTGGCCAGCGGACGGTACGACCTCGTGGTGAGTGAGCACGGAGCCGCCCAGTGGTGCGACCCCGAGCTGTGGCTGCCCGAAGCAGCTCGCCTGCTACGACCGGGAGGACGTCTGGTCTTCATGACGAACAGCCACCTGTCGGCGCTGTGCGTCCCGCTCGAGGAAGGGTTTGCGGGCGACCGCCTGCTGCGTGGTCAGCGGGAGGCGTACCGCGTGCGCTGGCCCGGTGGAGGGGTCGAGTTCCATCCCTCGCACGGGGACTGGGTGCGGCTGCTGAATGGGTCCGGCTTCGCGGTCGCGGCGCTGCACGAGATCTACGCCCCGCCAGAGGGTGACGACCACTCCTTCTACGAGATCGTGTCGAAGGACTGGGCGACCCGATGGCCCGCCGAGGAGCTCTGGGTGGCAGTGCGTACGTGAGGTTCTGATCCGGAAGCGCCGCGACCGATCAGGCGACCAAGCTCACCTCCTCCGACGGCTCACGCCATCTCAGGAACGTGCAGGTGCGCGTAGGCCAGCTCGTACTCGCGCACCTCGACGACCTCGCCGCCCGCGTCACTCGCGGTCCGGGCGCGCATGTCGTCGGCCGATGCACGGCTGGCCTCCATCGCCTCGCGGCTCTCCCAGGCCGTGGTGGCACAGCCGAGGCCGGTCGACCGGTTGACGAGCAGGCTGGCGCTGCAGAACCCGTCGGTCTGCTCGATCATCGGGAGGATCCCGAGGCGAACCGTCTCCGTCATCGCGTCGATGTCGCCCTGCAGCCAGCTGACGCGGCAGCACTCGCCGTGGTGGGTGCGGTGCATGACGGCGATCTCCCACTCGTCGACCTGCATGGACCCGCCGAGGATGTCCCGCCCGCGGTCGCGGAGCGGGCGCAGCTGCGCATCGCTGGCGCGCATGGCCGCCTCGTCGTCCCAGGAGCTGGTGGCGATGCACTGCCCGGTGTCGCGGTCGACCAGCATCGAGAGGCCGCGACAGCCCTCGATCTGCTCGAGCATCGGCCCGGCCTCGTCCTTGATGAACCTGATGCCGGCGTCGATGTTGCCGGGCATCCCGTGGAACGTGGTGGAACGTGCGAACACGGCGCACTCCTCTCTGGGACGGGGCAGCGCCCAGACCGGCGCCGCCGGTTGATCCCCTGCCTACTCCCATCGGCGCCATGGCGCCACCCCCCGCACCTACTCCGACCGCGCCCTCGCGAGCTCACGGCCGATGCCGTGGGCGGCGACGTGGAGGGCGGAGACGAGCCTGGCCCGGTCCCGCTCGAGGCTGGGCACCACGATGCCGAGCGCGGCGACCACGTCGTCCCCTCTCCGCACGGGGACGCCGACCGAGCAGGCACCGAGGCTCATCTCCTCGACGGTGGTCGAGTAGTCGTCGCGCCGGACCGCTGCGAGCTGACGCCGGAGGGTCCCGGGCTGGGTGATCGTGTACGGCGTGATCCGGGTCAGGTCGGCGAGCGCGGCGCGCTGGACGTCCGGTGGTGCGAAGGCCAGCAGCACCTTGCCGACGCCGGTCGCGTGCATCGGCAGCCGGCTGCCGACGGTGCTGACGATCGGGACGGAGGTGCTGCCGCGCAGCCGGTCGACGTACAGGACCTCCGTGCCCTCGCGCACGGCGAGGTGGACCGTGGCCAGGGTGGCGCCGTACAGGTCGTGGAGGTACGGCGACGCGAGCTCGACCAGTCCGGAGTTGTGCGGCGCCAGGAGTCCGAGGTCCCAGAGCCGCCGGCCGATCACGTAGTCGCCGGTCGAGGTCCGGGCCAGCGCTCCCCACCGCACCAGCTCCCCCACCAGCCGGTGCGCGGTGGGGAGCGGTAGCCCGGCCCGGCCCGCGAGCTCGGTGAGGGTGAGCCGCCGGTGGTCCTCGTCGAAGGAGCCGACCAGCGCCAGCGCCCGGCTGGTGACCGTGGCACCGGGAGCTGAGACGTTGCCGGCCACGCGCCCAGTCTTCCACCCGGTCTTCCACTGACCGGAACGCGCGCACGGCGGCCCGCAGCCCTGGGGACGGGTACCGGTCGTGGGTGCCCGACCTCACCGACTGGCTGCTGTCCGTCTCGGAGCGAGGCAACCCGGCGACCCGGCTCGACGACGCGCACCCGGGCGAGCAGGCGTGGTCGGAGGGCAACGAGGTCCGAGCGCTGGTCCACGGCTCGACCTACTACGCCGAGCTGTTCGAGCGGCTCGAGGCCACCCGGGCCGGAGACCTGGTGCACTTCACCGACTGGCAGGGCGACGCCGACGAACGACTCACCGGCGAGCCGGGCAGCGAGGTCGCCGAGGTGCTCGGCCGCGCCGACGAGCGGGGCGTCGACGTCCGGGGGCTGGTGTGGCGCTCGCACGTGCAGGCCGCGGGGTTCACCGCGGACGAGAACCTGCACCTCGGCCGGGTCCTCCAGCGTCGTGGCGTGGAGGCGATCCTCGACATGCGGGTGCGCACCGGCGGCTCGCACCACCAGAAGATGGTGGTGATCCGGCACGGCGACGACCCGTCCCGCGACATCGCCTACGTCGGTGGCATCGACCTGTGCCACTCCCGGCGCGACGACGCCGACCACGGCGGTGACCCGCAGCCCCAGGAGAACCTGGCGAGGGAGTACGGCGACACGCCGCCGTGGCACGACATCCAGGCCGCGATCCGCGGTCCGGCCGTCCACGACGTCGAGACCGTGTTCCGGGAGCGCTGGGAGGACCCGACCACGCTGCGCCGGAGCCCGGTCCTCCTGGTCCGCGACCGGCTCCGCGGCCTCGACACCCGGCCCGACCCGCTGCCCGACCAGGCGCCCCCGCCGCCACGGGTTCCCGGTGGCCACCACGTCGTCCAGCTGCTGCGCACCTACCCGAACCTGCGCCGGGGCCGCGACTACGACTTCGCCCGGGGCGGCGAGCGGAGCGTCGCCCGCGGCTATACCAAGGCGGTCCAGCGGGCGCGCCGCCTCGTCTACGTCGAGGACCAGTACCTCTGGGGCGACCATGTCGGCGGCGTCCTCACCGAGGCGCTGCGCGCCAACCCCGAGCTGCACGTCATCGCGGTGGTGCCGATGCACCCCGACGTCGAGGGCCTCAACCGCACCGCGCAGCTGGTGGGCCGCAGCCGCGCGATGGCCGGCATGGCCGAGGCAGCACCGGACCGGGTCGCCGTCTACGGCATCGAGAACCACGTCGGCACCCCGGTCTACGTGCACGCCAAGGCCTGCGTCGTCGACGACACCTGGACGACCATCGGGTCCGACAACTTCAACCGGCGGTCGTGGACCCACGACTCGGAGCTCTCCGCCGTGGTGATCGACACCGAGGGTGAGTTCGCCAGGTCTCTCCGGCTGACCCTCGCGGTCGAGCACCTCGACCGGGAACCGGGCCGGTCGACCGACGACCTCCTCGACCCGGCCGGCATGTTCCGGGCGTACGCCGAGTGCGCGGCCGCGCTGGACGCCTGGCACGCGAGCGGCCGGGTCGGGCCACGTCCGCCCGGCCGGCTCCGTCGGCTGGATCCGCCGCGGCTCGGCAGGCTGGCGCGGACGCTGGCCCTGCCGGCGTACCTCTGGCTCCACGACCCCGACGGACGGCCGAAGCCGCTGCGCCGAGCAGACGCGTTCTGAGACTCCTAGGTGACCACGATCGCGACCTTGCCGCGCACCCGCCCGGCGACGAGGTCCCGCATCGCCTCGGCCGCGTCGGCGAGCGGGTAGGTCGCGCCCACGCTGGGCGTGACCCGGCCGGCCTCGATGAGTGCGCTGAGCCGCTCGAGGTCGGCGGCCCGCTCCCGCGGCACCCGCATGGTCAGCCGTTGCCGGGAGAACACGGAGACGACCAGGCCGAGCAGCTGCCGGCTCATCCCGGTGATCCGGCCGGCGTTCTCCGAGCCCACCAGCACCGCGGTGCCGGACGGGGCCAGCGCGCGGCGCAGCCGGGGGAGCGGGACGTCGCCGGCGATGTCGATGATGACGTCGTAGCGCTCGCCGGTCCCGGCGATGTCGTCGCGGGCGTAGTCGAGGACGTGCGCCGCCCCGAGTGAGCGGACCAGGTCGGCCTTCGCGGCGCTGCACACGCCGGTCACCTCGGCGCCGGCGGCGACCGCGATCTGCACGGCGTAGCTGCCGACGCCCCCCGAGGCGCCGGTGACCAGGACGCGCTGCCCGGCGCGCACGCCGGCGATGTCGGTGACCGACTGGAGCGCGGTGAGCCCCGACACCGCGACGGTCGCCGCCTCCTGATCGCTCAGGCCGGCGGGCTTCGGTGCGAGCTTGCCCTCCTTGGCCACGGCGTACTCGGCGTAGGTCCCGGTGCCGATGCCGTAGACCTCGTCACCGGGGGCGAACCTCGCCACCGCCGCGCCGACGGCCTCGACGGTGCCGGCCAGGTCGAGGCCGGGGACCGGCTGCCTCGGGCGGCGCAGCCCGGTCACCAGCCGCACGGCGTACGGCGTCCCGGTCATCAGGTGCCACGTGCCACGGTCCAGCCCCGCCGCGTGCACGCGCACCAGCACCTCGTCGGGGCGGAGCACGCGGGGCACGGGGCGTTCGGACGGTCGCAGGACGTCGGCGTCGCCGTACCGGTCCTGCACGACGGCACGCATCGTGGTCGTCGACGTCGGGAGCGTGGTGGTTCTGGTCATGGGAGCCTCGCAGGAGTGGTTCGTACTAAGTACGAAGACGCTATCGTACAATGTACGAGATGTCCAGAGAGCCGCTGAGCCGCGACCGCATCCTGCGTGCCGCGCTGGCCGTCGCCGACGACGGTGGGCTGGACCGGCTGACCATCCGGTCCCTCGCGCAACAGCTCGGGACGAAGCCGATGTCGATGTACCACTACGTCGCGAACAAGGGCGAGATCCTCGACGGCCTGGTCGACCTGGTCTTCGCGGAGATCGAGCTGCCGGCGGCGACCGGGGACTGGCGGGCGGAGATGACCCGGCGGGCGCGCTCGGCCATCGAGGTGCTGCGCCGGCACCCGTGGTCGATCGGGCTGCTGGAGTCGCGGACCACCCCGGGGCCGGCCACACTCGCGCACCACGACGCGACGATCGCTGCGCTGCGGGCGGGCGGCTTCTCGATCGTGGAGACGGCGCACGCGTACGCCGTGCTCGACGCCTTCACCTACGGCTTCGCGGTCCAGCTGTCCTCGCTGCCGTTCGAGGGTCCCGACAGTGCGGCCGAGGTCGCCGAGTCGATCATGGCTGCGATGGCGGGGGCGTACCCGCACCTGGCCGAGTTCGCCGAGCAGCACGCCCTGCAGCCGGGCTACGACTTCGCCGACGAGTTCGAGTTCGGGCTCGGGCTGGTCCTCGACGGGCTGGGCCGGATGGTCGAGCGCTGAGCGAGTCTCCAAGCCGCCGGCCTTCCACTGGTCGGAACGACCCGCCGTGGGCTGTCCCGGCAGCAGCCCTACCGTGGTGCGGGTGACGCTCGGTTCGGATGCCGCCGAGGCGACCCAGGCCGCGATCTCGGAGGAGATCGGGGCGATCGCCCAGGCCTGGGACGGCGTGCCGGAGACCCAGCCCCGTCTGGACTACCCGCCGTACCGGTCGAGCCTGCTGCGCCACCCCACCAAGGCGCCGCACCAGGCCGACCCCGAGGGCGTCGAGCTGTGGGCGCCGGTCTTCGGCGAGCGGGACGTCGACCCGCTGGAGGCGGACCTCACCATCCAGCACCGCGGCGACCCGCTGGGCGAGCGGATCGTGGTCACCGGCCGGGTGCTCGACGGTGACGGGCGCCCGGTGCGCGGCCAGCTGGTGGAGGTGTGGCAGGCCAATGCGGCCGGTCGCTACATCCACCAGCGCGACCAGCACCCGGCTCCGCTCGACCCGAACTTCACCGGCTCGGGCCGCTGCCTGACCGACGCAGTCGGCGTCTACCGGTTCACCACGATCAAGCCCGGTCCCTACCCTTGGCGCAACCACCGCAACGCCTGGCGGCCGGCGCACATCCACTTCTCCCTCTTCGGCACCGAGCTCACCCAGCGGTTGGTGACCCAGATGTACTTCCCCGGCGACCCGCTGTTCGCGCTCGACCCGATCCTCCAGTCGGTCGTGGACCCGACGGCCCGGGAGCGGCTGGTCGCGACCTACGACCACGACCTCACCAAGCCCGAGCTGCTGATGGGCTACCGCTGGGACGTCGTGCTCACCGGCCCGCACCGGACCCCGATGGAGGACGTGTGACCGAGCTCGACCCCACGGCGGGCCAGACCGTCGGGCCGTTCTTCGGCTACGCGCTGCCGTTCCCTGACGACGAGCACCTGGTCCCACCCGGGTCTGCGGGCTCGGTGCGGCTGCACGGTCGGGTCCTCGACGGCGACGGTGCCCCGGTCCCGGACGCCATCCTCGAGCTCTGGCAGGCCGACGCCGAGGGGAACGTCGTGCAGGAGCCCGGCTCGCTGCGCCGCGACGGCCACACCTTCACCGGCTGGGGCCGGGCGTCGACCGACCGCACCGGACACTACTCGTTCACGACCATCGTGCCGGGCACGTCGTTCTTCGCGCTCACCGTCCTCGCGCGCGGGCTGCTCAACCGGCTCTTCACCCGTGCCTACCTCCCCGATGCCGCCGGCGACCCGTTCCTGGCGACCGTCGACACGGACCGCCGCTCGACGCTGCTCACCACCGGGGACGAGACTGGCTTCGTGTTCGACGTGCACCTGCAGGGCGACCGCGAGACCGTCTTCCTGAGCTACCCGCGCCACAAGCGCTGATGCCGGAGCTCTTCTGGCCCGGCGAGCGGCGCGCCGGTGACCTGTTCACAGAGTCGGCGTTCCGGGCCGCCATGGTCCGCGTCGAAGCGGCCTGGGCGGACACCGAGCTGTCCGACCCCGGCGGCGAGCTCGACGCCGAGTCCGGCGGCAACCCCGTGATCCCGCTCGTCGAGGCGCTGCGGAAGGCCAATCCCGACGTGGCGCTGCACGATGGGCTGACCAGCCAGGACGTGCTCGACACCGCTCTCGTGCTGATGCTGCGCGATTCCGTCGCAAAGCTCCGGACCGTGGGCCGCGCGCAGATCGCGCGCATCGAGACGTTGATCGACGAGGTCGGTACCACCCCGATGATGGGCCGCACCCTGACCCAGCCCGCTCAGCCGATCACCTTTGGCGACAAGCTGGCCACGTGGCGGCACGGACTGATCGACGGCGTCGCCGACCTAGACAGCCTCGACTTCCCGGTCCAGAAGGGGGGCCCGGTCGGCACCGACCGCCGTGGTCGGAACGTGCTCGCCGAGCGGCTCGGTCTCTCGAACGACGAACCTTGGCACACCACCCGTCGCACCATCACCCGGGCCGGGGACGTCCTCGTCTCGCTCACTGATGCCTACGGACGGATCGCGCGGGACGTCTTGGAGCTCAGCCGGACCGGTGAGCTCTCCGAGGGCGTCGGCGGCGGCTCGTCCTCGATGCCGCACAAGCACAACCCGGTGCTGTCCGTGCTGATCCGCCGGGCGGCGCTCACGACTCCGATGCTGGCAGCGACGCTGCACGTGGCAGCCGCCGATCAGGTCGACGAGCGCGCCGACGGCGCCTGGCACGCGGAGTGGGACACGTTGCGGCTCCTCGTCCGGCGTACCGCGGTCGCCGCCGGCCAGATGACCGAGCTGCTCGAAGGGCTGCAGGTCCACAGCGACGCGATGGGGACCTGGCTGTGACCACCCTGGTGCTCGGCCCGTCCCTCGGCACCTCGGCTGACGCGTGCTGGGGCGCGTGCGCCGCGCTGCTGCGCGACGAGCTCGACGTCGCCGCCTGGGAGCTGCCCGGCCACGGGACCGACCGAGGGCCGGCCTCGGCCGGCCTGA
>NZ_DASUFR010000099.1:0-20607 GCF_036274455.1 Nocardioides sp. | reverse complement strand
CCTAATTCCGCACCCCGAGCGCGCACCTCGCGGCGTTGCCGTCGCTCGCTGGACGAAGAGGTAGAGCGTCGCTCCGGCGCCTTGCGATGCACGCACTCGGAGCACGGACTTAGGCACCGTACTTCCAACGCGGGACACTAGATCCCCGGTATCTCCCGGGCCTGGAAGGCGGCCCGGACCGCGTTGGCCTCGGCGGAGCCGTACATCTGCTGCGCGGTGTCGATCGTCGCGAGCGCCGCGTCGTGGAAGGACGTGTCGGGCGCGAAGCGGAACTGCGCGTTGATGATGATGCGGTTCGCGGTCCGGTCGCCCAGCGCGGTGCGGATGTCCCAGAGCGCCCGTGACCAGATCTCGCCGTCGGCGTGCACCTCGCCGACCTTGTCAGCGTAGGTCTTGTCGCCGTCGACCGTGCGCAGGCAGTGGACAGGACCGGCCGTGTAGCTCACCGAGTCCCAGTCCGCGACGCAGGCCGGCGAGGTGTGGATCGGCCAGCCGTAGCGGGCATCGGCGGCCAGCCCCACGCTGACGGCCAGGTAGTCGCCGAATGCCTCACCGATCGATCCGGCCTCCTCCGAGGTCCCGAAGCCCGGCACCTGCGATGCGTGCACCGAGTGGCCGTACTCGTGCACGATCACCTCGGCGTCCTCGGCGTCGTCCACCCCACCCTTGCCGTAGCGGATCTCCGCGTGCTGGTCGGTGAAGAAGGAGTTGTCGGCGCCCCACTGGCCGACGCGGACCGCCTGCTGGTCGGCGTGCACGCTGCGCAGGTCCGAGCCGAAGCCCAGCGACTGGATGTACTCCTGGGCCTCGTTGACCCAGAAGTAGGCCATCACCTGCTCGAACTGGTCGGCGTGGCGCGTGTAGACGAACCCGCTGGACACGTCGGCTGGCTTGCCGGTCGACGAGCGGACGACGACGTACTTGCCGGACAGCTTCCCCGAGCCGTCCAGGTTCCGCAGCGGCACCGACGCATAGGCCGACGCCGGCACCGCCGAGTCGGCGTCCTTGGCGTCGACCAGGGTCTCGTCACCCGAGGACTGCACCGGGTTGACCATGAAGACCTGGCCGACGGGTACGTCGGGCGGCGCGGCCGTCGCGGCGGGTTGCACCGCCACCACGCCCACCCCACCCAGGACGGCTGCCGTTCCTGCACCAACCAGACGTATCCACATGCCGGCTCCCCAAGTAGTTGTGTGCGCAGCATCCTCCTGCCTCGGCCCGCCGATGCCCACCCCGGCGGGTGAGCCTCAGTCGGGACGCAGCGCGCGGATCGCCAGGTCCAGCTCGCGGCGGCGGGACCGGTCCACGACCGCCTCGACCACCTCGATGCCGCCGTTGGGGCTGGCCAGCGCGTGGTCGAGCTCGGCCGCGGAGTCGATCCGCCAGTGCGGGGTGCGGGTGGCCTGGCAGAGCGCGGCGAGGCCGACGTGGTGCGGGGTGCCGAAGAGCCGCTCGTAGGCGTGTGCGTACTGCTCGGCGCCCTGCTCGAGGGTGGCGAAGATCGAGCCACCGTCGTCGTTGGCGACCACGATCGTGAGGTCGGGACGCGGCTCGTCCGGGCCGAGGACCAGGCCGTTGGCGTCGTGGAGGAAGGTCACGTCGCCCATCAGCGCGAGGTTGCGCACCTGGGTCTCGCGCCCGAGGGCGGCCCCGACCGCCGTGGAGATCGTGCCGTCGATCCCCGACAGGCCGCGGTTGGCGATCACCTTGCGGCGGCTGCCGATCTCGTAGGACGGCGCCATCAGGTCGAGGTCGCGGATCGGGTTCGAGGCGCCCACCACCAGCAGGCCCTGCCGTGGCAGTGCCCGGGCCACGGCATCGGCCACGTGGTACGCCGTGAACCCTGCCTCGTCGACCAGCCGGTCGAGCTGGCGGGACACCGACGCGTCGGCCGCCTGCCAGGCGGCCAGCCATGTCGGGTCGTCGACCTCATCGAGGTCATCGACGTCGACGTCGAGGTCGACCGGAGTCACGGCATAGGGGCGCGTCCACGACGGGGCGGCGTCGAACACCGCGACGTCGGGGCGCGACAGCAGCCGCTGCACCGGCCGGGACAGCGTCGGGTGACCGAAGAGGACCACCCGCTCGACCTGGTCGGCCAGCTCGGTCGAGAGCAGCAGCCGGTAGGTCCGCAGGGCCGGCCCGGTCCGCGCGCCACTGGTCGGCTCGGCGAGCAGCGGCCAGCCCGCGGAGCGGGCGAGGGCACGCGCCTCCGGGCCGGCGTCGTCGCCGGCCACCACGACGGTGCGGGGACCCAGCGGCAGCATGAACGACGACGCCGGCCCCGACCTGAACCGGTGGCTGGTCTTCCGGCGGAGCTCTCCGGGCTGCCAGCGATCGGGAGGCACGAGCGGGTCGTCGAGCTGCACGTTGAGGTGGAGCAGACCGCGCCCGATCGGCTCCACGGGTCCGTCGACATCGAGATCCGTGGTCGCGACCAGCCGTCCGAAGACCCCGACCTGGTCAGTGGTCTGGTTCGCGTCGGTGCCGCGCAGCCGAGCCGGGCGGTCCGCGGTGACGACCACCAGCGGGACGTGTGCGTGGTGGGCCTCCAACACCGCCGGGTGGAGGTTGGCGACCGCGGTTCCCGATGTGCAGACAACCGCCGCGCGCGAGCCGGTCTTCGTCAGCCCCAACGCGAGGAACCCGGCGGTGCGCTCGTCGATCCGCGTGTGCAGCCGGAACCACCCGGCCTCTGCGGCGTCGTACGCCGCGAAGGCGAGCGGGGCGTTCCGCGAGCCCGGTGCCAGCACGACCTCGCGCACGCCGGCCGCGACCAGCGCGGTGATGACCGAGCGGGCGGTGTCCGTGGCGCTCACAGCCCGCGCACCTCGGCCAGCCTGACCTCCCAGCGCGCGACCCGGTCCGCGGTCGCTGTGAGCAGGTCGAGGGCATGCGGGTCCACGAGCGGCGCCCCGACAGGAAGCACCCCGTCCACGGGCCGGAGGGGCCGGGCCACGACGTCGGCGGTCAGCAGCTTCACGGTGGCCAGTCCGCACGCATACGGCAGCTCCGGCAGCGCGGCCGCCAGCGCCAGCCCGGCCGCGATCCCGACCGAGGTCTCCAGGGCGGACGACACCACGACCGGCAGCCCGATGTCCTCGGCGATCCGCAGGCAGGCGCGCACGCCGCCCAGCGGCTGCACCTTGAGCACCGCGACGTCCGCCGCCTCCAGGTCGCGGACCCGGTAGGGGTCGGCGGCCCGCCGGATCGACTCGTCGGCGGCGATCGGGACGTCGACCGATCGGCGGACCGCGGCGAGCTCCTCGACCGTCGCGCAGGGCTGCTCGACGTACTCCAGCCCCGCGGCGGCGGTGTCCAGCGCCTTGATCGCCGGCACCGCGTCGTCGACCGACCAGGCGCCGTTGGCGTCCACGCGCACCCGACCGGACGGACCCAGCGCGTCGCGGACGGCCTCGAGCCGGGCGCGGTCGTCTGCCGCCGACTGGCCGGGCTCGGCCACCTTCACCTTGGCGGTCGTGCACCCGCCGCCGTCGCGCACGATCCGGTGCGCCTCCTCGGGTCCCACCGCGGGGACAGTCACGTTGACCGGGATCTCGGTCCGCAGCGGTTCGGGCCAGTCACCGGCCGCGGCCTCCTCGGCGCAGCGGAGCCAGGGCTGGGCCACCGCCGGGTCGTACTCGAGGAACGGGCTCCACTCACCCCAGCCGGCCTCGCCCCTGATGAGCATCCCCTCGCGCACCGTGATGCCGCGGAACCGGGTCCGCAGCGGGATCGCGAACACCCGGGTCTCGGTCACGGACCCAACCTAGTTCCGCGGCGGGTGCGAGCCCCTGGGCCTGCCATCTGAGTCATGATCCGTGCATGAGGCTGCTCCGCGACCCGGTGCGTCGCGGCAGCCTCTGGGTGGTCATCCGGCACTACCCGGCCTACGCCGTCGCGCTGGCACTGGGCACAGCGGCGCTCGCGGTGTCGGTGCTCTCGGGGCGCACGTTCCTCGATGCCGCGGACATCGCGCTCGCGCACGACCAGCTCGACGCGGTGCCGGCGACGGCCCCCGCCGACGAGCAGGGTCGGGTGCGCGCCTCGGTCGCGGACGGGTCGCCGCCGCGCGTCGAGGACGCCGTCGCCCGGGCGATGGACGGGCTGGCCGGGGGCGGTCCGGTCCAGGAGGTCCGGCAGCCGGTCGCCTACCTCGACCCGCGGACCAAGCCCGCGCCGTACGTCGTCAACCCGGCGACCGGCGAGCGGACCCCCGGCGTGGTCTTCGACGCGACGGGGGCGCTCGGCTCGCTGGTCCCCGCTACTGGCTCACCGGAGCCCGGCGCCAGCGGGCTGTGGCTCCCCGACACCGTCGCCACCCCGCTGCACCTCGCGGCCGGTGACCAGGTCGGCCTCCAGCTGGCCGGCCCCGGCGCGAACCCGGCACCGGCCACGGCCACCGTGGCCGGCGTCTACCTCACCGACGCGGACGGCGTCCCGAGGGACCGCACCGGGCTCTGGCACCTGCTGGTCGACGAGCTGCCCGTCTGGCCCGGCCACCTGGTGCCGACCACCCCGCAGCTGCCGCTCGTGGTCGCGGACACCGGGACCTACCGGACCATCGTGGCGGGCATCCGCGAGCTGTCGCTGGTGACCTGGGACGTGGCTCCTGATGCGGACCCGGCCCGGATCCAGGACCTCAACCGGCTCTACGAGTCCGGCGCCGCGCTGCGCGACGAGCTCAAGGACCACAGCTCCGAGCTGAACAGGAAGGTCAGGCACCGCGGCAGCAACCCGGTCACCGTCTCGACGGGGCTCTCGTCCATGGTCGTGCAGGCTCGCGGCGGCCTGCGGGCCACCGACCAGGGCGTGAGCGCGGTCCGGGTCCTCGCCGTCGGGCTGTCCTGGCTGGTCGTGGCGCTGGCCGCCGTCGCCCTGCTCATCCGCCGGGGCGGCGAGCGCCAGGTCCTCGTCGAGCAGGGCCGCTCGTCGCTGGAGCTGACCACGCTCAGCGTGGCCGGCGCGGTGGTCCCGGTGGTGGCGGGGCTGCTGGCCGGGTGGTGGGCCAGCCCGCTCTTCGTCGCCGCGATCGTCGGCCCGGACGGTGTGGCCCCGCAGACCGGGGACGCGGTGCTGATCGGTGCGGTGGTGCTCGCGACGGTCGCGGTCGCCTCCGCCACCGACGCGTTCGCGCGCCACCGCCGGGCGTCGGGTAGGGCCGTCCTCGCGGCCCGCCGGATCCCGTGGCGCAGTGCCGTGCTGGCCCTGGCCGCCGTCGGGGCCGTCAGCGCCTACCGCGGGGGCCGGGAGTTCGACGCCGTGACGGCCGCCTTCCCGCTCGCCGCGGTCGGTGCCGTAGCCATCGTGGTGTCGGCGGCCGCCACCGTCCTGCTGGCCCGGCTGGCCAGGCGGTGGCTCCCGCACCGGCTCGGCCCCCGAATGGTGGTGGCCCGGCTGGCCCGCGACCCGGCCTCGGCCACCGCTTTCCTCGCCGCCACGGTCGCCTTCGGTGCGGCCGGCTACGGACTTCTCTTCCACGCCTCCGCGGACGACGCAACCACCGACAAGGTGGCGACCCAGGTCGGCGCCAACAGCGTGTTCGCGGTCGACGACCCGACCGCAGCGAAGACCGTGGCCGCCGGCCTCGGCGACTCGACCGTGGTGCTGCACACCGTGCCGCGGATCGGCACCTTCACCGGCGACCGCCTGTCGGTGGTGGATGCCTCCACCTTCGCCTCCGCCGCGCTGTGGTCGCCACGCTTCGCCGGCCGGGACCTGTCCGACCTGACCCGCGAGCTCCACGCGGCACCCGGCGCGGAGGCGGTCCCCGTCGTGCTCGCGGGCAGCGACGCCCACGTCCCGCCCTCCGGGACCCTGTCCCGCGGCACCGACTGGTCGGTGCCCTACCGCGTCGTCGACCGGATCTCCGGCTTCGCCGGCTCCGGTCGCTGGCAGACCGTCCTCGTGGTCGACCAGCAGGCGCTGCTCGCGCTGGCCCCGCCCGGGGCGGTCGACAGCCTTGAGGCGGAGCTGTGGAGCGCCCGCGACGCCGACACCGTGACCCGTGCCGCGAAGGATGCCGGGCTCACCGTGAAGCTCGAGTCGACCGCCGACGGGATGCGGGCCAGCCACGCGACCCTCGTGGCACGGTCGTGGGTGACCGGCTACCTGCAGGCGTTCACGGCGCTGGCGCTGCTGCTCGGCCTGCTCGTGCTAGCCGGCCTGCAGCGGCGCGACCGCGAGCAGCGCCGGCTCCAGGACCGGACGCTGGCCGACCTCGGCCACCCCCGCCGGCTGGTCTCACGGGCCGCCGCGGCGGCGCTCTCGGTCGTCGCGCTGCTGGGTGCGGTCGCGGGCGGGGTCGCGGCGTACGCCGTCACCGCGTCGCTGGCCACCCGGCTCGACCCCGAGCCGAGCCTCCAGCCGGCGCTGGTCGTCACCGGCACCGGACAGCTGGTGGTGGCCGGGGTGTGCTTCGCGGCCGTGGCCCTGGTGCTCACCCTCGTCGGTGGCGCCGCCGAGAGATGGCTGGGCCGGACCCGATCCGTCAACGAGCTGCTGCACGATGAGTGAGCGCGACGTGACAGGACAGGGCATGACGGGACACACGGACGCCGTCGTCACCGCCAGCCAGCTGGTGCGGGTCTATCGCGGCCTCACCGAAGAGGTGCAGGCGGTCCGGGGGGTCGACCTGGTCCTCGAGCCGGGCAGCCTCACCGCCGTCCTGGGGCCCTCCGGCAGTGGGAAGAGCACGCTGATCCGGCTGCTGGCCGGGCTCGACCGGCCCTCGGCCGGCACCATCACGCACGGCTCGACGGTGGTGAGCGACCTGAGCGCGACCCGGCTGCGCCGGTGGCGGCACCGCAACGTCGCCTTCGTGCACCAGCGGCCGCGCAGCAACCTGGTCGAGCACCTCACCGCCGCCGACCACATCGGCATGGCCGGTGCCGGCGACGCGGACGAGGTGCTCGGCTCCCTGGGGTTGACCGAGCAGGCCCGGCACCGGGTCGACCAGCTGTCCGGCGGCGAGCAGCAGCGGCTGGCGCTCCTGATGGCCATGGCGTCGGGCCGCTCGCTGCTGGTGGCCGACGAGCCGACCGCGCACCTCGACGACGAGCGTGCCGGGCAGGTCCTCGACCGGCTGCGCCGAAGTGCCGAGTCCGACGGGGCGACCGTCGTCTACACCACCCACGACCCGCGGATCACCCAGGAGGCCGACCGGCTGCTCCACCTCGACCACGGCGTGCTGACCACCGAGCACGACGTCCGGGCCGCCACCCGGCTGGGCGTCATCGACGCCAGCGGCCGGCTGCAGCTGCCGCCGGAGGCACGGCTGCTCTTCCCGACCAGCCGGGTCGCGATCGAGGTCGAGGACGGCCGGGTCGTGCTCCACCCGCCACCCGACGACCAGGACGCCGGCGATGAGTGAGATCCTCCTGACGGCCCGCGAGGTGACCAGGTCCTACGACGTGCGCGGCCGCGCCGTGCTCGCGCTCCGGCCGACCTCCCTGACGCTGGCTGCGGGCGACGTCCTCGCCGTCACCGGTCCGTCCGGCACCGGGAAGAGCACGCTGGTCTCGATCCTGGCGGGCTGGGACCGGCCCAGCTCGGGCACCGTCGAGCGGCCGGCGCGCACCGTCTTCGTCCCTCAGCGGCTGGCCCTCATCGACACGCTGACCGTCCTCGACAACATCGCGGTCGCGGCCCTCGACCGCGCCGACGAGGTGCCCGCCCTGGCCGCCGCCCTGGCCGTGGACCATCTCCTCGACCGGTTCCCGAACGAGACGTCGCTCGGCGAGCGCCAGCGGATCGGAGTGGCCCGGGCCCTGCACGCCCGGGCCGCGGTGACCCTGTTGGACGAGCCGACGGCCCACCAGGACGCCGAGCACACCTCGCTCGTCCTCGACGCCGTGGCTGCTCCCCCACCGGGCTCCGCGGTGGTGGTCGCCACCCACGACCCGGTCGTGGTCGAGGTCGCGACCGCCGTGGTTCACCTCGAGGCGGCGACCGTCGCGAGCTGAACCCGGTCCACCTTGCCGTTGGCCAGCATCGGCAGCGACTCGAGCACGACCACCTGCCGCGGCGCCCACGACCGCGGGTGCTGCTCCGCGACCCACTCGCGGGCCTCGGCCAGGGTCAGGTCGCCGACCACGAAGGCCACCAGCCGCATCCCCCACTCCACGTCTGCGACCCCGAGCACCTCGGCCGCCCGGACCTCGGGGTGTTCCTGCAGCCTCCGGGCCACGGCCGGGGCCGGCACGTTCACCCCGCCGGTGACCACCATGTCGTCGAGCCGGCCGAGGACCTGCAGCCGGCCGTCCTCGCCGATCCGCGCGGCGTCCGCGGTGCGGAACCAGCCGTCGACCAGGACCTCGCCGGTGAGCCGCTCGTCGCCGTCGTACCGGTCGAACAGCATCGGCCCCGAGATCCGCAGCCGGCCGTCCGCCTCGGTGGCCAGGCCGACGTCGTCGAGGGCCACGCCGTCGTATACGCAGCCACCGGCGGTCTCGGCGGAGCCGTACGTCGTCACCACGGTGACCCCGGCAGCGCGGGCCCGGGTGAGCAGGGCCGGGTCGATCGGGCCCCCGCCGAGCAGCACGGTGCGCAGCGACCGCAGCGCCGCCACGTCCTCGGCGTCGTCCAGCATGCGGTGCAGCTGGGTCGGCACCAGGCTGAGGTAGGTGGGCCGGCCGGCCTCGACCGCCGCGGCCAGCGAGGGATGCTCCTCGAGCAGCACCGGCGGCTCCCCGGCCGCCACCGACCGGCAGACCACCTGTGCCCCCGCGACATAGGCGGCGGGCAGAGCGAGCAGCCAGCGCCCCTCGCGGCCCAGCCGCCGGGCGGTTGCAGTCACCGACGACAGCACCGCCCGCCGGGACAGGACCACGCGCTTGGGCTTGCCGGTCGAGCCCGACGTCTCGACCACCAGGGGCTCGTCGTCGGAGCCGGGCAGCCATTGCGAGAGCGCGGCGACGACCTCGGCCGTCGATCCGCGCAGGTCCACGCGAGGCACGATAGGGCGAACCCTGGGGGCCGCCGCATCGGCGCGGCCTGCTTGAATCCTCGGTCGTGGCCACTGCTGGTGAGTGGGTCGCCGGCGCGCGACCACGGACGCTGCCCGCCGCGGTCTCACCGGTCGTCGCCGGCACCGGCGTCGCGGCGTACGTCGACCACGCGGTCTGGTGGAAGGCGCTCCTCGCCCTCGTGGTGAGCCTGGCCCTCCAGGTCGGGGTCAACTACGCCAACGACTACTCCGACGGCGTGCGCGGCACCGACGCCGAGCGGGTCGGGCCGATGCGGCTGGTCGGCTCCGGCGCCGCCACGCCGGCGGCGGTCAAGCGCGCGGCCTTCCTGGCCTTCGGCGTGGCCGCGGTCGCCGGGCTGGTGCTCGCGGCCACCACGGCCTGGTGGCTGGTGGCGGTCGGCCTGGCGTGCGTGCTGGCCGCGTGGTTCTACACCGGCGGCTCCCGCCCCTACGGCTACCTCGGCCTGGGCGAGGTGATGGTCTTCGTCTTCTTCGGCCTCGTCGCCGTGGTCGGCACGACCTACGTCCAGACCGGGTCCTTCGCGCTGCCGGCGCTCTACGCCGCGGTCGGCATCGGCGCGATCGCGTGCGCCCTGCTCGTGGTCAACAACCTGCGCGACATCCCGACCGACACCGTCGCCGGCAAGCGCACGCTCGCGGTCGTGCTGGGCGCCGACCGGACCCGGGCCCTCTACCTGCTCCTGGTGCTCGCGGCCGCGGTCGCCTGCGTCGCCGTCGCGGCCTCCACCAGCTGGTGGGCGCTGCTCGGGCTCGGCTTCCTGGTGCCGGCGCTGCGCGGCGTCCGGACCGTCATGTCCGGCGCGGTCGGGCCCGCGCTCGTCCCGGTGCTCCAGTCGACCGGCCTCGCCGAGCTGGTCTGGGCGGTGCTGGTCGCCGTGCCGCTCCTCGCCGTCGGCTAGCCGCGCGTCCGGGCCGGGTTGGGCCGGCCGACGTACTCTCGTCGCATGCTCGCGTTCTTGATCATCGTGGCGATCGTGGTCGTCGGAGTCGTCGTGTGGCGCCGCCGGGTGCCGCTGCTGGCCAAGCTGCTCGGCCAGTCCGAGTCCCGCGTCGACCGCCAGCTGAACCGCAAGCGCTGAGACTAGGGCTGGTCCTCCTTGGCCTTCAGCTCGTCGAAGGCCTTCGCGGCGCGGGCCGCGCGCACCTCGACGCGGTCGGCCAGTGCCTGCCGCGGCCGGTTGAGCAGGTAGTAGGAGGCGACGCCGCTGACCACGAAGGCGATGATGATCGCCACGAAGATGTTCGCGTGGTCGGCCACCAGCAGCCAGACGCCGATCACGATCCCGAAGGTGGCGAGGAGCAGCAACAGCCGCAGCCCGGTGTAGACGACGAACTCCTTCACGGCTACAGACTACGGACCGGCGCTCATCACCTTGTCACCACCGGAGTCCGAGGTCTGCCTCCGGATTGGGAGTCAGGCCCTACGCTGGTGGTGTGCTGAAGGTCCTGCTCGTCGTGGTGTTGTTCGCCGTGGCGACCTACTGCCTGATCCGGGTGATCGAGCGCCGCGGTGTGGCGCGCCCGGTCCGGCGCCCCGCGCCACGGCCGCAGTCCCGGCCGTTGGCACCCGACGACGACGACGAGTTCCTGCGGGACCTCGACCAGCGGCGTCGTCACCCGGAGGACCCCGACGCCGGTTGACCCGTCCCTGGGCCGCGGACTGTTACCCGTGCGTGGCAACAGCGAGGGTCATGCGTGCCCTGACGTCGCCTAGCCTTGGCCTCGAGCCGGTCCGCGGGGGGTGGCCGGCTCGAGTGGGGATGCGGCCCATGTGGCCGTGAGCAGCGGCCCGCCGGACGTCATCAGGGATACGGCCAGCGGGCTCTGCTGCTCCTCCTGGCCGGGTGCGCCGGCTCAGGAGCGCGCGAACGGGCCCTTGCCCGGCACCCGGACCCAGTCCCGCGCCTTGCCCGGCTCGACCAGGGTCCCGCCGGCGTACTGGCAGCGCACGCGGTAGCGACCCGGGTCGACCTTGAGGAACCGCGCGATCGCCTTGCCCTTCTTGACGGTGACCGTGCGCTGCCGCGACCCGACCTTGATGACCACGGTGCCGTCCGGCGCGGCGATCCCGGGAGCGGTCACCTCGAAGTGCACGATCACCTTGCCGCCGTGCTTGCGCTGGGTGCGGACCTGGCACACCGGTATCGAGCGGACCTGCTTGGTCAGGGTGATGGTCTGGCTGACCGGCTCGACACCGGGCACGCTGCCGCTCACCACGACGCCGAGCACCTGGGCGACGTCCTCGGCGGTCGTGACGTAGGACGCGAGGACGGCGCCGTCGATCGCTACGCCGTTGCGCAGCCACTGGTAGGAGACGGTGGCCGAACGCGGCTTGAACTTCCCGTCGAGCGCGGTGAGCGTGTGCCCGAGGATCGGCCGCCCCTTCACCCTGAACGGCGTCTTGAGCTTGAGGGTCGCGGCCGAGATCACCCGGGCCGTCGCGGCGCGGATGGTGCCGAGCTGGGCGTAGAGGTTGCGGCCGGGGCAGGCGGTGTCGTTGGTGTCGCGGTGCCCGTCGATCACCGGCAGCGTGACGACCTTGCCGGCCGGGAACTTGTCGCTCCCCTCGGACTTGACGTCGGTCCAGCCCATGGGGTCGCGTCCGTAGGCCGCGAGCTTGTAGGCGACGATCTGGGGCAGCGCGTCGAGGGTGGCCTGGGTGGGCTGGACCGTGTCGAGGTTGCCGATCACGCAGATGCCGGTCGACGAGGCGTTGAAGCCGAGGGTGTGCGCGCCGCGGACCGGCTTGTCGATGCCGCCGTACCGGCCTTCCCAGATCGACCCGAAGGAGTCGACGAGGAAGTTGTAGGCGATGTCGGACCAGCCGAGGCTGTGCGTGTGGTACTTGTAGAAGCTCCTGATCAGGGCGGGCACCTCGGCCTGTGAGTAGCCGTTGCCAGACGCGCTGTGGTGGATGTGCGCCTGCAGGATCGTGTTGTTGTAGCGCGGCGGACCGTCGCGCCAGCTCTCGTTGGCGCCCCACTGGGCGCGCGTGTAGACCAGGGGAACCGGCACGTTGACCGGGGCCGCGCGCAGCCCCGAGCGCGACGTCGTCCCGGCGACCAGGCGCGCGTCGCCGGCCAGCTGTGCGGCATGGATCAGCGTGATGCTCAGCTCGGGTGGGAGCGAGCCCGACACCTGGACCTGGACGCCGTCCGACTCCTCGACGAACAACGGCGAGGTGCCGGCCTTGCCGATGCCCTCACCCGAGGCCGGGTCGGGAAGGTCGCGCAGCAGCGGCGCCGGCCGCCACAGCGACCAGCCACCCTTGGACCGGAACCGCACCAGGATCTTCGGCGGGCGTACGCCGTCTCGCCACGTGAACCCGGCCATGGTCACCAGCGCGGTGTTGAGGACCGGCGTCTGCCAGTGGTTGGCGCCGACCCGCGCCAGGCCGAGCTCCTTCAGCGGCTTCTCGAGGATGCCGACACCGGAGGTTGCGTCGGTCTGCAGCAGGAGCCGCCCCTCACCGCTGCCGTCCTCGGAGTTGAGCGCGCGCAGGATCCCCGCGCCGGTCCCCGTCACGACCCCGGCACCGAGGACGGTCATGGTGGCGGCACGCAGCACTTGTCGTCGCCGGGGGCGTGGCGCGCCCGAGTCGTCGTCAGAAGTCACTTCAGTCTCACCCGCCACTCATGAGAACACATCACCGCAAGCTATGCAGGCTGCACGCGCCGCGCACGACCTTCGGCAAAGCGGTCACGCGGAGCCGCATCGCGACGTACCTTGCTTGACATGGCTGCCGACCCCCAGCCCCAGGACGCCCAGTCCGACGACCTTTTCGGCCGCTGGCTCGCCCACCACGAGCAGCAGGGCACGGACGGTGACGAGACCGGGTCGGCCCAGGGCACCACGGACCACAACCCGCCCCCGCGCGCCTCGCGCCGCATGCCCGCGGCGGCGGTCGCCTCGTCAGCGGTCCAGAACGACCCGCTGATCGGAAACCGGCTCCAGGCGCCCTCGACCTTCGGCGTGCGCCGGCCGTCCCCCAACGCCCAACCGCGTTCGGGCTCGGGCTCGAACGAGCTCAACCCCGAGCCGCCCTCGGGCTGGGAGCCGATCGTGGTGCGCTCGGTGCGCAAGAAGTCCGAGCCCCGGGTCAACCCGCTGGATCAGCCGAGTCGGTTCCAGCGGCTCAAGGCCCGCTTCGTCGACCCGAAGGAGCCCACCGGGAAGACGGAGGTGGCCCCGGCACCCGCGCAGCCCGGTCGCCCGGTCACCACCCAGGCGCCCCCGCTGCCCACTCGGTCGCCGGCGCCGTCCCCGTTCGCGGCACGCTCGATCGAGGAGACCATCCGCGCCGCCGTGCCGGAGCACCAGACGGCGCGCCACGCCGACACACCCGGCACCGACACACCCGGCACCGAGACACCCGCCGCAATGGAGGCCGTCGAGCCGGTGGTCGTCCCCCGTGACCTCGAGCCGGAGGAGGTGGCGCCGGCACCGACCCCGGTGCGCGCCTTCATCGATGTGCCGCGACCCAAGCACGCCTCGGAGCCGGAGCCCGAGCAGATCCTCGCCGAGCCGGTCGTCCCCGAGTCAGGGGTGGCCGAGCCGGTGGTGGCTGAGCCGGTGGTGGCTGAGCCGGTGGTGGCCGAGCCGGTGGTGGCCGAGCCGGTGGTGGCCGAGCCGGTGGTGGCCGAGCCGGTGGTGGCCGAGTCGGTGGTGGCCGAGGCCGAGCCGGAGCAGACCGTCGCGCCCCAGCCCGAGCCGGAGCGGTACGTCGCACCCGAGCCCGCGCCGCAGCAGCACCTCGCGCCCCAGCCCGAGCAGGAGCTCGAGCCGGTGGTGGCCGAGTCCGTGGTGGCCGAAGCGGAGCCGGAGCAGACCGTCGCTCCCATCACCGTCGTCGAGCCCGAGCCCGAGCCGGTTGCCGTTGTCGAGCCGGAGCCGGAGCCGGAGCCCATCGCAGTCGTCGTGGAGCCCGAGCCCGTCGCCGTCGTCGAGCCCGAGCCGGAGCCGGAGGTGATCGCGGCCCTCGAGAGCGACGACGCGCCGCCGGCGAACCAGGAGTCCCGCCTCGGGTCCCTGCTGCGCCGCCAGCCCAGGCCGGCCAAGGAGGCCGAGCCGGAGCCGGAGGCCGTCGCAGCCGCGGTCGAGCCCGAGCCCGAGCCCGTCGCTGTCGTCGAACCCGAGCCCGAGCCCGAGCCGGAGCCGGAGGCGGTCGCGACCCCTGAGAGCGACGACGAGCCACCGGGCGACCCCGAGTCCCGCCTCGCGTTCCTGCTGCACCGCCAGCCCAAGCCGGCCAAGCCCGCCAAGCAGGCCAAGCAGGCCAGGCCGAGCAAGCAAGCGAAGCCGGCCAGGTCCAAGAAGCCCAAGGCGCCTAAGACACTCAAGCCGCCCAAGCCGGGCGGGCCCGGCACCGGCGACGCGGCCCGCGACCTGGTCGCCGCCAAGGCCGCGGCGCGTGCGGCCGCACCGGCGGCCCCGCCGCTCGCTGCCGACACCGAGCCGGTGGCGGCCGCGGTGGCGGTTGCCGCACCACCGGAGCCCGAGGCCGCGCCGGCGCCGGAGAAGGCGCCGGAGAAGGCGCCCAAGAAGGTCTCGAAGCACGACCAGGTGGCGGCCGAGATGCCCGGCCTTTACACCTTCAAGCAGAAGAAGAACTCACGCCGGCTCCTCACGATCGCTCTGCTGGTCGGCCTGGTGGTGTCGGCGTACTTCGCGAAGGCTGCCTACGACACCCAGGACACCGCGTCGATGGGACTCGCCGCGATCGTGGTCCTGGCGACCGCCATGCTGTGGGCGATCCGGGCGGGGGCCGCGCCGACGAAGCTCCAGGTCCACCAGGGCCAGCTCGAGGTGGTCCGGCAGGGCGAGCGGTTCGTCTTCGACCTCGCGAGCCCCTACACCCAGGTCGAGGTGCGGGGCCGTCCGGGCCGGCACGGGTGGAAGGTCCTGTTCCCGCGTCGCGGCATGACGCCGTTCGCGGTGGACTCGACGATGGTCGACGCCGACGACTTCATGCGGGTGCTGAGGTTCTTCCGGCCCGAGCTCGTCAACCACTGAGAGCCGGTTCGCCCGCCGTCTCGATCCAATAGCGGCGCTTGCCGTTGCGCGTGTCCTCGTAGATCCCGCCGTTGCGCTCGATGGTGCGCGCGGAGGCCACGTTGGGCTCGTCGCAGGTGAGCAGCACCCGGCCCAGGCCCAGCTCGAAGGCCCGTCGCAGGGCGAGCGACAGCGCCCGGCGGGCGTGTCCCTGCCCGCGGCGGGAGGGTCGCACCGAGTAGCCGATGTGCCCTCCCTCCTCGAGCAGCCACGGGGTGAGCGCGTGGCGCAGCGCCAGGAAGCCGACCACCTCCTCCTCGGCGCCCGAGCCGTCGGTGATCCAGTAGTAGTCGCTGTGCACACGGTCCTCGGGGAGGGTGGTCGCCGGGTCGGCGTACGGCAGCAGCATCGCCACGAACGCGGCGCAGCCCTCCTCGGTGAGCTCGACGGCCCCGCCGTCGCCGTGCCAGACACCGGAGCCGTGCATGGTCTCCGAGCCGAAGTCGCGGACCGTCGCGGCCCAGCTGGGGAACAGGCGGACATCGGGGCGGGCCAGCGCGGTCATGCCCCATTGCACCAGGGGCACGGTGCGTGAGACCAACGGTTTGGAAGTGGAACGTGTTCTACTCTGACGCGGTGAGCTCCGGCTACCAGATCGACGAGACGAGCCTCGCGGACCTCGAGGCCGAACGCCGCCTCTACGGCCCGTTCACCCAGGCGATCCGCGACCTCGTCGACGTGGGCATCCGCACCACGGCGCCGGCGCACGAGGTGGAGCGTGCCCGAGCCGAGATCGAGGAGATCACCGCCCGGCTCCGCCGGGCCGGGCTGTCCGGGCCGTACGGTGTGCGGTTCCGCACCGACGGTGCCAGCCGCGCCTGGGGCAACGCGGTGGTCGGGCTGCGCAACGCGGTGGCTCCACCGCTGGTGATCACCAAGGACGAGCGAGGCGTCCGCTCGGAGTTCCACCTCGGCGCGGCCTACGAAGGGCCTCCGGGGAGCGTGCACGGCGGTGTGCTCTCGCTCGTCCTCGACCAGATGCTGGGCCAGGCGGCCGGCGCCGGCGGCAGACCGGGGATGACGGCGACGCTGACCCTGACCTACCGGAAGCGGACCCCGCTGGGCGACCTGAGCTCACGGGCGTGGATCGATCGGGCGGAGGACCACAAGACCTGGGCTCGCGGCGAGATCTGCGGTCCTGAGGGGGTGACCGTCGAGGCGGAGGGGCTGTTCATCCTGCCGAGGTGGGCACGGGGCCGCGTTGATTCCGGACTTCCGCCGGTCGAGTCGTTCGAGTAGACCGGCAGAAGTCCCGACTCGACCGGCGGAAGTCCGGAATCAACTCAGGCGTCGGCCTCCACCTTGACCCCGCGCTCGCCGGCATCGGTGAGTCGCGCCTCCTCGACCGCGATGGCCTCGAGCTCGGCCCGGCGGGCCTCCTGGCGCCGCTGGATCTCGGCGGTCTGCTCGGGAGTGGGGCCGGACACCAGGTCGGCGGCGCCGTGGTCGAGCCGGTTCATCGCCAACCGGCCGAAGATCTGCTGCTCGGTCGCGGTCCGCTCCTGCCGGCCGCGGCCCACGAATGACACCGCCCAGTGCAAGACCGCGGAGACGCGGTTCTTGAAGCCGGTCAGGTAGAGGATGTGCACGCCCAGCCAGAGGAACCACGCCAGCACCCCGGTCAGCCGCAGCGGGCCGATCAGGGCCACCGCGCGGAAGCGGCTGATGGTGGCCAGCGAGCCCTTGTCGAAGTACTTGAACGGCTTCTGCGGCGGCTTGCCCTCCAGCCTGCGGTCGATCGCCTTGGCGGCGTACTTCGCCCCCTGGATGGCGACCTGCGCGACGCCCGGCAGGTGGTCGAGGTCGATCATGTCGCCGATCACGAACACCTCGGGATGGCCCGGCAGCGTGAGGTCGGGGTTCACGCCGATCCGCCCGGCGCGGTCGAGCGGAGCGCCGGTCTGCTCCGACAGTGTCTTGGTCAGCGCGTTGGCCTGGACGCCGGCCGCCCAGATCTTGGTGGTGGACTCGATCCGCTCGACGGTGCCGTCCTTGAGCTTGAGCTCCAGGCCACCCTCGTCGACGTCGGTGACCATGGCGCCGAGCCGGACCTCGACGCCGAGCTTCTCCAGCGCGCGCTTGGTCTTCACCCCCAGCTCGGCCCCGAACGGCGGCAGCACCTGGCCTGCGGCGTCGACGAGGATGACCCGGGCCTCGCGTGAGTTGATGGCGTGGAAGTCGCGATGGAGGGTCCGGCGGGACAGCTCGGCGATCTGGCCGGCCATCTCGACCCCGGTCGGGCCGGCCCCGACGACGACGAAGGTGAGCAGCGCGTCGACGTCCTCGCCGCGCATCGCCGCCAGCTCGGCGAGCTCGAAGGCGCCGAAGATCCGGCCGCGCAGCTCGAGGGCGTCATCGATGCTCTTCATGCCGGGCGCGTACTCTGCGAACCCGTCGTTGCCGAAGTAGGACTGGCTCGAGCCCGCGGCCACGATCAGGGAGTCGTAGGGCGTCACGGTCTCGCGACCCAGCACGTGCGAGGTGACGGTCTGGGCCTCGAGGTCGATGTCGGTGACCTCCCCGAGCAGGACCTTGGCGTTCTTCTGCCGGGCCAGCACCTCGCGGGTCGGGGGCGCGATCTCGCCCTCGGAGAGGATGCCGGTCGCGACCTGGTAGAGCAGCGGCTGGAACAGGTGGTGGGTGGTCTTGGCGATCATCGTGACGTCGACGTCGGACCGCTTCAGCGCCTTGGTGCCGAACAGTCCGCCGAAGCCGGAGCCGATCACCACCACCTGGTGTCGGCGGCCTCCACCATGCGCCTTCTCGACCGTCGCGGCCGACGCACTGGCCGACTCAGGGGTCGACGTCTCCGTCATCGCCATCACTCCTTTGGCCCGTGGGGGCCATTGTGTCGCGGGAGCGGGACCGCTCCCCACAGGGGTAACCACGGGGCGAATTCGGCGCATCCGGCTTTCGGTGTGGTGCGGGACACCACGGATATCGTTGCGATACGCTGTCTCCGCAACGGGAATCGCGGCGGATCCGTGCCTGCTCGGAGGTTTGGGTCGCCTCGGACCGGGTAGACGCCTAAGAGACTGGGTTGAACGGTCAACTGGTTCACCCTCTCGATGGCCGACACCCACCGACACCAGCTGGAGAGACCTCGTGCCGCTCAACCGGCCTCCCCTCGCTCTGGGCCAGGGCCCGCGAGGCGTGCAGGACGCGCGTCGATGGGTGGGCGACCTCTGCGCCGAGATCGGCCGACCCGAGCTCGCGGAGTGCGCGCAGCTGGGGGTCTCCGAGCTGGTCACCAACGCGCTCCTGCACGGCGAGCCGCCGATCACGGTGCGGGTGCGTGGCACCAAGGAGCACCCGCGGGTGGAGGTCCGCGACTCGTCGGTGGAGCCGCCGATCCTCCCGACCCAGCCACTCGACCGGCCGCAGACCGACGACCTGCTGCTGACCTTCGGCCGGGGGCTGAGCATCGTCGCTCGCTGCTCGAGCGCCTGGGGCGCGGAGATCGAGGAGGACGGCAAGGTGGTGTGGTTCGCGCCGGTCGCCGAGTTCGCCGACGGCCCGGGCGTGCCCGGGGCGGTCACCGGCACCGACCGGCAGCGCCTCGAGGCGGCGCCGACCAAGGACCGCGTGCGGATCACGATTCTCGGCGTCCCGCTCTCGCTCTACCTCGGCTTCCAGCAACACTTCCGTGAGCTGCGCCGCGAGGTGCGGCTGCTGGCGCTCGCGCACCAGGACACCTACCCGCTGGCCAAGGCACTCTCCGACCTGTTCGGCTCGCTCGACCGGCAGCTGCGCGACGGCATCGGCGTCGAGCAGATCGAGGACGCGCTGACCCAGGGGATGGAGACGACCGACCTCGTGGTGCACATGCCGCGGGCCGGCGCGAGCACGCTGATGCGGTTCGTGGAGCTGCTCGACCTCGCCGACGCGTTCTGCCGCGAGGAGCGGCTGCTCTCGCTGGCGCGCAACCCCGAGCAGCGACGGTTCCAGAACTGGTTCCTGACCGAGTTCGTCCGGCAGGCCCGCGGTGAGGCGCCGCTCTCGTGGCTCGAGGCCCGCTCCAACGGCCGGGCCAACGTCGTCGGCTAGACCAGGGTGCCGGCCCCGAAGCCGGCCACGACCGCGCCCAGCCCGGCGGCGAGGGTGAGAGCGATGTTGGCGCCGGCGTAGAGCCGGGCGCCGTCCTCGTAGAGGCGCAGCGTCTCGTAGCTGAACGTGCTGTAGGTCGTCAGTGCTCCGCAGAAGCCGGTCCCGATCACGGCCATCAGCTGGGGAGAGACGTCGTGCTGGGTCGCGATCCCGGCTGTGAAGCCGAGGACGAAGGAGCCGACCACGTTGACCACGAGCGTCCCCCAGGGCAGCACCGCGTCGAGCCTGGCCTGCACGAACCGGTCGGTGAGGTAGCGGGCCGGGGCCCCGAACGCCGCCCCCAGGCAGACCCAGATGAAGCCGCCGCCACTCACGAGTGCTCGTGGGGTCGGAAGCGGTGGACGACCACGTCGACGTCGTCCAGGACGGCGAGGCCCTCGCCGAGCACCTCCTCGACCTGGGGCAGGAACGCCTCGATGCGCTCCGCGGTGTCGACGATGATCACCGCCACCGGCAGGTCCTCGGAGAGCGAGAGGAGCCGGGAGGTGTGCACCCGCGACGAGCTCGCCCCGAACCCCTCGATCCCGCGGACCACGCTCGCGCCGGCCAGGCCCGCCCGGTGGGCGCGATGGACGATCTCGGTGTAGAGCGGCTTGTGGTTCCAGGTGTCGTCCTCGCCGAGGTAGATCGTCAGTCGGCGGACACGTCCCTCGAGCTTCATGATGCTGCCTTTCGACGGGCGAGGACCTCACGGCCCCGGTGCAGGGCGCGGGCGAGCACGACACCCGCGACGACGCCGACCATCGCCAGCGCCGGAGTCAGGAACAGGTAGACCAGCGAGAGGTCGCGCTGGTCGTGGGTCCACAGCGCACGGGTCTGCTCGGCGTAGGTCGAGAACGTGGTGTAGCCGCCGAGGACACCGACTCCCAGGAACGGGCGCAGCAACGGGTGGGCGCGGCCCACCTCGACGACCTGGACCATCAGCATCCCGATGAGCAGGCAGCCCGAGACGTTGGTGACCAGGATCGCCCAGGGCCACTGCGAAGGTGTGGCGGGCCAGAGCAGCTCGAGCGCGTGCCGCCCCGAGGCCCCGAGCACGCCGCCGAGCGCGATCACCGGCAGCACCCACCGCTGGGAGCTCCACTCACTTGTCACGGCGCACTCCCACCTCAGCCGTAGCCCAGCTCGTGCAGCCGCCGGTCGTCGATGCCGAAGTGGTGGGCGATCTCGTGCACGACCGTGATGCGCACCTCCTCGACCAGCTGCTCCTCACTGTCGCAGAAGTCGAGCAGCGGCCCACGGAAGATGAAGATCCGGTCGGGGAGCTGCGGGGCCAGCGTGCCGTCGCGCTCGGTCAGCGCGACGCCGTCGTAGAGACCGAGCAGGTCGTCCGGCTCGCCCTCGGGCGGCTCGTCCTCGACGAGGACCACCACGTTGCGCACGAGCCGGGCCAGCTCGTCAGGGATCCCGTCGAGCGCCTGGTCGACCAGGGCGTCGAACCGGTCCGGGTCCATGTCGAT
>NZ_DASUFR010000098.1:0-24141 GCF_036274455.1 Nocardioides sp. | reverse complement strand
GATCAGTCGCCTTCCCAGAACCGCCCGCCGGCGCGCGCCGGGTCGCGCTCGATGGTGGTCACCGGACGCCGCATCGTGACGTAGACCTTCTTGTAGCTGCCGTCCGCCTGGCGCTCCATGCGGGCGACCCTGAACTCGGTGTAGGTCGTCGTGTAGGCGTTGCGCGACCAGCGGCCGTTGTTCCAGAACGAGTTGAAGTTGGCCAGGTAGCGCTTGGCGTTGGCGGCGCCGCGAATCGTGAAGAAGACCTCGTCCTCGGCGGTGCCCAGGCTGGCCCAGTTGGAGGAGCCCGTCAGCACCATCTGGGTGTTCGGGTGGCCGTTGTAGGTGCCCTGGATCACGAAGTACTTCTGGTGCGTGTAGTAGTCCAGGATCACGTCGTCCTCACCGTCGTGGTTGAGGTCGAAGTCGTCGTCGGGGTGGTAGTCCAGCCCGGTGGACCGCAGTGGGATCCGGCCGCGCGACGTGGATGCGCCGAGGATCTGCTTGGTGTGGTAGCCGATCAGGCCGTAGCTGACGCGGAAGTCGCAACCCTCGGCCCACTTCTGCCGGATCGCCGAGGCGAGGTAGTTGCCGCGGGCGCCGCGCATCGTGTGCATCGAGAGGGCCAGGTGGGTGCGGGTGTAGCCACCCTTGCCGTTGGGCGTCAGGCACTGGATCTTGCCCAGCATCTGGAGGACCAGGTCGTCCTGCGGGGTGGACTTCTTCGGGAAGATCCACGTCGTGTACTTGTCGACCGAGTCGTCGCAGCCGGCGCCCTTCGGCGTCCCGCAGAACCGGATCGGCGGTTGCTTCTTGTTGTAGTCCTTCTTCATGTCCTTGAAGACGCCGATGAACTGGTCGAACAGCGCCTGGTTGCCGGACATGAAGTAGAGGTCGTTCCACTGGTGGTAGATCGCGTTGCGCGTCAGGTTGAACGAGCCGACGGCCAGGACGTCCTCGGACTTGCCGGCCCGGGTGAACGTGTAGAACTTCGAGTGCAGGTTGCGGTACTGGTCGGCGACGGTCCGGCACCCCTGCTTGCACTTGTAGATGAAGTTCTTGGCGAACCGGTTGGTGCCGAGCACCGCCCGCACCCGCTTCATGGCGTGGGTGTCCTGGTGGTCGTTGAGCAGCATCTGGACCTTCACGCCGCGCTTGTGCGCCGCGATCAGCGCATCCGCGACCCCCTCGCGGTCGAAGGAGTAGACCGCGATCCGGATCGTGTCGCCCTTGTGCGTGTGCCGGATGGTGTCGATGAGGCGACGCTCGAGCTTGAAGCGGTTGGCGTTGACGTGGGGGTTGTTGAAGAACGCGCCCTGGTAGGCCTTCCAGCGCTTCGGCTTGGGCTTCTTCTTCTCGGCCGTGCTCGCCGCGGTCGAGGCGGCGGTCGTCGCAGCAGCCGTGGCAGCGGTCGAGGATGTCGTCGTCGGCGCCGCGGCAGCCGCCACGGCCTGCGCGGACGGGGCCGTGCCCCACAGGGTCACGACCAGAGCGACGCAGACCGCGCTGGACCCGATCGTCGAGAGCTTCTTCACCGAACGCCTCTCCCAAAGCTCGGGTGTGTCTGCCGGACGAGGTCACACACCCTGTCTCATGCCGATGTCATGTCGGGCGGGTTGTCGCGGGCGATGCGACGAACGTCCGCGAGCATTTCCGCGACGAGTGTAGTGGCAGACTCCAGCAGAGCCGCATTCGACACGTTGTCGGGGTGCGGCCGCGGGGGCAGCTCCGGGGGGACCCGGAGGCTCTCCACGTCACCCACCACGTGGTAGCCGCGCCTCGAGATGATGCCCACGGCCCGGTCGGCGCGCTCGCGGCACTCGGCCACCTGGGCCTCGTCGGCACCCAGCCGCTCCCCCTCCTGACGGACCAAGTGGCCCTCGGCGAGGTAGCCGCGGATCCAGGTGCCGCGGTCGACCGGCTTCCGGAACGCGGTCAGGTGCGGGTTGATGCGCCGCAGCAGCTCGATCTGCACCACGCCAAGCGCCGGGTTGCTGGGCTCCTCGGGGGCGGCGTACCGGTCGGGGTCGAGGCCGAGTACGCCGGCGAAGTTGCGCCAGTGCTGGTCGCGAGGGGCCCCCGCAGGGGGCATCGGCAGCACGTGGACCCGCTCGGGAGGCACCTGCCGCGCCCAGCGGCGCAGGACCCCGGCCAGGTCCCAGGTGCGCCAACCGAACTCGCCCTGCCCGCCCAGCCGCTCCCCGCGCATCTGCGCCAGCGGCTTGGTGCCGCCGTTCTTGACGTACTCGGCCCAGCCCGCGGTGAGCATGCCGAGGGTGTCGCGCGCGGTGATGACCACGTGCACCTCGGCGGGCGCCAGCGACTCCACCAGGCGGCCGGCCTGACCGCGGCCGGCGCCGCACATGAACTCGTGGGTCAGGATCGCCGGTCCCTGGTGCCGGTTGACCGCCCTGACCAGCCGTGCCAGCGTGCCCGGCGCCTTGGGGTGACGCCGCTCGAGGTTCGGCCTCTCCTGGAGCTCGAGGGCCGCCCAGAGGTGCTCCCGGTGGCCGCGGCCGGGCAGCAGGTAGCCGTCGCCGGCGAGCTCGGTCTTGGCGTCCCAGAGCACGGACTGGAGGTAGGTCGTGCCGGTCTTGGGCAGACCGATGTGGAGGAAGACCTGCGACGCCATGTCGTGGAGATATCTAGACGCTCTGGCGGTACTTCTCGAGCAGCTCGGCGAGCTTCTCCTCGTCGCGGGCGGCCACGGGCAGCAGCAGCTCGGTGACGATGTCGGTCAGCTCGGCGAGCCGGATGTTGAGCGCCCGGCACTCCTGCACCTCGGCCTCGAGGCGGCGGACCCGGCGGCGCAGGTCGAGCGCTTCTCCCGCCCTCGTCGAGCGCATCCGCTCCACCAAACCAGACTTCTCAGCCATCCTCACGTCTCCATTCCACGACCACGCGGGCCACCTTCGAGGACTTCGGGGAGTCCGACACCCGGATGGTCTCGCGATGCACGATCGTCGCACCAGCCCGCTCGAGCTCGGCGACCAGCATCCGCGGCCGGCGCCGCTTCACGTGCAGCTCCTTGGCGTACCCGTCGTCGCCGAACCGGGCCAGGAACTCCAGGTACAGCCGGCCACCTCCCTGCCCGGACAGCGCCATCCGGGCCAGCCGCCACAGGTGCTGCCGGGCGTCCGGGCCGAGCGTGTCGACGACGTGCCGCGCCACGAGCAGCCGCGGCCCGGGTCGCCGGGCCAGCTCGGCTCCCGCCGGGAGCACGTCGCGCAGCTCGAGGAAGTTGCAGCGCCAGAACTCCGCGCCCGGCACGGCGCGGGCCTCCGCCTCGGCGTACGAGCGCGGCTGGAAGTCCAGTCCGACCGACGAGACGCCGCGGCCGGCCATCGCGAGCACGTCGGAGCCGCGCCCGCAGCCGAGGTCGACGTACGTCGCCGTGTCCGGTTCGCGCTCCGCGGCCCAGGCCACCAACGCCGAGGGCTCGGCGGGCAGTGGGGGCTGCTTGCGCGAGTAGACCCGGTCCCACTTGGCCCGGCCCACCCGGAGACCGCGGAACCAGCCGTTGAGCCGACGCACGGTGTAGGCCGGTGGCGCGAAGTGGAACGCCGGGTCGGGCACCCGCCACGACGGGCCGTACATCGCGGTCAGCAGGCGGTCGGTGTCGGCCGGCGCGGGGAAGGTGCGCCCCTCGAGCGTCGTGGTGCCGAGCGGGTAGATCCACGACTCCTCGAACGGGTCGCCGATCTCCCCCATCAGGTAGAGGTGCCCGTCCATCAGGAAACCGCCGAACACGTCGAGACCCCGGATCGTCCCGTCGGCCTCCTCGACGTCGACCTTGAAGGCGAGCGCGGAGTAGCGGGTGATCCGGTATCCGAGGGCCACGAGCTCGCGCTGGATCCGGAACGACTCGCGGATCGCGTCCACGGGATGGGTCTCGTGGCTCACGTAGCCGAGGTCGGCGTCGCTGTCGTTGCCGATCACCTTCCCGCCGCGGACGGCGCCCAGCAGGGTTCCGTAGGCGAGGAAGGCCTCGATGCCCACCTTGTGGAGCGCGGCGATGACCTCGTCGATCGCGTCGAGCATCGGCACGAGCTCGTCGCGGCTGCGGGTGTCGAAGGCGACGACGCGGCGCAGGTACTTGTCGAGGCTGATCGGCTGGCCGCGCCGGTTGACCACCTCGACCCGCCCGCGGCCGCTGCCGAAGGTGACCTCCCCGCGGAAGACCTCCTGGCCGGTCGCGGTCACGACCACCCGGACCTCGGTGGTGCCGTCGAGGAACTCGTGCAGCGTCTTGGGCCACGCGAACAGCCATCCCCGGCCGTCGCGGACCCCGTCGCGATGCAGCCAGAAGGACACGATCCGCCGGCCGTCGAAGAAGACGTCGAGGACCGCCTCACGCCGGGATCGCGCCCGGACGCCCTCGGCGTCGACGCTCGCGTTGCGCACCCGGCTCACGGCCCGCGACTCTAGTGGTTGGGCCGGCACCCAACCGATTTCGTGGTTGGTGCGTCTCCGTGATGAGGTGACCCCTCGACGACGACCTGTACGACGTTCCGACTGCATTGGGTGCGCATGTCTCTGGCTCGCAGAACGTCGGTCGCCGCTGTCGCGGTGACCGCCTGCACGATCCTCACCGTCCTGGTCCTCGCGACGACCCTCGTCGCGTCCGGGTCCGCAAGCGGCGCGGCGAAGCAGCGCGCACGCAAGGCCACGGACGCCCACTGGGTCTCGCAGAAGGGCCTGGCCAAGATCCAGCGGCAGGCCGCACACCGGGCCGCCCACAAGGGCGCGCGGTTCCGGTCCTACAGCCAGCGGATCCTGGGCGCACAGCCGGTGCTGTCCTACCGCGGGGCGGCCGACCCGACCGTGGCGCGGTACGCCGGTGGCTGGGTGGCCATCTCGACCGGGCCGGGCGCACCCCGGGCCATCGCACCGCAGCCGGGCGGACCGTGGCAGAACATCCCCTCGGCGCTGACCGTCCAGCCGACCTGGGCGATCAGCGGCCGCTACTGGGCCTCCGACCTGGTCGAGGTCAACGGCACGTGGCACCTCTACTTCTCGGCCGAGGTGGCCGGGCTGGGCATCGACGGCCGCTGCATCGGGGTGGCCACCGCCGCTGACCCGACCGGCGCGTTCATCCCCGACGAGCGGCCCCTGGTCTGTCCCAAGCAGGCCAACACGCCCGCGGCGTACGACCGGATCAAGCGGCGTCCCAAGGGCATGCCCCGCGCCGGCGTCATCGACCCCGACTACTTCCGGGACAAGGGCGGCCACCAGTACCTGCTCTACCGCACCCAGAGCACGCCGTCCTCGATCCGGATGGTGGAGCTGCCCGACAGCGGGCTGCCGCGGGGCAAGGCGCGCAGCACCGAGCTGGTGCGCCGCGGCGGTGTGATCGAGAACCCGACGATGCTGCGCCGGGGCCGGCAGTACGTCCTGCTCACCTCCGAGGGCGACTTCGGCGAGTGCAGCTACAAGACCACCTTCCGCCGGTCCTCCAAGCTGGGCGACTGGTCGCGGGCCAGGCGCCAGGTGCTGGTCGACAGCCGCAAGAGTGGGCTGTGCGGCCCCGGCGGTGCCGACCTCGGCCGCGGCGCCAATGGCGAGCCGATGCTGTGGTTCCACGCCTGGACCTGCCCCGAGCTGGGCGGCAACTGCCCGGGCGGCCACAACTACGACCGCGACAGGCTCTACGACGCCCGCCGGTCGCTGTTCGCGGGCGTGCTGCGCTTCACCAGCCGGCAGTCGCCGCGCATCAAGTCCTACGTCGCGCCGATCCTGCCGCCGCCCCCGCCGCCGACCCCGACGGCCACGCCGTCGACCACGCCGTCGACGACCGTCAGCCCGAAGCCCGGCCAGCAGAAGGCCGAGAAGCAGAAGCCGGCCGGCCGGGCACACTCTGCTCGGTGACCCTGGTGCTCGTCGGCGGCCGTGCGCAGCAGGCCCGCTCAGCGGTTACTGCGAGACGCGATCCGGTAGGCGCGCGGGACCACAACGGCAAGCGGGAGGAGCAGCTCAGTCGGAGCTGCTCGACGACGGCGAGCTGTCGTCCGACGGCGACGCCGAGCCCGAGGGATCGCCGGTGGGCTGGCCCTCCAGCGGCTCCTCGGGGATGTAGGCCTGGGTGTAGACGAACGGGTGGTCGCTGACCCGGCCGACGATCCCGTGGCTGGCGCTGACGAAGCCGGAGAACTGCATCCCCGAGCCGAAGATCCAGTCGACGTCCATGTGGTCGGGGGTGTTGCAGCCGCCGGAGTAGCTTCCGCCGTTCGCGGCCTCGAGGTCGGTGCCGCCCACGATGGGGCAGAACACCTCGGCGCGGTCGTTGTAGTCGCCGGTGAAGACCACCGGGGTGCCGTCGGCGCCGAGCTGGTTGGCCAGCCGGATCTCGATACCGATGGCCGCGCCGCGCCAGCGCGCGTTGTTGCCGTGGTTGGGGGTGCTCGCGGGGTTGTGGGTGTTGAAGAACCACACCTCGCGGCCCGACTCCTTGTTCTTCAGCTTGATCACGGGCCGGCGGATCATGTCGCCGTGGAAGTAGGGGATGGCGATGCTGTTGGCCTCGACCAGCTCCCAGGTGTCGGTGCGCCAGGCGATCGAGTCGCGGATCGAGCCGCGGTCGAGGGTCGGGCCGGGGTAGACGTCCCAGCGTGAGCCGGCCAGCGAGCGGAACCGGGCGTACTGCGGGTCCTCGAACTCCTGGAAGCCGATCACGTCGACGTCGGCCTGGTTGATCAGCGACCAGGCCATGCCCATCCGGGTCGGGCCGGAGGAGTAGCCGCGCTTGTTGCCGCCGATCTTGGCGGTGTGCGAGCTGCCGAGGACGTTGAAGGTCCCGACCCGGAAGGTCGTCTCGTCGGCAAGCCCGCGGCGCAGCCACGCCAGCGACCGCTTGAGCTTCTTGGCGTCCTTGACGTTCTGGGGCGGCACGTCGGTGACCACCTGGGTCGGTTCGGCCGACGGCGACGCCGCCTCCGACGACTCCCCGGCGCCGACGTCGGGCGAGGACGCCACCGCGCCCACGTCGGCCGCGGTCCCGCGGCCCCCGCCGTCGTCGCTGGGACCGATCCAGCCCGCGGCGCCGCTCACGAACAGGGCCATGAACGTCACGACGAGCGACGCGGTCGCGGCCACCTTGAGGTGACCCGGATGCCTGGATCGCGGCGCCGCGTGCTTCGACACGGATCCCTCCAGGTAGCTGTTCCGCGGCCACCCGAGACGGGTCCCGCACGACCGATTTTGGCTTGGACAGGGTACCCCGGCCCGTGGCGGCCAGTCCCGTTGTTGACGGTTCTGCCCCCGGCTCCGTTCCCTCGTTGCGGCCGTTCCCCCCGGTAGCGTGGCCGCGTGACCACCCCACGAACCTGCTCGGCGGAGGCGCTGCGCGCAGGTGGCTCACAGCTCCGCGGGGACCCCGGGGACGAAGCATGAGCACGGCCCCCTCCCGCGTGTACGCCGCCCGCCTGGTCGGCCTGCCGATCTTCGACCCCCAGGGGGACCAGGTCGGCAAGGTGCGCGACCTCGTCGTGGCCATCCGGTCCGAGGCGAGCCAGCCGCGGGTGCTGGGCATGGTTGCCGAGGTCTTCGGACGGCGGCGGATCTTCGTGCCGATGACCCGGGTCACCAACATCGACAGCGGGCAGGTCTACACCACCGGGCTGCTGAACATGCGCCGCTTCGAACAGCGCTCGACCGAGACGTTGGTGGTCGGCCAGCTCTTCGACCGGACGGTGACGATCAAGACCAGCGGCATCACCGGCACGATCTACGACGTCGCGATGGAGCAGGCCCGCAACCGCGACTGGGTGCTGAGCCGGATCGCGATCGCCGAGCCCGCCAAGGGGCTGCGCCGGCGTGGCCAGACCCACATCGCCGAGTGGGGCGAGGTCGAGGGCCTCACCCGCCGCGAGCCCACCCAGGCCGCCACCCAGCTGATCCACGCCCTCAACGAGCTGCGGCCGGCCGATGCGGCCAGCGTGATCCACGACCTGCCGCCGGAGCGGCGCACCGCGGTGGTGGCGGCGCTCACCGACGAGCGGCTGGCCGACGTGCTGGAGGAGCTGCCCGAGGAGGACCAGGTCGAGATCCTGGGGCTGCTCGAGGGCGAGCGGGCCGCCGACGTGCTCGAGGAGATGGACCCCGACGACGCGGCCGACCTGATCGCCGAGCTCCCGCCCGAGACCGCCGAGACCCTCCTCCAGCTGATGGAGCCGGAGGAGGCCGAGGACGTCAAGCGGCTGATGTCCTACGTCGAGAACACCGCCGGCGCGATGATGACCTCCGAGCCGGTGATCCTCGGCCCGGACGCGACGGTCGCCGATGCCCTGGCGCACGTCCGCAACCCCGACCTCACCCCGGCACTGGCCGCGCTGGTCTACGTGTGCCGGCCACCGCTGGAGACTCCGACCGGACGGTTCCTGGGCGTCGCGCACATCCAGCGGCTGCTCCGGGAGCCGCCGTCGTCCCTGGTGGCCGGCGCGCTCGACGAGTCGATGGAGAACCTCCGCCCGGAGGCCACGATCGACGAGGTCGCGGCCCACCTGGCGACGTACAACCTCGTCGCGGCCCCGGTGGTCGACGAGAACGGCCACCTGATCGGCGCGGTCACCGTCGATGACCTGCTCGACCACATGCTGCCGGAGAACTGGCGCGACCAGGCGGTGCGCAGTGGCTGAGTCGAACCGCCGGGCCCGGCTCGACACCCCCAGGGACGTCCGCCGCCAGCTGGTCCGGCGCCCCGCCCGCGACACCGACCGGTTCGGCATCTTCGCCGAGCAGTTCGCGCGGTTCATGGGCACCGCGACGTTCCTCTTCTACATGACGGTGTTCGTCGTCTTCTGGCTCGTCTGGAACATCGCGGCACCGAGGGACCTTCGGTTCGACGACTACCCCTTCATCTTCCTGACCCTGATGCTCTCGCTGCAGGCGTCGTACGCCGCCCCGCTGATCCTGCTGGCCCAGAACCGCCAGGAGTCGCGGGACCGGGTGGTGGCCGAGCAGGACCGGCAAGGCGACGCACGGGCGCATGCGGACATGGAGTTCCTGGCCCGCGAGATGGCTTCGCTGCGGATGGCGGTGGGCGAGGTCGCCACCCGCGACTACCTCCGCTCGGAGCTGCGCTCGCTGCTCACCGACCTGGAGGAGCGATCCGACCGGGCCGAGCGCTCCGAAGACCCTGACGACGCCGCCGCACGCTGACCGTGGGGACGGCCCGCCTACGCCGCCCGACTACGCTGGGAGCATCATGAGCACCCCCCTCCTGGAGCAGGTCCGCACGGCCCTCGGCACCGTCAACGACCCCGAGATCAAGCGGCCGATCACCGATCTCGGGATGGTGGAGTCGCTTGACGTCGACCCGGCCGGCGCCGTGCGCCTCACGGTCCTGCTCACGGTGGCCGGCTGCCCGCTCAAGGACACGATCAACCGTGACGTGAACGCCGCGGTCCGGGCCGTGCCCGGCGTGACGGACGTCGACCTCACGCTGGGCGTGATGACCGCCGAGCAGCGTGCCGGGCTCAAGGAGCTGCTTAGCGACGGCAAGGCGCAGCGCGACATCCCGTTCGCCCAGCCCGGGTCCCTGACCAAGGTCTACGCCGTCGCGTCCGGGAAGGGCGGGGTCGGCAAGTCGTCGGTGACGGTCAACCTCGCGCTGGCGATGGCCGGCCAGGGGCTCAAGGTCGGCGTGGTGGACGCCGACATCTACGGCCACTCGGTGCCGGCGATGCTCGGCGTCGCCGACACCCGGCCCACGCAGGTCGAGGACCTCATCATGCCGGTGCCGACCGAGTCGGGGGTCTCGGTGATCTCGATCGGGATGCTCAAGCCCCGCCGTGACCAGGTCGTCGCGTGGCGCGGACCGATGCTCGACCGGGCGCTGGTGCAGATGCTCTCCGACGTCTACTGGGGTGACCTCGACGTCCTCCTCCTCGACCTGCCGCCCGGCACCGGCGACGTCGCGATCTCGCTCGGCCAGCACCTGCCCAACGCCGAGGTCGTCGTCGTGACCACCCCGCAGGAGGCCGCGGCCGAGGTGGCCGAGCGCGCCGGGACGATGGCCTCGATGATGCACCAGCGGGTGGTCGGCGTGATCGAGAACATGTCCTACCTCCCCTGCCCGCACTGCGCCGCGTCGGGCGAGGAGCACCGGCTCGAGGTGTTCGGCGCCGGCGGAGGCGCCCGGGTGGCGCAGACGCTGTCGCGACGGTTCGGCTACGACGTCCCGGTTCTCGGCGAGGTGCCCCTGGACATGTCGCTGCGCGAGGGCGGAGACACGGGAGAGCCGATCGTGGGGTCCGACCCTGCCTCCCCCGCCGCCGCGGTCCTGCTCTCCATCGCCGGGGCGCTGGCCGGCCGCGGCCGCGGTCTGGCCGGGATGCAGCTCGGCCTCACCCCAGCCGGCCGGCTCTAGGCCCGCCCGTGTTCGGGGTCGGCCTGCCGGAGATCGCCGTCATCCTCCTGGTGGCGGTGCTGGTCTTCGGGCCCGACAAGCTGCCGGAGCTCGCCCGCCAGGCGGGCCAGCTGATGCGCAGGGCACGCCAGTTCGCCGACGCAGCCCGCGACGAGCTCCGGGAGGAGCTCGGCCCGGAGTACGCCGACCTCGAGCTGCGCGACCTCGACCCGCGCACGATCGTCCGCAAGCACATCATCGAGGCGATGAACGAGCCGGACGAGCCCCGGCCCAGGCGGCGGGGGCTCCGCCCGCTGACCGAGGGCGAGGTCCCGCCGTACGACGTGGAAGCGACCTGAGCGAGCGGCGGTCCGGTGGGTCGTCAGTCCTGGGCGCCGAGCGAGCGCCAGTAGTCGTTGAGCGCGCCGTTGGTCTTCACGAACCACACGATCAGCCCGACGAAGAAGAACCAGCCGAGCAGCAGCGCCCACAGCCCGGTGGCGGCGCTGACCGGGCGGGCCTGGCCGCGGCGCTCGTAGAGTCCGCCCACCTCGTTGGAGGTGAGGAACGGCATCACGATGCCGACGAAGATCGCCAGGATCAGGGCGACGCCACCGCCGATCCCGGCGCCGGAGTGCCGCTTCATCTCCTCGTGGGTCTTGTAGTACCAGTACCACGTGTAGAAGCCGAGCGTGACGATCGTGAGCAGGACGCAGGTGCCGGTGCTGCGGACCTGGCCGACCGGGCCGGTCGGCTGCACGCCGTAGGACAGGGGTGGCGGCGGTGGCGGGGCGGCGGGCGGTGGGGTCTCGGTCACGGGCAGGAGGGTAGCGTCAGGTCACCTGCTCGGGACTGCGCTCACCCTGACGGTTCAATGGCGTGTCGCGCCTGCACCGCGGCCAGCCGACCGAACGCCACGAGCACGACCCGCCCGGTCTCGCCGGTGGCGACCTCGAGGAAGTCGGCGCCGACCCGGCGCAGGGCTCCGTCGTGGCGGCCGCCGCTCGAGAGGTGGATCGAGCACGGCTCGGCGGAGTCGGCCACCCGGCGCAGCGCCGCGGCCAGCGAGAGCCCGGCGACCGCCGGCCACGCGAGCTCGGGGACCGCGCGGTCGGACGTGCCGTGCACCGCGGCCACGGCGTCGAACCGCACCACCCACTCCTGGCCAGGCCCTTCGAGGAGGCACCAGCCGTTCGCGACCCGGGCCAGCCTCCCGGAGACCGGCCCGACACCTGCGAGCTCCATGATGAGCTCGTGGTCGAGGCTGGCCATCAGCCGGGCGGCCAGCGTGACCGACCGGTACTCCGCGCGGCCGCGCTCGGCGATCTCCGGGCCGCGCTCGGCGTCGTACAGCGCCTCGGCGCGGCCCTCGAGGTCGTCGAGGTAGCCGAACAGCTCCTGCTCCCAGGACACCCGACGACCCTGCCACGCGATGCCGCCTTGTGGAGAGCGTCTTGACCTCCTGTTCAAACCGGCGTTGAGTGAGGCAAACAGACGCAAAAGCAAGGAAACTCTCGGGATGTACATCGTGGCGGCCAGCCGGCCGCGATGCCTGGTCGTGGCCTCGGGCCTCACCGCCGCCCTGTGGGGGGCGGCCGCGGTGCTGGTCCGGGCCATGGGCGACCCACCGGCCGAGCCCGGAGCATCGGACCGCGGGCTGACCCGGCTCTGCCTGGCTGCGCTGGTCGTGGCCGCGGCGTGGGCGTGGGCCCAGGGCATCGCCGCGGTCGCAGAGGCCTGGCGCGGCACCCGCCGCACCCCGCCGCGGGGTCTGCGCCGCCTCGTCCTGGCCGCCTGCGGTGTCGCCCTCGCCGGGTCCCTGGCTGCGCCCGCGCACGCCGCCCCGGACCGTCCCCGGCCGGAGCCGCTCTCCGGCCTGCCACTTCCCGAGCGCGCCCAGGGGCCGGCGCGTCCAGCCGAGCATCGGGTCGTCGTCCGGCCGGGCGACTCCCTGTGGGCGCTCGCCGAGCGTGACCTCGGCGGCGCCACGTCGGACCAGCGCGTGGACGACCGCTGGCAGGCGATCTACCACCGCAACCGCGGCGTCATCGGCCCCGATCCCGACCTCATCCACCCCGGCCAGGTCCTCGAGATCCCCCAGGAGCAGTCATGACGGTCACTCCCCTCCGTGTCCCGGTCGCCTCGGTCCAGGGCACGCTTGCGCTCGACCTCGGTCCGCGCCGCGAGCCTCCGGAGATTCCCGGCAGGGCCCCTGCCCACGGCCTGGCCGACGTCGTCCCGATCGACCCGCAGCACCGCGGCCGGCTCGAGCAGTGGGTCCACCGCTTCGTGCAGGCGACGGTCGAGATCGTCGCCGGCGACCGGCCGGTGAGCCAGCTGCTGAGATGGACCTCCGGCCCGGTCTACACCGACCTGCACCGGCGGGCGATCCTGGTGGGCCGCGCCGGCGGTCACCAGCCCGGCACCCACCGGGTCCAGCCCGTGCGGCCGCGCGTGGTCAGCGTCCATGCGAGCTTCGTCAGCCCCGCGGTCGCCGAGGCGAGCGCCCGGATCCGCTACGGCCCGAGGTCACGGGCGCTGGCGATGCGGTTCGAGAAGCGTGGCGATCGGTGGCTGTGCACCGCTCTCGAGTTCGCCTGACCTCACCCTGCGAGGAACGAGCAGGCTGACGGGTCAGGGGTCGAGCGAGCCCCACGGCCGAGCTTGCGAGAAGGTGACGGGCGGGTCGAGACACGCCACAGGGTCGGCACCCAACGCTAGGGCAGAGGCCTGACCCAGGTCGCCTCCCCACTGTCCAGCGCCAGCTCCCCGTCCGCCGCTGCCGCGGCCTCCGGGTCGTGCGTCGCCAGCACCACCACGGCACCGCGGTCGGCGGCAGAGCGCAGTGCGTGGAGCACCACCTCGCGGTTGCGGCCGTCGAGGTCGCTGGTCGGCTCGTCGGCCAGGAGCACGGACGCTTCGGCGGCCAGCGCCCGCGCCACCGCTACGCGCTGCTGCTGGCCACCCGACAGCTCCTCCACCAGGTGCCCGGACCACTCCTCGAGGCCGACCACCTCGAGTGCATCACGAGCCCGGCGGTCGGCCTCGGCCGGGGGCACACCGCCGTCGAGCAGCGGCACCACGATGTTCTCGTGGGCCGTGAGCACAGCGGCCAGGCCGTTGCCCTGCGGCACGACCGCGACGCCGCGAGCGGCCGCCTCGGGCCGGCGACCCACCGGGGCGCCGTCGACCACGACCGTTCCCCGGTCCGGCTCCAGCGCACCTGCCATCAGCCACAGCAGCGAGGTCTTGCCGGCTCCCGACGGCCCGGTGACCGCCAGCACCTGGCCCGCCGAGACCGTGAACGACACCGGGGCGACGGCGAGGAGCGAGCCGTACCTGATCTCGACAGCCTCCAACATCAGGACGCTCATGGGTCGGTCCCCTCGACGCGCAGGCGGTACTCCCCGTCGTCCTCGAGCTCGAGGCGGACGAGCGTGCCCGGCGGGAGCACCTCGAGTGCGTGCGCCGGCAGCGGGAGGAACCCGTCGGCGGTGACCACGGCGTACTCCTCGCCCGACCGGCCCTCGCCGCCGATCCGGCCGTCCCGGATCGTCACCGTGCGCGGCATCCAGCGGGCGACGTCGCGGTCGTGGGTCACCAGCACGACCGTGGTCCCGAGCTCGCGGTTGACCTTGGCCAGCGCGGCGAGGACCCGGTCACGAGCCTCGTGGTCGAGGGCGCTGGTCGGCTCGTCGGCCAGCAGCAGACCGGGCCCGATCGACAGGACGACGGCCAGGGCGACCAGCTGCAGCTGTCCGGGGGTCAGGTGCGACAGCGGCTCGTCACCGGCGTCGGCCAGCCCGACCATGCTCAGCAGGGTGGGCGCCGACGGCAGCCGCTCCGCGCCGTCCCCGTCGCGGGCCGCCTGCTGGGCGAACGCGATGTTCTGGTTGGGGGTCAGGAAGGGCAGCAGGTTGCGGCCCGCGCCCTGCAGCATCAGCGACACCTCGCGTGCGTGCAGGCCGTCGAGCTCGCTCTGGGTGGCGGTGGTCAGGTTGAGCTCGCCGACCAGGACGGTGCCGGCGGTCGGCCGGAAGAGCCCCGCTAGCAGCGAGAGCAGCGTGGACTTCCCAGCCCCGGACGGCCCCAGCAGCGCAATCATCTCGCCGGCGCGCACGGTCAGGTCGACGCCGGCGAGGGCAGCGACGTCGCGTCCTTCCCCGCGGTAGACGTGGACCAGACCGCGGGTGCGAACGGGCAGGCCGTGGGGGGCCGTGACGGCCGGCGCCAGGGTCAGCTCGGTCGTCACTACACCACCTCCCGGATCCGGGTCAGCGGGGCTCGCCGCGCGGTCCACCGGGCCGTGGCCACCGCGAGCGCCGACAGCACGGCCAGGGCGGCGACCGCTGCTACGGCCACTGCCGGCCACGGTGTCGCGAAGTCGGTCGTGTCGACGGCAGGAGGGTCGGTGAACTGGCGTACGCCGGGCAGCGTGAGCACCCCGGCGACGACTCCGCAGCCGGCGCCGACGACTCCGCCGACCAGCACGACCGGGAGCTGGCCGAGCAGCTCCATCCGGCGCAGCGACCGGCCCGGCAGCCCTGCCATCCGCAGCGCGGCCAGGTCGGTGGCCCGGGCCCGCCAGGTGGTGGCGGTGGCGACGATCATCACCAGCATCGCCACGAGTACCGCCGCACCGCCGACCAGCACCGAGAGCGCCAGGCTCCAGGCCGCCGGTGAGGCGTCGAGGTCGGCGCGGACCTCGCCGACTGTGGTCACGTCGTCCACGGCGACCCCGCGCTTCTGCAGCTCGGAGCGGACCACGTCGAGAGCGGCCCGGTCGTCGGACCACACCTCCACGTTGTCGGAGGAGATGTTGGTGTCACCGCGCCGCACCAGGCTCTCGGTGTCCACCACCCGCGAGCCGGGCGGGGATCCCGGCACCCGCGGGAGGGTGCCCACGACCTGCATGTCGACGGTGTCGTCGACGGCGGAGGCGCTGAAGATGCGGTCCTCGGGCGTCGTCACCAGCGCCGGGAGCGGCTCGGGCACCCAGGCGTTCAGCATGACCGGCGGCGTCGAGACCGACGTGCTGATGTTCATCGCAAGGTTGCCCGACGGGTCCGCGGCCGGGACCACCGAGCCCCCGGATCCCGTGGCGCGCCGCCACGACGTGGGCGGCCCGAAGGAGAACGGCGCACCGTCCACGGCGGGCTCCTGTACCACGAGGGTCCCCTGCAGCTGGCCACTGGGCGGCGCCGTGACGGAGATCCCCGCGACGATGCAGCCGTCGGCGCACGGAACCGCGGCCGTGAACGCGAGCGTGGCGTTTCCGGTCGGGAACTGGGACAGCTCGACCTGCTCGGTGGTGTCGTCGGGCTTCAGCAGCTGGAGGCCGATGCGCAGGTCGTCCTCCCGGTCGCGGGCCGGCCCGGTCAGGCTGAGCTGGTTGGCGACCAGCGTCCCGGTGATGGTGGTGCCGGTGAGCTGCAGCGGGTCCACGCGCGGAGCCGCGATGGCGGACCAGTCCACCGCATCCGGGCTGGACAGTGGGAAGTAGGCCACCTTGGGGAACGCCCTCGAGTCGACGGAGACCGTCGGTCCGACCCTGGTGGACGACGTGGTGGTGACGACCGGCGTCAGGTGCTCGCGGTCCGGGTCGGCCGCTGCGACGGCGGCGACCACGTCGGTCAGCGTCGAGGACCGTACGCCCAGCGCGTAGGGAGCGCCCAGCTGCTGCTCTGCGGCGTTCTGCCGGTTGTGCTGGCCGGTGACGAGGGCGTCGACGCAGAAGACGAACAGGGAGAGTGCGACGACCACCATGACGAGGACCCGGCGTGCGGCCGGGCGGCGGGCGGTGTTGGCGATGCCCGCGGCGGCCACCGCCCGGCCCGTGCGGAGCAACCGTCCCGAGACACCTCGCGTGACCGGCCCGAGCGCACGGCCGAGCAGCAGGCCGGCAGCCACGGCCAGCAGCGTGGGGGCCAGCGTGGCCAGCGGTCCCTCGAGCTTTCCGGTGGCGAGGGCCAGCACCGCGGTGAGCGAGAAGACGATCAGCGTCACCTCGGCGGCGCCGGCGGTCGCGCCCGTGCTGCGGGCCCGCACGCCCCGCAGCAGCGAGTCGACCGGCTCCACCACTGCTCGGCGTGCGGCCGCGAGGACCACCAGCACGGCCGCCACCCCGGATCCGAGGGCAGCGAGGAGGAAGCCGTTGGGCAGCTCGAGGGGCACATCGACGGGGAAGACGACCTCGGCCACCAGCGTCATCACCAGGGGGGCGACCAGGATGCCGATGGCGACCCCGCCGAGCGTCAGCGGGAGCAGCTCGGACAGGAGGTAACCGGCGGCACCACGCCGGCCCCGGCCACGCAGCCGGGCCAGGGCGAGCTCGGGGCGGCGGTCGTCGGTCGCGGCGACGAGCACCATCCACAGGACCACGGCGACGAGGACCAGGAGCTGGGCGACCAGCACGACGACAGTGGTCCGGCCCTGGTCGCTGCCGGTCGCGACACGGTCGGACAGTCCGGCGAGGTCGGAGACCATCTGGATCCGGGACTCACCCGGAAGCTCCAGCAGCTGCTGGTGCAGACCCTCGACGACCGGGCCGAGCCGGACCAGCTCGTCGACGCCGACCGCATCCTCGTCGAGACGCCACAGCACCGAGGTGCTCAGGACGTGGAACGACGGCTGCGGGAGCGTCGCGGGGTCGGTGACCCAGTCGTCGGTGCCGAGCCCGATGTCCTGGAGGTCGACCCCCGCGCGACCGGTGAGCGGCGCGTCCGGCCAGTCGTCGTCGTCGGAGGGCAGGGCATAGACCCCGACGATCTCCACCGTCCCGGTGTTGGCCTCCGGGTAGAGCGTCGGGTCCAGCCGCTCGGAGTACTTCACCCGGGTGCCCACCGTCCAGCCGTTCACCCGCACGTCCGCGCTGCTGACCATGACCTGCCCCGCCTCGGTCGAGCACGCGCCGGCGACGATCTTCAGCCGGGTGCAGGCGTCGTGCACGGCATAGAGGCGGGTGGCCAGCACGGTCGTCTCGTGGGGAACCTTGACGTCCACCGGTGCCGCCAGGGAGGCCTCAGGCGCGAGCACGTAAGGCTGGAGCGCGGCGGGCAGCTCTTCCTCGAGGTTCGTCGGGCTCTGGTTGGTGGCGGTGAGCCTGATCGCCTTCTGGTCCGCCGAGGCGCCTTTGAGCACCGACCCGGCCAGGGCCTGCTCCATCGACCGCTGATAGAGCGGGCCGAGGCACAGGCTGGTCGTGAGCAGCGCAGCCAGCGCGAGGATCGAGAGTGCCTGGAGACGGCGGTGGCGCACCCTGCTCCACACAGCCGACCCGCTCCTCCCCGTCCCAGAAAGTCCTCGGACGCTAACCGGCGATGGTCACGAGACGGACACGGATCGGTCTCCGGGTTGTTGCTGTTGCGCAGCGAAGCCCGCCGAGCACGGCCGCCCGCAGGCTACCCGCCGGCGGCGCGAGCGGTCAGCCCGGTGGGACCGCCCGGACGCCCGTGGCACATCTTGTACTTCTTCCCCGAGCCACAGGGGCACTGGGCGTTGCGCCCGACCTTGGCGAACGGGTCGTCCGCCGTGGTCACTGTGCTCCCGCGCACCTCGGCCTCGCCGGCCTCTGTCGGCGCGGAGTAGGAGAGGTTCTGCGGCTGACGGGCCTGCTGGAGCCCCTTGGCACGGATCTGCGGGCTGCGGACGAACGCCGCCGCCGGCGACTCGAGCTCCTCGTTGGGCTGCTCGGCCGGACCGGACTCGACCACCGGCTCGTCGGGCACGAAGTCGCCGATCACGCGGCGCATCGGCTCCTCGATCTCGAGCTCCTCGCCCCCAGACAAGTGATCAGCCTCCCCATCGCCGTCTTCGTCGACGGAGACCTCGAGGTTGAACAGGAAGCCGACCGACTCCTCCTTGATGCCGTCCATCATCACGGCGAACATGTCGAAGCCCTCGCGCTGGTATTCCACCAGCGGGTCGCGCTGGGAGTAGGCCCGCAGGTAGATGCCCTCGCGGAGGTAGTCCATCTCGTAGAGGTGCTCGCGCCACTTCCGGTCGAGGACCGAGAGCAGGACCCGCCGCTCGAGCTCGCGCATGACCTCCTCGCCGACCTCCTGCTCGCGGCGGTCGTAGGCGGCCTGGGCGTCGTGCTGGAGCACCTCGATGAGGTGGTCGCGGTCGATGTTGGCGACCCCGCCAGCCTCCTCCTCGAGGTGCCGGTGGTCGATCGAGACCGGCCAGATCTGCTTGAGGTCGGTCCAGAGCTGGTCGAGGTCCCACTCCTCGGCGAACTCCTGGGTCGCCCCCATGACCACACCCTCGACCACCTCGTCGATGAAGGTGCGGACCTGCTCCTCGACGTCGGCGCCCTCGAGCACCCGGCGGCGCTCGCCGTAGATCACCTTGCGCTGACGGTCCATGACGTCGTCGTACTTCAGGACGTTCTTGCGCGACTCGAAGTTCTGCGACTCGACCTGGCCCTGGGCGTTGGCGATCGCGTTGGTGACACGCTTGTTCTCGATCGGGACGTCGTCGGGGATCTTGAGGACCTGGAGGACCCTGTCGACCCAGTCAGACTTGAACAGCCTCATCAGCTCGTCCTGGAGCGAGAGGTAGAACCTCGACTCGCCCGGGTCGCCCTGGCGGCCGGAGCGGCCGCGCAGCTGGTTGTCGATGCGCCGCGACTCGTGCCGCTCGGTGCCGATCACGTAGAGGCCGCCCAGGGCCTTGACCTCGTCGTGGTCGCGGGCGACCTGCTCCTTGAGCTTCTCGAGCGTGGCCGGCCAGGCCGCTTCGTAGTCCTCGGGCGTCTCGACGGGGTCGAGGCCGCGCTCGCGCAGCTCCTGGTCGGCCAGGAACTCCACCGAGCCGCCCAGCATGATGTCGGTGCCTCGGCCGGCCATGTTGGTCGCGACGGTGACCGCGCCCTTGTGGCCGGCCACCGCGACGACCTTCGCCTCGTCGGCGTGGTACTTCGCGTTGAGCACCGTGTGCGGGACGCCGGTCTTCTTCAGCAGCTGGGAGAGGTGCTCGGACTTCTCGACCGACACTGTGCCGACCAGGACCGGCTGCCCGGTGTCGTGCCGGGCGCGGATGTCCTCGACCACGGCGGCGTACTTGGCTTCCTCGGTGCGGTAGACCAGGTCGGGCTGGTCCTTGCGGATCATCGGCTTGTTGGTCGGGATCGGCACCACGCCGAGCTTGTAGATCTTGTCGAACTCCGAGGCCTCGGTCATCGCCGTGCCGGTCATCCCGGAGAGCTTGTCGTACATGCGGAAGTAGTTCTGCAGCGTGACGGTGGCGAGCGTCTGGTACTCCTCGCGGACCTCCACGCCCTCCTTGGCCTCGATCGCCTGGTGCAGGCCGTCGTTGTAGCGGCGGCCGGCCAGCATGCGGCCGGTGTGCTCATCGACGATGAGCACCTCGCCCTGCATGACGACGTACTCCTTGTCGTTGTGGAAGAGCTCCTTGGCCTTGATCGAGTTGTTGAGGAAGGAGATGAGCGGGGTGTTGACCGACTCGTAGAGGTTCTCGATGCCGAGGTGGTCCTCGACCTTGGTGATGCCCGGCTCGAGAACCGAGATGGTCCGCTTCTTCTCGTCGACCTCGTAGTCGACGTCACGCTCGAGCCGCCTCGCGATCTTGGCGAACTCGTCGTACCACTTCACCTCGTCCTGGGTGGGGCCGCTGATGATCAGCGGGGTCCGGGCCTCGTCGATGAGGATCGAGTCGACCTCGTCGACGACGGCGAAGTTGTGGCCGCGCTGGACGCACTCCTCGATGGAGCCGGCCATGTTGTCGCGGAGGTAGTCGAAGCCCAGCTCGTTGTTGGTGCCGTAGGTGATGTCGCAGGCGTAGGCCTCGCGCCGCTCGTCGGGGCGCATCTCGGGGAGGATCACGCCCGTGGTCAGGCCGAGGAAGTGGTAGATGCGGCCCATCCACTCGGCGTGGTACTTGGCCAGGTAGTCGTTGACGGTGACGACGTGGACCCCGTCGCCACTGAGCGCGTTGAGGTACGCCGGCAGCGTCGCCACCAGCGTCTTGCCCTCACCGGTCTTCATCTCGGCGATGTTGCCGAGGTGGAGCGCGGCGCCGCCCATGACCTGCACGTCGAAGTGGCGCTGGCCGATGACCCGCTTGGCGGCCTCACGCATCGTGGCAAACGCCTCGGGCATCAGATCGTCGAGGCTCTCACCCTTGGCGTAGCGGGCCTTGAGCTCCGGGGTCATGGCCTGGAGCTCGGCGTCGCTCATCGCCACGAAGTCGTCCTCGATGGCGCTGACGGCCCGCGAGATCGCCTCGAGCTGGCGCAGGATCTTGCCCTCGCCGATGCGGAGGATCTTGTCGAGAATGACAGGCACGGTGCGATGGCTCCTGGGTCGGCTGCGGTGGGCTGGGGCGGGCTGGGGCGGGCGCGGACAGCGCGCAGCGCGTCCGAGCGCCGTCATTCATCGTAACGGCCGAGCGGTCGGGACCGTTCCTCGACGGCGAAGGCAGCTCCCGCTTTCATGTGAATTGGTGTTGACATCAATGACTAATTGGTGTGAACTCTCGCTGACATGAAAAGCACGCGCACCTACACGATGACTGCCCGGGCCGAGGCCGCGGAGCGGACCCGGGTCGGCATCCTCGAAGCGGCGGTCCGCCTGGCCGGCACCCGGAGGCTCGCCGACATCTCCCTGGACGACATCGCCGTCGACGCGGGGGTCAGCGTGCAGACCGTGCTGCGCCGGTTCGGAAGCCGCGCCGGGCTGATCGAGGCCGCGACCCTCCACGCCATCGAGGAGGTCCACGAGGAACGGCTGGCGCCGGTCGGCGACGTCGCTGCCGCCGTCGACGTCGTCGTCGACCACTACGAGCTGCGTGGTGACGGCGTCATCCTGCTGCTCGCGCAGGAGTCGGCCGACCCCCAGGTCCGGCGGATCACCGACAACGGCCGCCGGCTGCACCGCGAGTGGGTCGAGACGGTCTTCGCGCCGTACCTCCCCGACTCCCACGCCCTGCGCACCCGCCTGGTCGACCTCCTGGCGGTAGCCACTGACGTCTACACCTGGAAGCAGCTTCGTCGCGACCGTGGCCTCGACCGCATCACCACCACCCAGCGGATCCACGACCTCGTGGCCGCGCTCATCCCGCAGGAGTGACCGTGTCCGACATCCTCTTCGTCACCTGGGACGGCGGCGGCAACGTGCCGCCCGCGCTCGGGATCGCCCGTGAGCTGCAGGCCCGCGGCCACTCGGTCCGTTTCCTGGGCCACGCGGGACAGGCCTCCGCGCTGACCGCGGCCGGGTTCGAGGTCGAGCCCACCGTCCACGCGCGCCGGTTCGAGATCCTCTCCGGCTACACCCCACTCGCCATGCTCGGCGTCTTCGCCGACCGCGGGATGGGCCAGGACATGCTGGCCGCGCTGCGCCGGCGGCCGGCCGACCTCGTGGTGGTCGACTCGCTCATGTTCGGGGCGATGCGCGCGGCCGCCGACGCCGAGGTGCCGTTCGTCGTCCTCGAGCACTCCTACGCCTCGGCGTACCAGAAGGGGGTCCTGGGCGGGCCGATGGGGCTGAACCTGTGGCTACGCCGGCTCCGTCCGCGCCAGGCCCTCGACCGCGCCGCTGCCCGGCTGCTCACGACGATCCCCAGCCTCGACCCGGTGGCCTCTCCCCCGCCCAACCAGCGCCGGATCGGTCCGGTCGTCGACGTCGAGGCCCGCCAGGAGACGTCGCGTCCGATGGTGCTCGTCAGCCTGAGCACTGTCGCGTTCGCACGGATGCGCCCGAGCCTGCAGGCGATCCTCGACGCCACCCGTGACCTCGACGCGGACGTCGTGGCGACCACCGGTCCGGCCATCGACCCCGCCGAGCTGGTCGCACCGCCGGGCGTGGAGCTCAGGCGGTTCGTCCCCCACGTCGAGCTGATGCCGCGCGCGTCGCTGCTGGTCGGGCACGGCGGCCACGGCACCACGATGCAGGCGCTCGCGCACGACCTGCCGGTCGCGGTGATGCCCATGGATCGGCTCACCGACCAGCCGTACGTCGGCAGGAGCCTCGTCGCCGCCGGTGCCGGACGGATGCTGCGCAAGGGCGCCGCCGCGGACCGGATCGCCCCGGAGCTCGCCGCGCTGCTGGCCGACGGCCCGCACCGGGCGGCCGCCGCCCGGCTCGGTGCGGAGGTGCGCAGCCTGCCGGGGGCCACCCTCGGGGCCGATGCCGTCGAGGAGCTGCTCAGGGACGGAGCATCGGTGCGAGATCCCCGCGCGGCTCGACAGTGATGTCGTCGAGCCCGAGCCAGCCGGCCAGCTGACGCAGCTCCTCCGACAGCTCCTCGGTGGTGTCCTCGGGGGCGCCGTCCTCGGCCCAGGCGGCCTTCACGAGCAGCCGGCCCTCCTTGCGGTCGGCCTTGAGGTCGACCCGGCCGACGATCTCGTCACGGAGGAGGAACGGGAGCACGTAGTAGCCGTACTGGCGCTTGTCGGCCGGGGTGTAGATCTCGATCCGGTAGTGGAAGTCGAAGAGGTGCTCGGTGCGCTCGCGCAGCCAGACCACGGGGTCGAACGGGCTGAGGAACGCCCGTGCGTCCACCTTGCGAGGCCGGCGGGCCTCCCGGTGGAGGTAGGCCGGCCGCCGCCAGCCCTCGATCCGCACCGGAAGCAGCTCGCCCTCCTCGACCAGCTCCTCGATCGCGGTCTGGGCCGCCGGCACCCCCGCTCCGGGCTGCTGGCGCAACCGGTAGTAGTCGGCCAGGCACAGCGCCGTGGCCACGCCGCAGGACCGCGCCGCCCGGCGGACCAGCTCCTTGGTCGCCTCCTGCGGCGTGGGCGTCGGCAGTGCCAGCACCGCAGCGGGCAGGACGCGCTCGGGCAGGTCGTAGACGACCTCGAACTGGCTGTTGCGCCCGGCGATGGCCAGCTCACCGACCATGTAGAGGAAGTCGAGAGCCTTGCGGGCCTCCGACCAGTTCCAGCCCCAGTTGGTCTTGTCGCGGGGAGTCCCGTCGTCGAGCTCGCGCGCGGTGCTCGGCCCGCGGGCCGAGATCTCGGCCAGCAGCCGGGCGGTGAGGTCGTCGTCGACGGCCTTCCACCACTTGCCGCGCTGGGCACGGTAGGACGCCATCCGGTGCTGCATGACGGGCCAGAGCTCGACCGGCATCAGCGCCTGGACGTGCGCCCAGTACTCGACGAGCCGCCGCGGCCTCTTCTCCGCCGCCCGGGTCAGCAGCGTGGAGTCGTAGGGGCCCATCCGCGAGAACAACGGCATGTAGTGCGCCCGCTGCAAGACGTTGACCGAGTCGACCTGGAGGACGCCCGTGCGCTCCAGCGTGCGCCGGAAGGTCCGCATCGTCGGCTTGGTGTGCCGGGGGTCGAGGAACCCTTGGGCGGCGAGCGCGATCCGGCGAGCCTGGGCGCGCGAGAGCGTGTCCGTCACGCGCCGAACTCAACCACGCGGCGCCGACGGCTGGTGCGGGTGCCGTTCTGGTGCCCGCGACCACCAGCAGGGCTTGGGGTTCTGTGGCGACTCTTGTGACGCATCCGTGGGTGGGCGGCCGCGCGCGTAGCACGCCGCAAATCCGCCGGACCCGGCTTTGCCGAAGATCTCCGGCACCAGGTGCCGATCTCCCTCCGCAAACCCACCGACCGGTGCTGGTGGTGCCCGCGCATTGCAACGGCGCGGCGAAGCCCGCCGTTGTGCGCCCCGTATCACCGCGCGAAGCGGAGCCGGTTGCAGGGGTCACCGGATATCCGGTGACCCCTGCGCTTCTGTAGCGAGATCTCGGCACAGAAGCGGATGGGTCGCTACAGAACCCACGGCCCTGCTCGTGCCTCGTGGTGTCGGGGGAGTACCGGTAGTAACGGACGTTCTGGACCAATGTCGCCA
>NZ_DASUFR010000097.1:0-6159 GCF_036274455.1 Nocardioides sp. | reverse complement strand
CACCAACCTCGGCAGCGTGGGGGCGCTCTTCGACACCCCGATCATCAACAAGCCGCAGGTGGCGATCCTGGGTCCGGGCACCGTCGTGAAGCGGCCGGTGGTCATCGACGACCCGAACCTCGGGGAGACGATCGCGGTCCGATACATGGTCTACCTGGCGCTCACCTACGACCACCGGCTGGTGGACGGCGCCGACGCCGGACGGTTCCTGCAGGACGTGAAGCGGAGGCTCGAGTCGGGCGCGTTCGAGGTCTAGACGTCCGTGCGAGTCGTCATCGCCGGATCGTCCGGTTTTCTGGGCTCGCACGTCGCGGGTGCGCTGCGCCGCGTCGGGCACACGGTTACCGGCCTGACCAGGTTGCCGACCGATGATCCGACGATGTCGACCTGGGATCCGGGCTCCGGCCGGTACGACCCCGACCTCTTCGAACAGGCCGACGCCGTCATCGGCGTCACCGGATCGTCGTTGTTCCGCAACCCGCGGAGCCGTTCCTGGCAGCGCGAGCTCTTCGACAGCCGGGTGCAGCCCACTCGGGTCCTTGCCGAGGCGGTGGCATCGAGCAGCCGGAAGCCGACGTTTCTGTCGGGCAACGGCAGCAGCTGGTACGGGGACCACGGGTCCGAGCCTGTCGAAGAGTCCTCCGAGAGTCGGGGCGATGCACTCCTCACGCAGGTCACGCGAGCCTGGCAGGATGCGACCGAGCCGGCGCGAGCGGCGGGCGCTCGCGTCGTCGTGCTGCGCACCGCGCCGGTCATGGACCGGCGAGGGATCACCCTGCGGTTGCTGACGGCGCTGTTCACGGCGTGCCTCGGTGGCCGGCTCGGTGACGGACGGCAGGGGTTTCCGGTGATCAGCCTGCGCGACTGGGTCGGTGCCGCAGTGCACGCGCTCCATCGCGAGGAGGTGGAGGGACCGGTCAACCTGTGCTGTCCGGAGACTCCGACCAATGCGGAGTTCACCGCAGCCCTGGCCCAACTGGTGCACCGGCCGGCTCTGCTGCCGGCACCCGCCCCGCTGATCCGGGCCGCACTCGGTCCGGCTGCACCCGAGTTGCTGCGCTCGCTCGATCTCGTTCCCAAGGTGCTCCAGGAGACGGGCTATCAGTTCCGGGATCCCGATGTGGCCGCGGTGCTAAGAGCCGGCACGGAGCAGCTCGACGGCTGACACGCGCCAACGACCAGCCACCCGCCGCAGCCGCACCGTGCGGGTGGTGGCCTGGTCGCGCGGCAGCGGGCGGTGCAGGCCGGCACCGACCGCCACGCCGCCGGCCAGCCGGTCGGTGACGAGCAGTGTCCACGCCGACGACCGGTGGCCGAGCTCGCGCACCGAGATCAGCTGGGTGCGCAGGTCGCGCACCACCAGCCCGCGCGCCGACCACGCGCGCAGCATCGCGATATCCTCGCGGCCCGCGACCGAGCCCGGGGTGTAGAGGGAGCGCAGCAGGTCGAGGTCACCGAGTGCCCAGGCCCGCGCCCGGGCGGCGTCCCAGGCGCGGAGGATCTCGACGGGCTCGACCACCGACGGACCGGCGGGCGCCGTAGCTGCGGAGGTCTCGGCTGCGGAGGTCTCGACAGGCTCGGCCGGTGCGGGCCGCTCGGGTGCCTGCCCTGCCGACCCGCAGGCGGTGCACGCGGCGACCACGACCGCCGCTGCCAGCGTCCTCCGAGACATGGCGACAGGTCTACCCCGCCGCGCGGACCTCGCGCCGAGCTCATCCACAGGCCGCGCGGGAGGCACACTTGCGGGCGTGCCGAGTCGACGTAGCGTCCTGCTCGGCGGCGCCGGCGTGGTGGCCGCCGGACTGGTCGCGGCCGGTGCCGGCATCGAGCAGGGGCTGCTCCCGGGGCGCCCGTTCTTCCAGGAGCACCTCGGCCTCAACGGCGAGGACGGCGTCATCCCCGACGTCGAGCCCGGCCCGGAGCTCGAGGACTCCTTCACCAGCGCCGCCCGGGGCGGCGTCGAGGTCGGCTGGTCGCTGATCCTCCCGCCCGGCGGCGAGGACCCCGCGCTCCCCCTGGTGGTCGCCCTGCACTGGCTCGGAGTCGACCACCGGTCCCTGACCGGCAACGAGCTCGGCCTCGACCGCTACCTCGCCCAGCACGTCGCGGACGGGGGAGCGCCGTTCGCGATCGCCGCACCCGACGGCGGCACGGGCTACTGGCACCTCCACGACGGCGACGACGCGGGTGCGATGGTGACCGACGAGCTGCTCCCGATCCTCCAGCAGCGCGGCTACGACACGACGCGGATCGGCCTGCTCGGCTGGTCGATGGGTGGGTACGGCGTGCTGCGGCTGGCCGGGCTGCGCGGACCCGACGCAACCGCGGCGGTCGTCGCGAGCAGCCCGGCGCTGTGGAAGGACGCGGACGACGCCTCGCCCAGCGGCTTCGACGATGCCGAGGAGTACGAGGAGTCCTCGGTGTTCGACGACCAGGCGCAGCTAACCGGCATCCCCGTGCGCGTCGACATCGGCACCGGCGACCCGTTCTACCGCGACGTCCAGGACTACGTGGCGGGCTTCTCGGACAGCGCCGACGTCACCAGCACCTTCGAGCCCGGGGGGCACACGCCCGGCTACTGGCGCCGGATGCTGCCCGCCCAGCTCGACTTCCTGGGCCGCCGAGTAGGGTCGTGAGCGTGGCTGCTCCGGTCTTCGAGGTCGTCGGCACAGGTCCGGAGGCGCTGGACTACCTCGCCGCGTGGGAGCTCCAACGCCGCATCCACGCCGAGGTCGTCGCCGGCGACCGCCCCGACACCGTGCTCCTCCTGGAGCACCCGCCGACCTACACCGCAGGCAAGCGCACCGAGCCGCACGAGCGGCCCCTGGACAGCGGCGGCGCCCCGGTCATCGAGGTCGACCGCGGCGGAAAGATCACCTTCCACGGCCCGGGACAGATCGTGGCCTACCCGATCGTGAGGCTGCCGGAGCACGTGCTGGTCGTCGACTTCGTCCGCCGGCTCGAGGAGGCGATGATCGCCACCTGCGCCGACTTCGGCGTCGCCACCGCGAGGGTCCCAGGCCGCAGCGGCGCGTGGCTCAAGGCCGACGACCTGCGCCCGGAGCGCAAGGTCGGCGCGATCGGGCTGCGGGTCGCCCAGGGCGTGTCCATGCACGGCATCGCGCTCAACTGCGACGTCGACCTGGGCTGGTACGACCGGTTCGTCCCCTGCGGCATCGCCGACGCCGGCGTCACGACGCTGAGCCTCGAGGTGGGGCGCACGGTCGGCGTACCGGAGGTGCTCCCGCACCTCCAGCAGCACCTCGCCGAGCTGCTCGCCTGGGCGCCGTACACCGCCACCCCGGACTACGACCCGCGGCCCGACCCGACCAAGCAGCCCCGCATCGAGCTCGTCCGCCCGTAAGCCCCTGTGACCGACCTGCGCACCCGGCCGACGCTGCGCGGCTCGTTCGGGATGGTGGCGTCGACCCACTGGCTCGCCTCCCAGTCGGCGATGGCCGAGCTGGAGGCCGGTGGCAACGCCTTCGACGCGGCCGTGGCCGGTGCCTTCGTGCTGCACGTCGTCGAGCCGCACCTCAACGGGCCCGCCGGCGAGGTGCCGGCGGTCTTCGCGACCGCCGGCGACCCGAACCCTCATGTCCTCTGCGGACAGGGGACGGCCCCTGCCGGCGCGACCCGCGAGCACCACCTCTCCCTCGGCCTCGACCTCGTCCCCGGCACCGGCCTGCTCGCCGCCGCCGTCCCCGGCGCCGTCGACGCCTGGCTCATGCTCGCCCGCGACCACGGCACGCGCGGGATCCGCGACCTGCTGTCCTACGCGATCGGGTACGCGCGGCACGGCCACCCGATCCTCCCTGCGGCGGCGGAGACCATCCAGCGGGTCGAGCAGCTGTTCCGCGAGCACTGGCCGACGTCCGCGGCCCGCTGGCTACCGGTCCCCCGGCCCTGGCAGCCGGTCACCAACCACGAGCACGCCGCCACCCTCGAACGGCTGGTCGCCGAGGGCGAGGCCGCGGGCAGCGGACGTGAGGCGCAGTACGACGGAGCGCGGCGAGCCTGGCGCGAGGGGTTCGTGGCCGAGGCCGTCGACGCGTTCGTCCAGCGGCCGGTCCGCGACTCGAGCGGCGCCGACCACGCCGGGGTGCTCACCGGTGCCGACCTGGCCGGCTGGTCCGCGTCGTACGAAGCCCCGGTGCGGCACCGGTACCGCGACGTCGAGGTGGCGAAGACCGACCTCTGGGGTCAGGGGCCGGTGCTCCTGCAGTCCCTGGCGATGCTCGAGGGGTTGCCCGCCGACCCGACCGAGCCCGACGGGATCCACACGATCGTCGAGGTGCTGAAGCTCGCGCTGGCCGACCGCGACGCGTGGTACGGCGACGGCTCACCGGTGTCGGTCGGGGAGCTGCTCGACCCCGCCTACGTCGAGGCGCGGCGGGCACTGGTCGGAGACCGGGCGTCCTTCGAGCCGCGGCCCGGCGCGCCGGGTGGCCGCATGCCGGTGCTGCCGAGCCACGTCCTCTCCGGGACCTCGGCGGCTGCGGGAGCCGGCCTGGGCGAGCCGGCCGTGGAATGGGGCGACACCTGCCACCTCGACGTGGTCGACCGCTGGGGGAACATCATCTCGGCCACCCCGAGCGGCGGCTGGCTGCAGAGCTCGCCCACGATCCCGGAGCTCGGCTTCTGCCTCGGGACCCGACTGCAGATGACGTGGCTGGACGAGGGGCTGCCGGCCACGCTCACGCCCGGGCGGCGTCCACGCACCACGCTGTCCCCGACGCTCGTGCTCCGCGACGGCGTGCCGGTGCTTGCCTGCGGCACCCCCGGAGGCGACCAGCAGGACCAGTGGCAGCTGCCGTTCCTGCTGCACCACCTGGTGCACGGACGGGAGCTGCAGGAGGCGGTCGAGGCGCCGGCGTTCCACACCACCTCGATGGTGAGCTCGTTCTATCCCCGCGAGACCCACCCCGGCGAGTTGGTGGTGGAGGACCGGGTCGGTGCCCGGGTCATCGCGGCGCTCACCGCCCGCGGACACCGGGTCGTGCGGGCCGGCGAGTGGACCCTGGGCCGGCTATCCGCAGTGGGCCGCGACCCCGACACCGGCACACTGACCGGGGCGGCCACCTCGCGTGGTGGGAACGGGTACGCCGTGGGCCGCTGACTAGAGCTGGTCGGTGTAGTGGCTCGCGGTGGGGGCGTAGTCCTCCCAGCTGCGCAGCGCCGGGTCGGCCCCGGTCTCGGCATCGACCAGCCGGTCGAGGTAGTAGTCCCATCCCGGTGCGACCTCCCCGACCTGCTCCGGCCGGATCCCGGGCTGACGGAACGTCAGCGTCGTGATGCCGTCCTCATGGCGCAGGTCGAGCTCGAGCGGCCACTGCTCCTCCCCCACCTGGGTGGTGACGTGCAGCCGGTGGGGAGGCTCGCAGACGCGGATCAGCATCGCGTCCCCCTCCTCCTGGCCCTCGAATGTCATTGCGAACCTCACACTCCCGGTTGCGGGGTCGCCGGTCCACGTGCCGATCCAGCGGGCCAGCCGCTCCGGCTCGGTCACGGCGGCCCAGACGTCCTCGATCGGCGCCCTGAACTCCCGGGTCTGGACGAGCACGTGCTGCCCGTCACGCTGCTCGATGGTTCCGGTGGGACTCATGCGGTCTCCTCGTTCCTGTCCTCCTCGTCGCGAGCTCTGCGCTCGCGGCTGGTCCGGTGGACCTCGGTCTCCAGGGCGTCGAGCGCCTGCTCGCCGATCGGCCGCGTTGTCAGCGATGCGACGTAGGACGCCACCTCGGCGAACGCCGCTCGGTCCAGGGCGTAGTAGCGCTCCCGCCCGCGGTCGCGGACCGTCACGGCACCGGCCTCCAGGAGCAGACGCAAGTGTCTGCTGACCGCCGGCCGGCTGATCGGGTGGCCCGCCGCCAGGTCGACCACGCGCCGCGGCCCGGCGGCCAGCTCGGCCAGGAGCGAGCGACGCACCGGGTCGGCCAGCGTCCCGAAGATGTCCACCCGGATAGGTAACCATTCGGTTACCTGTTGGGCAAGTGTTGGGGTCCCCGGATATCCGGTGACCCCTGCGCTTCTGTACCGAGATCTCGGCACAGAAGCGGATGGGTCGCCACAGAACCCCAAGCCCTGCTGCTGGTCGCGGGCACCCACGAATGCGTCGGAGTCACCGGCTATCAGGTGGTTGTGACTTATCTGGGTGCC
>NZ_DASUFR010000096.1:0-47257 GCF_036274455.1 Nocardioides sp. | reverse complement strand
CCCGAACAGATCATCGAGGCGTTGCTGCACTCGGCGGTCTACTGCGGGTTCCCGCGGGCGCTCAACGCGACGTTCACGGCGAAGAAGGTCCTCGCCGAGCGCGGGCTGAGCCTGAATCACAGCGTCTGAGCACCGGTCCAGGACGACAGATGCGGGTCCTTTCGGACCTCTTGCGAACTGGTTGCGGACTGCTGAAGACGTCCCCGATCGCCGCCGAAGCTCCGGCGACAACTGGTGAGCCGTGTGGTGAGCCAAGCTCAAAGAAAGCTCGCCTTGCCGGACACGTTTCGATGCCACCTTTCGCCCATTTGGACGCGCCCCTCGACGCAAGAAGACGTGCGGATCTGCCTGCGGATGTGTCTGGGGACTCGCGATGGGGAATCTGCTCAAGGCGCGTGAACCCCAACAAGGCAGAAGGCCCCTATTGCACCAACGGGGTCGGGGTGGGACATTGCTGTGCACTGACGCCAGAGCGCCTCGGGACGGTTTAGGTGGTTGTGAACTGACCTGAGGAGGCCACCATGCGTCCCTCGTTCCGCACCGCCTCCACGCTCGTCGTTTGCACTGCCGCGCTGGCCGCGACCCCAGCCAGTGCCGCTCCGGCGTCCGCTGGCTCCGGGCCGCCGGAGGTCCAGGTGCATTACAGCGACGCTTACGACACTCTGCTCCCGGACCCAGCCGACCCGACGGGCTCCTTCTGCGACGGGCTCACCAATGTCCCGCTCCACGTCGAAATCGAGGGCTACTTCTCCATCAAGAACCACGGTCCTAACGCGCCGGCACCGTACTTCGCGGACCGGTTCCGCTCGACCTTGGTCTACACCAACCCACAGAGCCAGCTGACCTATACCGTCGTACGGGTCCGGCAGAGCAAGGACCTGAGGATCGTCGACAACGGCGACGGCACTTTGACCCTGACCGGCCTGAACAGCGGCTCACTCTTTGCCTACGGTCCAGATGGGGACCTCCTGGGCCGACAGAACGGCCTGACCCGAGAAACCTTCCTGGTCGACACCCTGGGCACCCCCGACCCGAACGACGACGTGCTGACCCCACTGGGTGATCCGTTCACAGCAGGCCTGACGACAACAACTGACTTCTGCAACGACTTCCTGAGCGCCACCTCCGGGTGAGGAAACCACTCTCCCCACGGTAAGAAACAAGGGCCGCGATGGGTGCGTCCTACCGCCGCCTGCCGGACGCACTCTCATAGCCGATGAGCGTGTTGCGGCCTGGGGTCGAGGCTCGTGCCGCAGTGCGCCACATGACCGCCCCCAGGGCGACGAGGATGACCAGGAAGAGGGCGAAGCCCGCCAGTACGGCGAAGAACGCGGCGTCGGCCACGATGGACAGCAGGTCGCCGAGTCCGATGAGGCCGGCGTCGACGAGGGCGGCCCATCCGATCCAGGGTGGGAAGACCGGCTCGGTCAGGATGGCTGCGGCGAGTCCGGCCAGGTACAGCGCGAGAGCGAGGAACGCCACGAAGAACATGTCCTCGGCGAGGTTCTGCGCGGAGTCGAACACGGCGAGGTACGGGGCTCTCAGATCGGTCGGTGCGCGTTGCCAGCTGTTCGCCAGGTCCTTCATCACCGCGTTGGCGATCACCGCGCCGGCTCCGGTAGCGGCCATGAGCACCAGGAATGGCTGCCCGATTCGGGCCCATTCGCGTCCGGCGCCGGCGAACATCCGTCCTGCAATCGTCAGGGCTCCCAGGGTGAGGAGTACGCCGATCAGGTCGACCAGTCGATCGGCGTCCCAGATCCGGCTGGCGGTGACGACACGGACGGCGTCGCGGGGGTCGCCGCCCCAGTCGGGCTCGAACATGCTCGCGGCGAGTTGTGCGGCCGCGCCGGCGATCGCGGCAGCTGCGCCGAGACGGAGCGGTAGGGCTGTGTTCACGGCAGAGACCGTGCCAGCCGGAGCGACTGGGGTGCGTCGATGACATCCCTGAAGTGAGGCTCAAGAGTCGAAAGATCAGGGATTTCCCTGTCCTCGGGCCGGCTGTCCGGTGGGACGATTCGGGTATGTCGTGGACGGTGCTGATCGTCGACGACCACGCAGGCTTCCGCCGCCTGGCGCGGCGGATGCTCGAGGCCGGTGGGTTCGTCGTCGTCGGGGAGGCGGCCGACGGCGCTGGGGCTCTCGCCGCGGCGGAGGCCCTGCGGCCCGAGCTGGTGCTGCTCGACGTGCTGCTGCCAGACATCGACGGGTTCGCGGTCGCCGAGCGGTTGGCCGATCGCGGCCGCGGGCCAGCGGTGGTGCTCACCTCGAGCCGCGAGGCGGCCGACTACGGAAGACGGCTCGAAAGCAGCCCCGCGACCGGGTTCCTCCACAAGGACGACTTGTCCGGTCCGGCTCTCGCGGGCCTGGTCGGTGAGGGCCCATGAGTCGACGCACGCTCGTGCTGTTGGCCGTGGCCGGAACCGTCGCCACTGCCACGGCGACGCTGCTGGTGCTGTTCGCCCACGGCTTCGAGCCGTATCGGCCCGCGGAAAAGGTCGCCCAGGTGGCGACGGCCGGGGTCTGGATCCTCGCCGGCCTGGTCGCCTGGCAGCGGCGCCCGGAGAACCGGGTGGGACCGGTGATGGTCGTGCTCGGCTTCGGCGAGCTCGCGCACTTCTTCTACTGGGACGCTGCGCTGCCATTCACGATTGCCGAGCTCGTGTCGTTCTTCACCATTCCGATCTCGGTCTACCTGTTCCTTGCGTTCCCGCAAGGCTTTCTGCGCACCCGGTTCCAACGGGCGTTCGTCGCGTCGACGGCTGTCGCGGTCCTGGTTTTCTCGCCGATCTCGCAGCTGTTCTGGGACCCGCAGGGCACCGACTGCCCCGACTGCCCGCGGAACCTGCTGCTGGTCAACGACGACGCGCGAGTCTGGGACATCGTCAGCCGCGTCGGCGACGTCCTGCTCGTCGGCATCCTGCTGACCACCGTGGTGCTGGTGGTCCGGCGGGTACGTCGCGCCAGCGCGCCGGCACGACGCCCGTTCGGCCCGGTGCTCATCGCCGCAGCCGTGTCGGTGGTTCTGCTCGGCGTTGTGGTGGTGATGGACGCGGCCGGCGCGATGACCGAAGGGACCGTGGCGCTGTGGCTGGCAGACGTGGCCTATGCCGCCGTGCCGATCGCGTTCCTGGTCGGCCTGCTCCGCATGCAATGGCATCGCGCCGCGGTGGCAGACTTGGTCGTTCGGCTGGGTAGGGCGACCGATCCGACGCAGCTTCGGGAGGCGATCGGCCGGGCGTTGGATGACCCCTCCCTGGTGCTGGCGTTCTGGCTGCCCGACCAGCAGCGGTTCGTCGACGCCGACGGAGTGGCGGTCGAGGTGGGTCCGCAATGTGGGCGGGCGGTGACCATGCTCGACCACGATGGCCGTCGGGTGGCCGCCCTGGTCCACGATCCCACCCTCGACGACGACCCCGACCTCATCGCGGCGGTGGGCGCCGCGGCCAGCCTGGCCCTGGAGAACTCCCGGCTCCAGGCAGAGCTGCGCGCCCAGCTCGCCGAGGTCCGCGGCTCCCGGGCCCGGATCGTCGCCGCCGGTGACGCCGAACGCCGCCGCCTCGAACGCGACCTCCACGACGGCGCCCAACAGCGACTCCTCGGCGTCCGGCTCGCCCTCCAGCTCGCCCGCGGCCGACTCAACGGCGACGGCCACGCCGTCGACCAGCTGCTCACCGAGGCCGACAGCGAGGTGGTCGGTGCGCTCGCCGAGCTCCGCGCGCTCGCCAGGGGCATCCACCCCGCAATCCTCACCGAGGAAGGACTCAGCGCCGCCGTACATGCGCTCGCCCGACGCTCCCCGGTCCCCGTCGAGGTCAGCTGCTGTCCCGGCCGGATGCCCGCCACTGTGGAGGCCACCGGCTATTTCGTCGCCGCGGAAGCCCTCACCAACCTCACCAAACACGCCCACGCCACCCGCGCGTCGATCGAGATCACCCGCAACAACGGGCGTGTCGCGGTCGTCGTCGCCGACAACGGCGCCGGCGGCGCCGACCCCTCTGGCCCAGGGCTCCGCGGCCTCCGCGATCGCGTCGAAGCCCTCGACGGCACTCTCCGCATCGAAACAGCCGCCTCGGGCGGCACGCGGATCACCGCGGCCATCCCATGCGCGTAGCCCTCGCCGACGACGCCGTGGTGGTCCGCGAGGGACTTGCCCGCCTCTTGGCGGACCACGGTGTGGACGTGGTCGCCCAGGTCGGCACCGGCGACGACCTGGTCCGCGCTGTCGACACAGAGCCGCTCGACGTGGCAGTGGTCGACATCCGGATGCCGCCCACCTACACCGACGAGGGGCTGCGCGCCGCCCGCCAGATCCGAGCCACGCACCCCGATGTCGGTGTCGTGGTGCTCTCGCACTACGTCGAGGTCGAGTACGCACTCAACCTCGTCACCGGGACCTCCGAACGCATCGGTTATCTGCTCAAGGACCGCGTCGCGGACATCACCGATTTCGTCGCCGCCCTGCACCGCGTCGCCGCCGGCGAAACGGTGGTCGAGCCGTCCCTGGTCGAAGAGCTGCTCACCGCTCCCGCGGCCCGGGACCCGATGTCACGTCTCACACGGCGCGAGCGGGAGGTGCTCTCGCTGGTCGCACAGGGCAAGACCGACACCGGCATCGCCAAGGCACTGGTGGTGAGTCGCAAGACCATCGAGGCACACCTCCGCAACATCCTCGGTAAGCTTGACCTCCCTGTCGACGCAGCAGAGAACCGCCGGGTACACGCCGTACTCGCCTTCCTCCAGGCGCAACGAGGATGGGAGGAGCGCCGCTGATCCTGGTCGCCGGCAACAGAGTTCGCGGCGCTGACCCACCGCCTTCTGGACGACCGCGTGGTCGATCGCGGCCGCGGTCCTGGCCTCGATCCCCACTGCTCTGCTCATCGTCCTGGCCCAACGCTACGTCTCCGCCGGCCTGACCGCTGGCGCCGTGAAGGACTGACCGTGACCGCACCTCTCGACCGCCAGGCCCCTATGTCGTCCGGCGAAGCCGCCGAGCCGCTCACCTTCGACATCCGGGAGATCCCGTTCTCCACGCGGGGCTCGTGGATCAACCTGTCGCCGATCGTCGGCCTCCACACGACGGCGGACCAGGTCCACCTGGTCTCCCACGTCAACGGCATGCACCCGGTCTTCCGACTCGGTCTCGAGCGCGACGGTGCGCCATTGGAGGCGCAGTGGTGGACCTGCCCGAGTCATCACGAGTGGCGCACTCCCGACGCTGTGGTCGCGGCCGCCTTCGACGGGCCTCGCACCCTGCGCCTGCGCGGTCGGGGCGCCCAGCTGCGGCTGACCGAGGCGGCGGGCGAGCTGACGCCGTTCACCGGCGGCTACCTGTTCCTCGACCCCGTCGACCAGAGCATGGTGCTCACCTCCTACGAGACCGGCCGGCGCTACTGCGTCCGAATGCTCCGGGGAGAGCTGAGCGGCACCGGCACCGAGGCACTCGGCCGCTCAGAGCGTTCGGTGCTGCTCGGCGACCGAACAGGTGACTGGGAGGCCGAGCTCGTCGAGGCGACCACCGGCGTCCGTCGCGTCGGACCGCGCCGCACCTTCGAGGAGCTCGTCGAGGCGGGCGCCGAAGCGTTCGCGACGTACGCCGCGATGGTGGCGCCGTGGCGCAGCGAGGATCCTGCGACCACCGGGCGTGCGACGTACACCCTGTGGTCCGCCACGGTTGCCCCCGAGGGGATGCTCGGGCGCGAGTCGGTGCTGATGTCGAAGCACTGGATGGACAAGCTCTGGTCCTGGGACAACTGCTTCAACGCCCTGGCGCTGGCCCCGGGGCTCCCGGACCTGGCCCTCGACCAGTTCCTGGCGCCGTTCGACCACCAGGACGAGTGGGGGGCACTGCCGGACTCGATCACCCACTCCGAAGCGCTGTACAACTACGTCAAGCCACCCATCCACGGGTGGGCGTTCGCCCGGCTGCGCCAGGCTTCGCCCAGGGCCCTGAGCCGACCAGAGCTCGAGCTGGTCCACGACCGGCTGTCCCGCTGGAGCGACTACTGGCTCACCTGCCGCAGGGTGCCCGGCCACGTTCTTCCCTACTACCAGCACGGCAACGACAGCGGCTGGGACAACGCCACCACCTTCGACCTCGACCGGGTCGTCGAGGCGCCCGATCTCGCGGCGTTCCTGGCTGTCCAGCTCGACGTGCTGGCCGGGCTCGCACGAGAGCTCGGCCACCGCACGGAGCGGTGGGAGCGCGAGAGCGAGGCGTTGGTCGCCGCCCTCCTCGACCAGCTCTGGACCCCGGAGGGCTTCGTCGCCGTCGGTGCCTCGTCTGGTCGGAGAAGCGGAACGACCAGCCTGCTCACGCTGCTGCCCCTGCTCCTCGGTGATCGGCTCCCGGCCGACGTACGCAGGGTGATGGCCGACAAGGTCCGGGAGCACCTGACCGACCACGGTCTGGCCACGGAGCTGCCCAGCTCACCCCAGTACGAGGAGGACGGCTACTGGCGGGGTCCGGTCTGGGCCCCATCCACCGCCCTGATCGAAGCGGGGCTCCGACGCTCGGGCTATGACGAGCTCGCCGACGAGGTCAGCCGCCGCTTCCGTGCTCTGTGTGAACGCTCCGGGTTCGCGGAGAACTTCGGTGCGCTCACCGGCGCCGGCCTGCGTGACCGGGCCTATACGTGGACCGCCGCCGTCTACCTGACCCTCAGTGCGGCAGCCGTCGGGGCGGCGGGAGGCGATCTGGCCTGATGGCGCTGGTCGTGCCATGCGATCGCGCGTCAGGCGAATGCAGGACCGAGCGGAATCAGGTCTTCGGTCGCCCGCAGCGTCGCATCGGCGACGACGAGCTTCCCCGCTGCGGCGTTCTCTGCGTGTGAGCGATGCGTCATCGACCCGCGTCATACCGCCGCGAGTCGGACGCACTGATCTGCCAATGTGCGTGCGCAGGTTCCGCACAGGGCCTCTACAGGGGTGTGGTCTCCCATCACTCCGTGTTGGAACGGTTCAGCGCGGCGGAACGAGTCAGAACGCGTTCGTCATCCCGCTCGTTCGAACCAGTCAAGCGAGTGGTGGGCGACGGAGGCGGGGGCGTCGTCTGTGATGAAGTGCGCTGCGTCGTCGACGTAGGTGAACTCGAGCCGGTCGGCGTACCGCTCCGGGTTGGAACAGACGCGTCCCATGAGCTCCTCCGTCCAGGGTCGATCGCGGCGGCCCAGAACGATCAGGGTGGGCACCGTGAGCCGCCGGCGTCGGTAGACACCGCGTGCCATGCGGGACGCCTCCGGCAGGATCATGCCGCGGGTGAGGGGGCGCACCGCACCGTCGACCTCGACTCGACTCATCGGAGCAAGGTGAGCGTCGATGGTCTCCTCCGACAACGGGTGGGCCACGTAGCCATCGGAGAAGGTGTTGCGCAGCGAGGCACCGGGGCGGTGCCAGATGAAGGCAGGCAGGTGGCGGAAGCCCGGGAGGGACCTCGGGCTGAATCCCATGAAGAACGGCGGTACGGACAGCTGCACTGCGGTACGCACCCGCTCCGGGTGCTCGTAGGTCAACTGGACTGCAGTGATCGCGCCCATGTCGTGGGAGACGAAGTGAGCGCGCTCGATCCGGAGCGCATCCAGGAGGGCGAGCAGGTCGCGCAGCCGGGTCTCGCGGTTGATGCGCGGACTGTCGGCCTCGGTCCAGCCGGCCCCACGCAGGTCGGGACAGAAGACGCGGTAGCCGTGTGCAGCGATGACCGGCGCTACGGCGTGCCACTGCCACCAGTGCTGGGGAAACCCGTGCAACAGCACCACCGCGTCGCCCGTGCCGATGGTGGCGAGGTGGGTTCGTAGACCGGGAGTCTCGACCACGAGGTGGTCGAAGCCGGGTGCCTCGGGCAGACCCGGCGACCATGCCACGGTGTTGCTGGGCTCGGAACGGCGGGCATCGGGCGTGTCCATGGCGATCCCCTCCCAGCACGGAATACTATGTTCATAGTAGACGCGCGAAAGGGAGGGCGTCCATGGCTCCGGCCACCAGGGACCGCGCGGTCGAGGCTGCTGTCGACCTGGTCGGCGCCGAAGGGGTCCGTGCGTTGACTCACGCACGGGTCGACGAACGCGCAGGCCTGCCCCGCGGCTCGACCTCGAACTGGTTCCGTACCCGGCGAGCACTGCTCAGTGGTGTGCTCGACTGGATCTCCGAACGCGAGCTCGAAGACCTGGCGCCGGTCGCGACTCGGACGTCACAGGGACATGCAGGGCTGATCGAGGGCCTGTGCGCGGTGGCGGAACTGCAGATCGAGCCGTTCGCCGCCCGCACCCGCGCCCGGTACGCACTGTTCCTCGAACTTGCTGGCGACCCCGAGCTGGGGCAGCGACTGAGGGCCCAACACCGCGAGTTCCAGCAGTGGACCGAGCAGACCGTGACCACCGCCGGCATCGCCGACCCGGTGACGACGAGCCGCGCACTCATGGCCCTCATGGACGGACTAATGCTGCACCGCCTCATCCTCGACCCCGGCCTCGACATGCGCGGCGCCATCGAACGGGCAGTGACCGCCCTGGCACAGGCTTGATCAAGTCAAGCCGACCCACTCGAGCAAGTCCGACGCCCACCACGCCGGATCTCCAGTTGAGGCATCTCACCGAAGACGATCTCGGGCGGCTCGCCGCCATACTCCCGACGACGCTGGGCAGGACCCTTCTCCACGACGTACCCCGGCCTGGATCCGGCACGGACCCGCGGGGTAGGCCTGCATCAGGACTACTGAAGGGGAAGGGGCAACTGGCGCCCGGAGTCGTGGGCACTGAGCTTCGGAGTCTTCCGGGACCGCGAACTCCTGCGTCAACTGCGCCCACTGTGATGCGCGCGATCGCGTCGGTGGTAGACCACGCCGCAAGCCGTCGCGAGGCTTCTTGACAGCCTCTACCGACAGGCGTCAGCATTCTCTTACATGTGTCAGGGGAATACGCATTGACGCCGAACTTCCTGGGTGGCGACGAGTTGCTGGAGATGCTGGCCGCGCTGGCCAACCCCATCCGGCTACGGATCCTCGCGCAGCTGGCTGGCGGACGTGACTACGTCAGCCATCTGGCGCGGGAGATCGGTGTCAGCCGTCCTCTTGTCCACATGCACCTGCAACGGCTTGAGGCAGTCGGCCTGGTGACCGGCAGGCTCGAGCTCTCCGAGGACGGCAAGGCCCTGAAGTTCTACGACGTCGAACGGTTCGACCTACACCTGACCGCCGCGACCGTAGCGGCGGCCGTTCGCACCCTGACCAGCGCGGACCCCCAGGTGTCCGCCAAGGAGGACTCGTGATGTATCCGATGGTGGCAATGCAGGCGTTCAGCTGGGCGGACGCCGCCGGATTCGCAGCACTGGCAATGGCGGTCGTGGGCATCGTGGCCTTCGGCGTCCTGGGCTTCGTCCGCATACGGACAGCCAAGATCAAGGCTGGCCAGGAAGACGACCTGCGCCAGCTGGTCCGCCGCTACCAGCACCTGGCCGAGAGCACCGTGGACGCCCAGCAGCGCGCGGCATCCGACATCTCAGAGATGAGGTCGCGGACCGCGTCGATCGAGCAGATCCTGCGCACCGTGGAGTGATGCGACCGCGGCGCGCCGTATGCAACCGTGTCCATTCGCCGCCTGTCGGCGCGCAGGAAGTGGCTTCTGCTGATCGCAGGTGCGCTCGTTCGGGAGCGCGGGCGTCAGGGGGAGTCGTTGGCGTGCCGAGTAGGCCAAGCCCTTCCGATCACGTGAAGCGGGGGTCCCGTCGGCGTCCTTGACTTCAAGTTCGCTTGAGATGTCAGGCTGCAGCAAGACCCGGAAGAACGGTGACGTCATGAGCATGCGCAACGTGTTGGGCTTGTCGACGTGGTCGGCGTCCTCGTCGATGGTTTCGAGCGACCGGGGCGGTCCTCGGGCCAGGTGGTCGACGTGGCGGTGGACCTCTCCAGGCGCCACGCCGCTTGCGGACGGTCCCGATCATGACTGACTTCGCGCTCCACCTCGTCGTCGAGGACGTCCCGGCCGCGGTGGCCTTCTATGAGCGGGCGTTTGGGGCGCAGGTGACTCGCATGCTGCACCTGCCGGACGGATCCATCGCGACTGCCGAGCTGGCTGTTGAGGGGTTGGCGGTAGCGCTGGCCGCGCCTGTGCCAGGGACATCGCTGGCAACACCACGCTCGACGGGGACATCGGTGGCCGCCTACCGGTTCAGCGTCCCGAACGCTGATGCCGCGATGGACCGAGCGGTCTCGGCGGGCGCGATCGTGCATTCGCCGGTGCAGGATGCGTTCTGGGGGGTGCGGACAGGGGAGGTCCTGGACCCCTCGGGACACCGATGGGCATTCGACCAGCGTTTGCGGGAGATTCCGGTGGAGGAGATCGAGGCGCAGCTCGCGGCGATGTTCGACAGCGCCTGACTGCCGGACCGTGTCACTCCGCCGCGAAGGAGGCTACGTGAAGGGGCTACTCCGCGGCGCTCCGTACTCGGAGGAGCCTTGAATGAGGGCCACGGCGCCGGCCGAGGCTAGCCTTCGCACCCTGCGCGGAGAGGAACCTTCATATGGCCACCGACTACGACGCATCCCGCAAGACGGAAGAGGAACAGAAGGAGGAAAGCCTGGAGGCGCGGCGCCTCACCTCGGGCGCGCACGACAAGACCTCGGGGAAGGTGGACGAGGATGAGACCGAACTGGCCGAGTCGTACGAGCTTCCTGGCGCGGATCTTTCTCACGAAAGCCTCGACATCGAGGTGACGCCGCGGCAGGCCGACGAGTTCACCTGCACAGGATGTTTCCTCGTGCAGCACGAATCTCGGCGGACCTCATCGGACGTCGATCTGTGTATCGACTGCGCGTGAGTACGTAGGAGAGTGCATTCCGCCGCGAAAGGCGGCCGCGCTCCTCCGGTCGTGAGCGGACTCAGCACGAGTGTGACCGCCAAGTGCTCCTGTGTACGACTGATCGAGCACCTGTGCCGATACGGGTAGTCCGCAACCGGCGTAGCGTGGACAGGGAAGCCGGTCCAGGCTTCCTCGCAAAGGAGCAGTCATGGCCGACAAATCCCCTCGGCAACACATGTCCAAGAAGGCAGGCAAGTCCCTCAAGGAGAAGCGCGCCGAGAAGCACCTGAAGGCAGACGCCAAGAACAAGAGTCAGATCGTCCCGCCGGGCAAGCATCACTGAAGCCACCACCGCAAGAGCTCCATCGCCCGGGACAAGTCCTCGGCGAGCGCCGCTCAGCCGCACCTCCTAGAGGATCACACCTCGCGGTGAGACCTCGATGCATGCCACCCAGGGGCGTAAAGCGCGACCAGCCGCTCGCCGTGGCGGCACCGCGAACGCCGCGGTCGGCGCTCAGCAACTCGATGACCTGATTGACGAGCGCGTCCTCGTCGACCTGGTCAGGATCCACATAGGTCAGGTCCCGCGCCGCAGACCTGTGAACCACCGAAAGGGCGCCGCCACCAGCTCGATCCGCCCGGCCATGCCGGGATGAGCGGGCCACGTTTCCGCAACGGACCCGCCGATCCCGGGATCGAGGACCGGCGATCAGGGATGATGGAGAAGATGACCACTTCAGCAAGGCGACCACGTCACTTGGCCACGAGCCCCTTCCGGCCCGATCCCGAGCCGACCATCGAGCAGTACGCGATCAACGACCTGGTGTCCCACGACTCCTACGGGATGGGCCGTGTCATTCACGTGGAAGCGACCGCAGTGACAGTCGACTTCCGGCCCCAGACGGTTCGCATCCTGAGCCCTTTCCACAAGATGACACGGATATAAGCGAAGGCGCTCAGACCGGGGTTGAGGCCGGCGACGCTCGCCCGGCTCTGCCCGCGATCCAGATGGTGGAACGCGCGTCTGACCGCAAGTCGGGCGCGGAGTTGTCGACTCGGAGCTCATCACGTGAAGGCGGTCACTTGTGTGCGAGAGCCAATTGGGACCCCTAGGTCGCGCTGCTTGGCTAGCGTGCAGATCCGCCACTCCGGCCGGTCGGGGCTGCCTCTTGCGGTTTACAAGAAGAAGCTCGCGAAGCCCTGTGTGGAGCTTGGACGTGAGACAGCGGCAGATGTCCGCCGGTGATCGGGTCCTGACTGCTCGCATGGTGAGCGCCCGATCAGCCGCGGAGAGAGCGTGTCGCAGCCGACGTCCGAGCGAACTGGTGCCAGATCTCCTAGCTGTGACGCACCTGCCAGGCGACGGGGGCCACCAAACCCCGCGCGGTCGAACCTGATTGCGCGGCTGGATCCGCCGGCGCGATCATGGATGTGCTCGGCGCACAGCCCTACGGCAAGCCGGACGTTTGGAGTGATTTGCATGCCTGAACGTCAACTCTCGGTGCAACGTCGTATGGCTGCGCCCACGGGTTCCGTATGGGCGCTGTTCGCCGACTTTCCGAATCTCGCGAGCCATTGGAGCGGCCTACGGGCAACGAGGGCCGTCGGCAACCAGACCAGCGGCGTGGGTGCTCGCCGCCACGTCGAACTGAAGCCGATCGGCAGCATGGATGAATCCGTCACCACCTGGGAGGAGGGTCGCAGGATCGACACAGAGAATCGTGCGAGCGTGGCGGTGCCGTTCAAACGAGCCGAGTCCACGCTCACGCTCGAGCCTGACGGCGACGGGACGTTGGTCACGTTCGACTACCGATATCTGCCCAGGGGCGGCCCAATCGGCCGATTCACCGGCCCCTTGATCGACAGGATGCTCAGGGCGACCTTCACCGACATGCTGGCCGCCACCGAGGAGGCCGCCCTCGCGAACGGTGGCGAGCGCTGACGGTGTCCTTCGGAACGCACGCTGATGCCGCAGCCCGGGCGAGCCCGACCACGTGCACTCTCCTTATGCCGGTCAACCAATTGCCTGATCCGCGGTTCGGCCGTGCCCAGCTTCCGGACCGCTTTGGATCCGAAATCCGGTGGCCGCGTGACCCACGCGGAGGCACCGTCCGGCTATGACCTGACCCGTCACCAAACGTACGGACGATTCACGGTCCTCCGTAGCATGCGCGCCGCTCGGTTTCGAGTTGTCGTTCGGATCGGGTGCTGAGGTCGACGAGGTGCTACCAGCGTTTCCAGCGGGTCTGCTTGAGGTCTTCGGTCTGGACGCGTTTCGCGAGCTTGAGCAGTTCTCCTCGTACCGAGCTCCACTGCGGGTCGCTTTGGCCGGCACCAGCTTGTCGAGCGACCGGACGACCGAGCGCCACGCGGCGGGCGACTCGGCGACGCGTCGAGCACAGGTCGAGATGTCCTGATCTCGGTCCTGGACTCGGATGACCTCGCGCACCAACTCCCGGACGGCGATCGCGCCAGCGGCGGCCACGCGCCGCTCTTCGTAGGCCGCACGTCGGCACCGCTGTGAGCACCACTTCCGAGGCCGACCGCCCGGCCAGCCCAACCTGAGTGTGGCCAGTATCAGCAAGCGGCCCAACGGGACCTGGCGGGCGCGCTATCGCGACCCGGTGGGCAGGGGCACGCTCCGCACTTCACCCGGAAGGTGCACGCCCAGCGCTGGCTCGACGAGGTGACCACGTCCCTCATCACAGGCGTGTACATCGATCCGGCCGCCGGCAAGGTGACCTTCGGCGACTACTGGCACCGTTGGTCGGCGCGCCAGACCTGGACGAACTCGACGATGGTCACGGCGGAGCTGTCCGCACGGTCCACGACGTTCTGGAACCTGCAGCTGGGTCGCCTGAAGCGGGCCCACGTGGAGGAGTGGGTCAAGGCGATGACGCCGCCGGCCGTCTCACGAGATCAGGGATTGGCATCGTCGGCCATCAGGACCCGCTTCAACTACGTGCACATGGGGTTGGCGGCCGCCGTCCGGGATCGACTGATCGCGGCGAACCCGGCGACCGGCGTCTCGCTGCCGCGGTCACGACGGCGCGACGTCACCATGAACATCCCCACCACATCTCAGGTCCGGCTGGCCATGGACTCGGCGCCGGAGCACTTCAGGTTGTTCGTCGCGCTCTGCGCCTTCGCTGGGCTGCGGCTCGGTGAGGCTGCCGCCCAGGTCGGCGACGTCGACTTCGCGAAGCAGCGCCTCTGTATCCGCCGTCAGGTCCAGGGACAGACGCGCGCCCACCTCGAGGTCGGATTGCCGAAAGTCGGCTCGGAGAGGGACATCGCCATTCCCGAGATGCTGGCCGACCTCGTGACGCGACACATCAACGAGGTCGGCACCTTCGACGACGAGCGGTGGCTGTTCAAGTCAGGCAGTCATCTGCTCACCCGCAACGGCGCCGGACACCAGTGGCGCCAGATCCGCGAGGGGATCGGTATGGAGGAGTTCAGCCTCCGCGACCCACGCCACTCCTATGCGAGCGCGCCCATCGCCACCGGCTGAGCCGGTCGCGGACTCAGTGCGGACTTGTGGTGACCGGTGAGCGGCTGACCTGCGAAAACGCGCGCCCATTCACCGGTAGTTGGTGAACTGCACCGCGAAGTCGTAGTCCTGCGCCCGCACCAGCTGCTGGACGGCCTGCAGGTCGTCGCGCTTCTTGGACGAGACCCGGAGCTCGTCGCCCTGGATCTGTGCCTTGACGCCCTTGGGGCCCTCGTCGCGGATCAGCTTGGAGATCTTCTTGGCGTCCTCGGACGTGATCCCCTCCTTGAGGGTGATCGCGATCTTGCTGACCTGCCCGGACTGGCGGGGCTCGGAGGCGTCGAGCACCTTCAGGCTGACGTTGCGCTTGACCAGCTTCTGCTTGAACACGTCGAGCACGGCGTTGGCGCGGTCGTCTGCCGAGGCGCTGATCTCGATAGCGTGCTCGCCCTGCCACGCGATGGTGGCCCCCGTGCCCTTGAAGTCGAACCGGGTGGCGATCTCGCGCGCCGCCTGTCCCAAGGCGTTGTCGACCTCCTGCCGGTCGATCTTGCTCACGATGTCGAACGACGAGTCAGCCATGCTCTCAGCTCTCCCAACGATGCTGCCTGCGATCCTGCCTGCGATTCGGGCGTGCGCTCCGCGCTGCGCTATTGTTTCGCTCCGTTGTCGACCGGCCAAACCGGGTCCGATGACACCGCGGCAGGTTGCCCGAGCGGCCAATGGGAGCGGACTGTAAATCCGTCGGTGTACACCTACGCAGGTTCGAATCCTGCACCTGCCACCAGGTTCAAGACCGGGGCTTTCATGCAGCCTTCTCCTCCTTGCGGGGTCGGCCCGGCCCGCGCTTGCGTGGGATGACCACTCCGTTCTCGAGCAGCTGTCCGCCCCACACGCCCCAGCTCTCGCCCCGGGCGACCGCGGCCGCCAGGCACTGGTCGATCGCCGGGCAGCTGAGGCAGATGCGCTTTGCGCGTTCGACCTCCTCCGGGCGGATCGAGAACCACAGGTCGGGGTCCTCGCGACAGGGCCACGGGTAAGGACCCAGGCCGGGGCCGACCCCGATCAGGCGGGCGTCCAGGTCGTTCGGCGGCGTCATGTGTCCGCCACCAGTCTGTGATGGGGTCGACGGTGGCGGCGTCCGGTCGGGACCTGGGCGGCCAGACGTGCCTGCGCGGCTTCGCGCAGACGCTGATCGATGCGGGCGAGTGCCGCCATCGTGAAGAGGTCGGGATGCATGGGGATGTCCTCCTGTCAGATCGCCTCCAAGCCTTCGCCGATCCGGGGCCGAGAACATCGGCACGCTGGCGGGTATCACGGCTGTGGAGTGGTGTCTTCCAGGTCTGGCCGACCACGAGTGCGCCCTGCAGCACCGAGCATGGGCCTACGGGAAGCAACGGGGCATCCGCCAGTTGGCCGATGTCGTGGTCGGATCGGCCGGGTTGAGTGCAGACATGGAGGTGCGCATCTCACTCGACCAGTCAGAACCGCCCATCGGCAGACTCACGGTGACCAGTGGGCCGCAGGAGCCGGGACGGACGGAGTCCTCGGTCCCGTTCACGGGATGGCTCGGTCTGCTGCGCGCGCTCTCCGATGCCATCGGCTCCCCGAACGATGGCGGGTCCGGGTCGTAGGGCCGCGACGGGCGGCCCCCTTGACCGACGTAGCATGGCCGGCATGTCCGGCGTGTCCGGGACCTCGCCGGCGGCCACCCTCCGGGGTCGCGACGACGAGGTCGACCGGCTCGGGGCGGCCCTCGACCGCGCCGTGGCCGGTCGTCTGTCCGTGGTCATGATCGAGGGAGAGGCCGGGATCGGCAAGACACGCCTGTTGGCGCACGCGCTGGGGGCTGCGCGCGACCGCGACTGCCAGGTGGGCTCGGCCAAGGCCGAGGAGATGGAGCAGAGTCGGCCGTTCGGCGTCATCGCGGCCGCCTTGGGTTGCGTGCCGGGTGCCGAGGATGGGCGCCGCGCCCGGATCGGGGGCCTCATCTCTGCCCACGACGGCCCTGATCTAGCAGGACCGACGGTGAGCAGTGACCCCGGGCTGCAGTTCCGGGTGGTGGATGCGCTCTGTGACCTGGTCGAGTCGCTGGCGATCGACCGGCCCCTGGTCCTCGGGCTCGACGACCTGCAGTGGGCCGACCCGTCCAGTCTGGTGACCCTGAGCGCGCTGGCCCGGACCGGGCTGGGCCTGCCGGTCGCCCTGATCGGGTGCTGTCGACCCTTCCCACGGTCGCCCGCGATGCTTCGGCTGATGGAGTCGCTGCAGCATGCGGAGCTGCAGCGGATCGAGGTGGGACAGCTCGCTGACCGCGACGTGCGGGACGTGGTCACCGAGCTCGTCGGCGCCACGCCCGGTCCAGGCCTCCTCGCGGTCGTCGCCGGCGCCGCCGGCAACCCGCTGTTCGTCACCGAGCTGCTGAACGCGATCAGGCAGGACGGCAGCCTCCGGACGACGGACGGGCACGCCGAGGTGAACGGGTCGGACCTGCCCCCGTCCTTGCACCTGACCATCCTGGGTCGGCTCCGGTCGCTTCCGGAGGAGGCGATCCAGGTGCTCCGAGCCGGGTCGCTGCTGGGATCGATGTTCTCGATCACCGAGCTGGCGACGATCCTGGATCGGTCGGTCTCCGAGCTCATGCCGGCTGTCGAGGCGGTCATCGCCTCCGGCGTACTCGACGAGCAGGGCGTGCTGCTGCAGTTCCGCCACGACCTGATCCGTGAGGCGGTCTATGCGGACATGCCGTCGAGCCTGCGGCTCGCGCTGCACCGTGAGGCGGCCACCCGCCTGGCCGGCGTGGGCTCGCCGACCACGCGAGTGGCTGACCAGTTCGCCCGCGGTGCGACACGCGGCGACCCCGAGGCGATCGACTGGCTGACCCGAGCGGCGAGGGAGGCGGAGTCGACGTCCCCGGAGACCACCGCGGAGCTGCTGCAGCGTGCTGTCCGGCTGATGGAGCCGAGCGACCCCCGCCGGGACGTGTTGGTGGTCGAGCGAGCAGACACCCTCATGCTGGCCGGTCGGGTGACCGAGGCCGTCGCCTCCTGCGAGTCGCTCCTCGCACGGGGTCATCGGCGCGAGGCCGATGCACCGGCTCGCCTCCGGCTCGGCGCCGCACTCATGGTCAATGGCAGGCCGGCAGAGGCGCTGCGCGCGTTGGACCCGGTCACGCGCTCGGAGATCGGCACCGAGGAGATCCAGGCCCTGGGCCTCTCGGAGGCCAGCTTCGCCAGCCTCTGGCTGGGGGACTTCGACGAGGCGGAGCGAGCGGCCGAGCTAGCCCTGTCGGTGGCCGGTCGGTGCGGCAACCATCGCGCCTCAACGGGGGCGATGGCCACTCGGTCGGTCGTTGCCTGCATGCGTGGGCATCTCTCCGAGGCGATCAAGCTCAGCGACGAGGCAGTCGCACTGGCCGATGACAGCCCCGCTCGCGTGGGCCACGCCTTCCCGGTGTACGCCACCCGGGGGTGGATCCAGATGGAACGGGACGAGCACGAAGCAGCCCGTCGGGCGCTCAGCACCGGCCGACAGATCTGCGAGGAGCTCGGCGTGCGCTGGCCGCTGGCGACGTACCAGGCCTACCTGGCCGTCGAACGCTTCGTCGTCGGGCAGTGGGACGACGCGGTCGCCGAGCTGGAGGCGGGGATCGCGCTCGCGGAGGAGACCGGGGTCACCTACGCGGTGAAGCCCAGCCTCAGCGCTCAGGCGATGATCCGGCTGTACCGAAACGACCTGCCCGGCGCCCGCCGTGCGGTCGAGGCCGCCGAGGCGGTTGCCGACCGGGGATCTCGACTGTTCGACTACCGGGTGCTGCTGGCCCAGGCCCTCCTGCTCGAAGCCGACGGCGGGACCTCGCAGGCCTACACGGCGCTGGCCGACCGGTGGCGGCTGTGCCGCTCGGTCGGCATGGCCATCGACTACCCGGCCGTCGGGCCCGATCTGGTGCGCCTGGCGCGGGCAGCCGGCGACATGGACCTTGCCGTGGAGGTCGCTGCTGCGGTCGACGAGGTCGCCGCGCGCAACCAGGTGCCCTCCATCACCGGCGCTGCGCTGCGCTGCCGCGGGCTGTTGGCCGACGACCTCGATGCCGCGGTCCGGGCAGTCGACGCCTACGCCCAGGGGCATCGGCTGCTGGAGGAGGCACAGACCTGCGAGGAAGCAGCCGGCCTCGCGGCCCGCCGGCAGGACAAGGACCTGGCTCGCACGCTGATGGAGAAGGCGGGCGGCATCTTCAACCGGCTCGACGCGAGCCGAGGTGTCATGCGGGTCGACTCGGCCCTCCGCGCCCTCGGCGTACGTCGCGGCCGGCACGGCGTTCGCCAGCGACCTCAGCAGGGATGGGACAGCCTGACGCCCACCGAGGGCACGGTCGCCCACCTGGTCGCCGAAGGCCTGTCCAACCCCCAGATCGCGGAGCGGCTGTTCGTCTCTCGGCGCACCGTGCAGACGCACGTGGCGCACATCTTCACCAAGCTCGACATCGCCTCCCGCGCGCAGCTTGCCGCGATCGTCACCGAGCATCGCGCCACGAGACTGGCAACGTGAGACTGGCTACGTCGTGACGACGGCCCAGCCGGGGTGACCTCGGGGGCCGGCCTCGGCCGGCTGATCGGATCCGACCGCGATCATCGGGTGCGGGGCGGTCGCGGCCCCGCAGGCTGGAAGCCGAAAGGGAGGACCCTGCCGTGGTTGCCGCACTCAATCTCGCTGTCGACGCCGTCGAGGCGCAGCTCGAGCGCGACCCGTCGGCGCCCGTGGACACGACGGCCGTGGCCGTCGGGCTGGGCACCACCGACTACCACCTGCGCCGGATGTTCTCGTCGTTGGCGGGGATGCCGCTCTCGGACTACGTGCGCCGGCGCCGGATGTCGCTGGCCGCGGCCGACCTGCTCACCGACGGTGCCGACCTGCTGAGCGTCGCCGTGCGCTACGGCTACGGCTCGACCGAGGCGTTCGGCCGGGCGTTCCGCGCCGTGCACGGTGTCGGCCCGGGTGACGTACGCCGCAGCGGGGGTCCGCTACGCACACAACCGCGGATCAGGTTCCACCTGACCGTCGAAGGGAGCGTCCCCATGGACACCCGCATCACCGATCTGCCCGCACTCCGCCTGGTCGGCAACGCCGCCCGCGTGCCGCTGGTCCACGAAGGGGTGAACCCCCACATCGCCGAGCACGTCGCCGCGATCCCGGCCGCGGACACGGCCCGGCTCAAGGAGCTCAACGACGTCGAGCCGCTGGGCGTGCTGGCCGTCAGTGACGACCTCGACCCGGACCGGGCCGAGGGCAGCGAGCTCACCTACCTGCACGGCGTGGCCACCACGTCGGCCGCACCCGATGGGATGGACGTCATCGAGGTGCAGGCCGGCACCTGGGCGGTGTTCCGCACCGTGGGCCCGCACCCCGAGGCGCTCCAGACGGCCTGGGCGGCCACGGCCACGTCGTGGTTCCCGTCCCAGCCGTGGCGGCTGCGCCCGGGACCCGAGATCGTGGCGGTGCAGGCCTACGACGCGGAAGCCGGCACCGCCACCTGCGAGCTCTGGCTGCCCGTGGAGCCGCAGTAGGCGCCCACGGGCGCCGGCGACCTCGAGAGCCCTCACGAGGCACGGAGCGCGTGGGCGACGAGCGCGGCGTACCTGCGCGGCCTGGCCATGGACTACGAGGTCTTCCTCGTCAGCCGGATGCGTGAGGCGCACGTGCACGGCTCCCCGGGCGCGTCGGGCGATCGTGGAGGGGTTCGCCCACAGCGGCCGGGTCGTGGTCGCCGCCGCGGTCATCATGATCGGAGTCCTGGCCGACGCCTTCCTGGTCCGCATGGCGATCGTGCCGGCGGTCGCGCCCGTCTCGTGAGCCCGGGCACCACGGGCGCGGCCCCCCGCCGGTCAACTGCTGGTGTCTGCCGGCGGGGGGCCGGCGGGGGTCCGGGTGTGGAGGACGAACGGCGCGGTGACGACGGTGCCGTCGCTGAGCTCGAACTGTGCCCACAGCCGGTAGGTGCCGGGCCGGTCGAGCCGCAGGTGCAGCTCCAGGTCGGGGCCGAACCGCGTGCCCGGGAGGGCCAGGACCGGCCGGCCCCGGCTGTCGAACGTCTCCGCGTGCCGATGCGCGAACGTCGAGTCGTCGGCGCGCATCACGACCACATGGCCCGCCGCGCCAAGGTAGGGCTGCAGGTCGGTGACTGGACCGGTCACCCGCCCGGCGGTGTCGACCTTCGCGAAGGTCAGCGTGAGGTCGCTGGTGGCACCCACCGTGGCGTCGCCCTCGAGGCGGATGCGTACCCCGTCGCCGGTCCACGAGCGGACCTCCGTGGCGGGCACGGCAACCGGGGCCGGCTGACGGCCGGCGACGGTGACGGTGTGCGCGTCGAGGACGTCGCCCATGTCGCCGTTGCGTCGGAACTCGGTGTGCACCAGGTAGTCGCCGGAGGTCGGGAGGCTCGCCCGGACCGTGTAGACGCCCGGCGTTCCGGTCGGCTCGGGGTGGAGGTGGGCGAAGGTGCCCAGGTCGGTGCGGGTCACGATCATGTGCATCCACACCTGGTGGGTGCGGACCAGGTCGCCGACGAGCTCGCCGGAGTCGGCGTCGCGGACCTCGACGGTCAGCCGGGTGGGCCGGCCGGGCTCGATGGCGTCCGGTGCGACGAGCCGCACGCTCAGCCCGGCCTCGGCGGGGGTGACCGGCGCGATGTCGGCCTCCTCCATCACGCTCATCGCGGGCCGCATCGGCATGCCCATGCCCTCGGACCACGACAGCACGCCGTTCATGCCGCGCTCGGCCTGGTCGGTGCGGCTCGCCCAGGTGAACACCGACCCCAGCGCCAGCGCGACGAGGGCGACGGCCACCAGGTAGGCGGAGTCCGCGACCCGGGCCCGCACCGGGCGGTGGGTGATGTCACGGGCGGTCGTCGGTGCGGCGAACCGGCGCAGCCGCAGGGCGTTGGTGACCACGCTGACCGAGCTCATGGCCATCGCCGCGGAGGCGAGCACGGGGTCGAGCAGCAGGTGGTGCCACGAGTAGAGCGCGCCGGCGGCGACCGGGATGAGCAGGACGTTGTAGGCGAACGCCCAGGCCAGGCCCTGCTTGATCGTCGTGACGGTACGCCGAGACAGGGCGACGGCGGAGACGATGCCGCGCAGGCTGCCGCCGACCAGGGTGATGTCGGAGGCGGCGATGGCGACGTCGGTCCCGGAGCCGATGGCGATGCCGAGGTCGGCGGTGGCCAGGGCGGGGGCGTCGTTGATGCCGTCGCCGACCATGGCGACCACGTGGCCGTCGGCCTGGAGGCCGGCGACCCGGGCGGCCTTGTCGGAGGGCAGGACCTCGGCGATGACGTGCTCGATGCCGACCTGGCGGGCGACGGTGGCCGCGGTGGCGGCGTTGTCCCCGGTCACCATCCACACCTCCAGGCCGAGGGCCTTCAGCTGCGCGACCGCCTCCGCGGCGTCCGGCTTGACGGTGTCGGCGACGGTGACCAGCCCGGCCAGGGCGCCGTCGACGGCGATGTACATCGGGGTGCCGCCGGCGGCCGCCGCCCGCTCCGCGTCGGCCGCGAGCGGGGTGGTGTCGACGTCGAGGCCGGTCATCAGCGCCTGGTTGCCGACTGCGACCCTGGTCGAGGCGACGGTGGCGCTGATGCCGCGTCCGGGTTGGGCGGCGAAGTCCGTCACGGGCTGCAGGGCCAGGCCGCGACCGCGTGCGCCGGCCACGACGGCCTCGCCGACCGGGTGCTCGCTGCCGACCTCGACGGAGGCCACCAGCGCCAGCAGCTCGTCGGCGTCGCGACCACCCGGCAGCGCCTGGACGTGCTCCAGGGTGGGCCGGCCGTGGGTGATGGTGCCGGTCTTGTCGAGGACGACGGCGGTGAGCCGACGCGCGGTCTCGAGGGCCTGTCCGTCGCTGATCAGGATGCCGAGCTCGGCGGCCTTGCCGGTGCCCACCATGACGGCGGTCGGGGTGGCCAACCCCAGGGCGCACGGGCAGGCGATGATGAGGACGGCCACGGTGGTGCCGATGGCCAGGACCAGCCGGTCGCTGCCGGGGCCGAAGGCCATCCAGCCGACGAACGTCGCCAGCGCGGCGAGCAGCACGGCGGGGACGAACCAGGCGGACACCCGGTCGGCCAGCCGCTGCATCGGGGCCTGCGAGCCCTGGGCCTCCTCGACCAGCCGGACGATCTGGGCCAGGGTGCTGTCGGCGCCGACCGCGTCGGCGCGGACCACCAGGGTGCCGGCGCCGTTCGCGGTGGCCCCGATGACCCGGTCGCCGGCCCGCTTGTCGACCGGGACCGACTCACCGGTGAGCATCGACTCGTCGACGGCGGACGAGCCGTCCACGACGGTGCCGTCGACGGGCACGTTCTGGCCGGGCCGGACGCGGACCAGGTCACCGACCGACACCTGTTCCACCGGAACGTCGACCTCGGTGCCGTCGCGGAGCACGCGGGCGGTGGTGGGCGCGAGACCGACCAGGCTCTTGATGGAGGCGGCAGTCCGCTTCTTGGCCTTGAGCTCGAGCCAGCGGCCCATCAGGACCAGCGCGACCACGATGAGCGCGGTCTCGAAGTAGAGGTGGAGCGGAAGACCCCATTTCTGCGACTGGGCGGGCCACAGGGTGACGAAGGCGCTGTAGGCGAAGGCGACCCCGGTGCCCAGCGCGACCAGGGTGTCCATGGTGGTGGCCCGGTGCCTGGCCGCCGCCCAGGCCTGCCAGTAGATGTCGGCCCCGGCCCAGAGCTGGACCCCGGTCGCGACCACCAGGATGAGCGGCATCAGCCAGTCCATGGTGTCGATGTGGAGCGGCAGGTACATGACGCCCATCAGCGCCAGGCCGGTGGTCAGGGCAACCTGCCAGCGACGCTTCAGGTGTGCGATCTCCCGGTCGCGGCGCGCGTCCAGCTCGTCGACCGGATCCGTGCCGACGGCCGGCTCGGGGGTGGGGCCGGCCGCCGGCCGCCCAGCTCGTCCGGCGGGCGTCTGCGGGGTCGGGGTGCGCGGGGTGGCGGTGTAACCAGACTTGTTGACCGCCGCGGTCAGTGACTCCAGGGAGGTGAAGGTCGGGTCGTAGGAGACCGTCGCGGCCTCGTTGGCGAGGTTGACCGAGGCCGCAACCACGCCCTCGACGCGGGTGAGCGTCTTCTCGACCCGCCGCACGCAGGACGCACAGGTCATGCCTCCGATGTCGAGGCTGGTCTCGACGCACTCGGTCGCCTGCGTGGCGCCGGGTGCGGGGGTGGTGGTCGCGGTCATCTCGGCTCCTCGGACCCGTCAGTGCTATGTCGTGGTGGTCAGGAGGCCAGCTCGTAGCCGGCCTCGTCGACGGCGGCCGCCATCTCGGCGGCGGTGACCTCGCGGCCGCCGCCGACCGTGACGCGACCGCTGGCCAGGTCGACGACGACGTCGGTGACGCCGGCGATGGCGCCGACCTCCTCCTTGACGGCGGCCACGCAGTGGGCGCAGGTCATGCCGGTGACCTGGAAGGTCTGCTGGAACGTGGACATCGGGTCCTCCTCGGGTTGGCTGTCGTGGTGGCTTCAGCCTCGGTGGGGAGGTCACCGGGTCGCGCCGGCGAAATCGCCGGGTTCTCTCCCAGGAGGCCCGCCGAGCAGCTGTCCGGGTCGGGTCAGGTGGGGTCTTCAGCCAGGGCGACCAGCTCGGTGCGAGAGGAGATCCCGAGCTTGGTGTAGACGTTGCGCAAGTGGAAGTCGACCGTGCGCGGGCTGATGAAGAGGCGGGCGGCCGCGTCCTTGTTGGACAGGCCCTGCCGCACGAGGGCGGCGACCTGGACCTCCTGGGCGGTGAGCGCGCTGGCGACGACCTCGGCTCCGCGGCGTGCCGTCTCGCCGGAGGCCCGGAGCTCCTGTCGCGCCCGTTCGGCCCAGAACGTCGCACCCAGGCTCTCGAAGGTGTCCAGCGCCTCGCGGAGCGGGACCCGCGCATCGGTACGCCGGCGGCTTCGTCGCAGGTGCTCGCCCAGGGCCAGCTGCGTGCGGGCGCGGGCCGGCACCCGCGGCGAGGACGCGTGCCACTCCAGGGCGGTGCGGAGCTCGCCCTCGACGTCTGGACCACCCCGGGCCGCCCGGCAGTGGTGGAACGCCGCCCGGGCCCACGGCATGGCGGCCCCGTCGGCGAAGTCACCGAGCTCCTCGAGCCACGCGGCAGCCAGGTCGCTGCGATCGGCTCGTACGGCGGTCTCGACACGGTCGATGGCGGTGAGCCACCGCACCACCGGTAGCCGGAGCTGCTCGAGGTGGTGGAGCGCGGTCAGCGGCGCCACGTCGGCCTGGCGCGCGGCGGCCCAGTGGGTGAGCTCGGTGACCAGCCCCGCGACCACGCCGCGTGGGGGGTGCTGCTCCAGCGCGGTCTCGAGCTCGTGGAGTCGCTCCGCAGCGTGGGGGGCGCCGCGCAGGGCTGCGACGACGGCGATCTCTGCGAGGGGCAGGGCCACGAGCTCGTCGAGCCCGAGGTTGCGGTCGAGCAGGAGAGCCTCGTGGGCCATCGAGTCGGCCTCGGCCCACGCTCCGGTGGCGATCCGGAACACTGCGCCGCGGGTCAGGGCGTGCTCAACCATGTTGACGGCGCCCGCCTCGCGCGCCTGCCGGAGCTGCTGGTCGTGCAGCCCGATCGCGCGTTCGTCGTCGCCGAGGTGCATGGTCGCGATGGCCAGGTTGGAGTGCAGCAGCGGCGGAGCGTCGACGCCCACCGGGGTGTCCCAGGCGCGGCGCAGCTGGGCCGAGGCGGTCGCCCAGTCGCCCCGGCTGACCGCGGAGAACCCGTCGAGCAGGTGGGCCGCGACCTGCTCGACCGGCGGCGCCCCGGGGGCCGGTGGAGGTGCGATGGTGGCCGGGTCGGGGGCGTCGCCGGCGCGGGCCCCGAACGACGCCAGCGACGCGGCGAGCATCGCGAGGACGCGCGCGCGAGCCGGGTCGTGGGGCGCTGCGGTCTCGGCGGCCCGGCAGACGATCCGGTATCCGTCATCGAGAGAGCGGGTGTTCCACTCCACCTGGCCCTGGAGCTGCATGAGCTCGACGCGGAGCAGCGGGTCGGTCGCGTCGAGCAGCGCTGCCCGGACGAGCTGGCTCGTCTGCGACGGGCGGCCGGCCGCCAGGCTCGAGGCGGCGGCGGCCAGCAGCCGGGTGGCCCGGTCGTGAGGGTCCGTGGTCAGCTCGGCGGCCCGGGTCGATGCCGCTGCTGCCGCCTCGTGGCCGCCGCGGCGCCGGGCCCGCGCCGCCGCCTCGTCGAGGGCCGCGACGACCTCCTCGTCCGGACCGTCGACGGAGGCCGCCAGGTGCCATGCCCGGCGGTCCTCCTCCGGCGTACCGACCAGGGCGTCGGCCAGCGCCCGGTGCGCCTGCCGGCGACGGGAGCTCGTGGCGGCGCCGTAGACGGCGGAGCGGACCAGCGGGTGGCACAGCACCAGGACGCCGTCGTCCTCCCGCAGCAGGCCGGACTCCTCGGCGAGGTCGAGGGCGTCCGGGCCTGCGCCCAGGGTCGTCGCCGCCCGCGTGATCGGGGAGATCCGTCCGGAGTCGTCAGTGGCCGCCACCAGCATGAGGGTCTGTGCGTGCGCAGGCAGCTGTCGGTAGCGGGTCAGGAACGCCCGCTCCACGCCCTCGGTGAGGGGCAGCCGGGCCGGGAGCCGCACGCGCCCGGCCAGCTGGTCGGCATGGAGCGCGCGGGTCAGCTCGAGGAGACCCAGCGGGTTGCCCTCGGTGATCCGCACCAGCTCGGCCCGGACCTCGGCTGCAACGGGTCCGGCGGCGTGGTCGTCGATGAGGGACCCGGCGGCGTCACTGTCGATGCCGCTGATCGCGAGCTCGGCCAGGTCGGGGGTGTCGAAGGCACCGCGCTCGTCCTCACGCACGGCGAACAGCAGGGCCACCGCCTCGGTGTCGAGGCGGCGGGCCGCGAAGAGGAGGGCGGCCGACGAGGCATCGTCCAGCCAGTGTGCGTCGTCGACGACCGCGAGCACGGGTCGCTCGGTCGCCACCTCCGAGAGCAGGTTCAAGGTGCCCAGGAAGACCAGGTGGCGGTCACCGGCCGGTTCGTCCGACTCGCCGAACGCGGCGCGCAGAGCGGTCGCTTGTGGCGAGGGGATCGCGTCGAGGTGGGCGAGCACCGGCCGGAGCAGCCGGTGCAGCGCAGCGAACGGCAGCGGTGCCTCGGACTCGACACCGCGCGTCCGCAGGACGGTCGTCCCGGTCTCCGTGGCGACGACGTCCTCAAGCAGGGCCGACTTGCCGGCGCCGGGCTGGCCGCGCAGGACGAGCGCCGCACCCTGCCCGGAGGCAGCGCGGTCGACGACCCCGCGCAGTGCTGCCTGCTCCCGCTCCCTGCCCCTCAGCACGGCGGCACCATATACACGGCCCGCGGAACGTGGCCGCTGCCGACGCGACCGTCACCCCTCGAGGTGAAGGGCCGGACTCAGGTCCGGACCGCGATCCCCAGCGCTTCGAGAGCGTCGAGGACGCTCGTCCGGTCCACCGGCTGCCGGGCGGTGATCAGCAGGAGGCGCGCGTCGCGGTCCAGCTCGCACCGACCGATCCCCGGCATGGCGCGGAGCTCGTCGCCGAGCGCCGCACCCAGGTGGGTGCAGATCTGGCCGACCAGCTCGATCGCGACGGGGCCGACGAACATCCGTGGCGTCGCTCGCATCATCGTGAGTGCTCCTGCTGCGCTTGAGGGGACGGTCGGTGAGGACGTCCGACCAGACGTCGCCCGCCGGCGCCTCGGCACCGGCGGGCGATGCCCGTACGTCGTGGCTGTCGTCTGGAGGTCACCGGGACCAGAGCGAGACCCGGGTGCGGGTCCGGGTCCAGCCGGGCGTGCGACCAGAGGCCCGCTTGGCCTGGCCGGCCAGCCGGCGCCGGGCCGAGTCGCGCAGCAGGTCGCTCTGCCGGGCGGTGACGATCTCGTGCATCAAGGTGTGGTTCATCTCTGCTCCATGAGGTGAGGCGGCCGAGGCCGGGACTGCTGTTGGGTCACCAGCGTCGCCGTCCGGCAGCGCCGGTCGCGCCGGTGAAACCACCGGGATCACCGGCTGAGGACGTCGGGCGGGGCCAGCCGGACAGAGGCTCATTCGGCGCGGACGATGGTGCAGCCGAGGGCGGCGGTGACGAGTGAGACCACCGCGGCTGCGGTGAACGCCGCGGTGAACCCCGAGGCGTCGAGGGCGCCGGCCGCCGTTCCTCCGACAGCCAGGCCGACGGCCGTGAACACCGACGTGCCGAGCGCCGATCCGACCTGGGTCGCCGACCCGGCCAACCCCGAGGCCAGCCCGGCGTGCGTCTCGGGCACCGCGGACGCAACCACCATCGTGGTCGGCGTGAAGCTGAGCGCGACGCCGGTCGCGGCCAGCAGCAGCCCCGGAAGCACCGCGAGCGCGTAGCCGGCGCCGGCGGGCGCATGCGCCAGCCACAGGTGCCCGGCGGCCAGCACGACGAGTCCCGCCACGAGCGTGCGCCGCGGGCCCAGGCGACGCAGGACCCGGGGCAGGAGCGCCAGCGAGACCACGAACCCGGTCATCGAGGTGGGGACCATCGCCAGGCCCGCGTGCTGCGGATCCATCCGCAAGGCCTGCTGGAGGAAGAGCGCGACGAGGACGAACGTGGACGCGCGGGCGGCACCGCCCAGGACGGCCAGTCCGACCCCGGTGCTCACGATCCTGGAGCCGAAGAGCGCCAACGGCACCAGGGGCTCGGCGCTGCGCCGCTCGACCACCACGAAGGCGCCGGCCAGCAGCGCCGCGACCGCCAGCCCGGCGACCGACGACGCCGTCCACCCGCCGCCCGCGATGCCGAGGACCGCGTGGACCAGCGCGAGGACCGCGCCGGTGATCGTGACCGCTCCGAGCGTGTCGAACCGGTGGCTCGACCCGCGCGGGCTCTCCTGCAGCACCCGCGGGGCCAGCACCGCGGCGGCTGCCGAGACCGGCACGGTCACCAGGAACACCGCCTGCCACCCCACGGCGCCCGTCAGCAGCCCACCCGCGAACACACCGGAGGCCCCGCCGACCGCGGACGCGGCACCCCACAGGCTCATCGCCCGGGCGCGACCCGGACCGGGGAAGGTCAGCAGCAGCAGCGACATGGCCGCCGGGCTGAGTGCTGCGGCTCCCGCGCCCTGGACGATCCGGCCCGCGACGAGCAGCCACGGGCTCGAGGCAGCGGCCGCGAGCAGCGTCCCGGCGGTGAAGAGGAGCGAGCCGAGCACGAACACCCGGCGGCGGCCGAACAGGTCGGCGACCCGCCCGGCCAGCACCAGCAGCCCGCCGAAGGCGAGGACGTAGGCGTTGATGATCCACGCGACCCCGGCAGGGCCGAGTCCGAGGTCGGCCTGGATCGAGGGCAGAGCGACGTTGACGATGGAGGTGTCGAGCATCACCAGGAACTGGGCCGAGACCAGCAGGCCCAGGGCCACGGCCGCGCGGCGCCGCGCCGCGAGGCCGGTGTCGGGATCGTCGGACGGACGCGCGGGGGCGTAAGCCGGGCGGGTCTCGGTGCTGGTGAGGGTCATGGTGGCCTGCTCAGGTGGTCGGTGTGGCTGGACGGGGACACGCTGGCCCCGGAGGCAGGGCTCTCGCGCCGGTCGAACCGCCGGGATCGGACCGGCACCCACATGGCGGCCCGGTCCGGGAGGGGTCAGCCTCCCGGTCCGGACCGCGGCCGGGCTCGGTCCGTCAGTGGCCGTGGCCATGCCCATGGCCGGGCCCGTGGCCGGTGGCCTTGACGTGCGGCACCGCCAGCGCGGTGAACGCTGAGAGCACCACCATGGCCACGGCAACGGCGGTGAAGACGCGGGGGAAGGCGTCGAGCAGGCCGGCCCGGGTGGTCAGCTCGCCGGCGACCGCGCTCAGGCTGGCCACGCCGAGGGCGGCGCCCACCTCATGCCCGGTCATCATCACCCCGGACGCGAGCCCTGACTGCTCGTGCCCGATGCCACCCATCGCGGCGATCGAGACGGCCACGAACATCGGCCCGGTGCCGATCCCGATGACCAGGAAGCCGGGGAGGACGTCGGTCCAGTAGCCCGGGTCGGCATCCATCGCAGCGAGGTACGCCGCGCCGGCGGCCACCACCAGGAGTCCGGCCACCATCAGCGGCTTGGGGCCGACGTGGCCGATGACCTTCGACGCCGCGGCCGCGCCGAACGTGATGGCGGCAGCGAGCGGGAGGAGCTGCAGGCCGGTGACGACGGCGGACGAGCCGATCACCTGCTGGAGGAACAGGGAGCTGAAGAAGATCGCCCCGACGATGGCTCCAGTGATCGCGGCCATCACGGTCGACGCCGAGACCAGGGAGCGGATCCGCCACGTCGCCGGCGGGACCAGCGGCGCCGGGACCCGCCGCTCGACGAGCGCAAACGCGCAGAGCAGCGCCGCCGAGGCGGCGAAGCCGACCAGCGCGCGGCCCGAGGCCCACCCGTGGGTGCCGGCGTTCTCGATCGCGTAGACCAGCGCGAGCAGCCCGGTGACGAGGGCGGCCGCCCCGGGGACGTCGAGGCCCCGCAGCTCCCCGGCCCGACGGCTGCCGGCCACCGAGCGCAGGGTCGCGGCGGCGGCGACGATGCCGATCGGGACGTTGATGAAGAAGATGCCCCGCCAGCCGACGGACGACGTCAGCAGCCCGCCCAGGAGGACACCGGCGGCGATGCCCATGCTGCCGACGGTGCCCCAGATGGCCAACGCCGTCGCGCGCTGCCGGCCCGCGTAGGTGGTGACGATGATCGACAGGGCCGCGGGGGTCAGCATCGCCGCGCCCGCCCCCTGCGCGCCTCGCGCCACGATCAGGGTGGCGGCGGACGACGCGAGACCGGAGGTCAGGGACGCGGCCGTGAACAGCCCGAGCCCGGTCAGGAACATCCGGCGGCGCCCGAAGAGGTCGGCGAGCCGGCCGCCGAGCATCAGCAGCCCGCCGGAGAGCAGGACGTAGGCGCTGACCACCCACTGGTAGTCGCCGCTGGAGAACGACAGCGCCTCGCCGATCGACGGGAGGGCCACGTTGACCACCGAGATGTCGAGGATGACCATCAGCTGGGCCATCAGCATCAGCGCCAGGACGGTCCACGGCTGGCGCGCGGAGTCGCCGGCCGGCACGTCATGGCCGGCGGAGCCGGCTGTCGGTGGGTGGTGATCGGTGCTGGGGTGCTCGCTCGTTGCGGTGTGGTGGGACATCGTGGGCTCCTCGAGTCGGGTTCGACGCCGGAGGTGACCGGCTGACTCGAGCCTCGTGCCCGCGGGGACGCGGTCGCGCCGGTGGAACGGCCGGGATCTCGCGGGTCGGAGCCCGCTGGGAGAGCAGGCCCGGAACCCGGCGGTTTCACCGGCGCGGAGGGGGCGTGCCGGTCCCTAGCGTCGGCGCCGAACTGTCCGGACGACCCAGGAGCGACTCCCATGCACATCCCGGAACCCACCGCCTTCGACTCGCGCCTCGACTCCCGCGAGCCCATCGACGTGCTGGTGATCGGCGCCGGCCAGGCCGGCCTGGCCGTCGGTCACCACCTGGCACGGCGCGGGCTGCGCTTCCTACTGGTGGACGCCGGGCCCGAGCTCGGCCACACCTGGCGGAGCCGCTGGGACTCACTGCGCCTGTTCACTCCCGCCGAGTACGACGCGCTCCCCGGCATGCCGTTCCCCGCGGCGGCCGGCACCTACCCGGGCAAGGACCAGGTCGCCGACTATCTCGCGGCGTACGCGACCCGGTTCGACCTGTCGGTCGCGCTCGGCACCCGCGTCGAGCACGTGGAGGAGGTCGCCGGCGAGCCGGATGGGCTCTTCCGGGTCGACACCAGCCGAGGCACCCTGCTCGCTCGGCAGGTGGTGGTCGCGACCGGCCCGTTCCAGCAGCCCCGGGTCCCCGCGGTGGACGCCGGCTTCGCGGCCCCGGTCAGCCAGGTGCACAGCTCGGCGTACCGGAACCCCGACCAGCTCCCGCCCGGCCGCACGCTGGTCGTCGGCGCGGGCAACTCCGGTCTCCAGATCGCGCTCGAGCTCAGCCGCAGCCGCGAGGTCCACCTCGCGGTCGGCACGCGCCAGAAGGCCGTCCCCCAGCGGCCACTCGGGCGCGACCTGTTCTGGTGGCTGACCAGGACCGGGCTGATCACCCGGCCGGCCACCTCCCCGATCGCCGCGTGGTTCCGCAAGCGCGGCGGGGACCTGGTCATCGGCACGACGTGGTCGGACGTCGAGGCCGCCGGGATCGCCGTCCACCCACGGCTGACGGGCGCCGCCGGGCGATCTGCGACCTTCGCCGACGGGTCGCGGATCGACGACGTGGCTGCCGTCGTCTGGGCCACCGGCTACCGGCCGGCCTATCCGTGGCTCGACGTACCCGGGGTCTGGGACGGCGCCGAGGTGCACCACGTCCGTGGCCGCACCCGGGTGCCGGGGCTGTGGTTCATCGGTCTGCCCTGGCAGCACAGCCGCGGCTCGGCCCTGCTCGGGTTCGTCGGCGACGACGCGGCCTGGCTCAGCGACGAGGTCGCCGCGCACGCCGCGCAACCGAACCGCGCCGCTGCGTCCGCAGCGGCCAGTTCAGCTGGCGTGGATCAGCAGCGGTAGCCGGTCACCGGCCAGCTCCGGCTGGGTGCTGACCAGTTGCCCGCCGCGTCCCGGGCCTTGACGGTGGCCGTGTGCTGACCGGGCGTCAGGGTGGGTCCTCCCGTGGACGGCTGGAACCACGCCCACACGCCGGACTCGCTGCCCTGGTCCACCGCGGGGCCGAACGGCGCGCCGTCGATGAAGACCTCGTACGTCAGCTGCGACTGCGGGGTGACGTTGTCGGTGGCCCGGTTCATGCCGACGATGAGGACGCCGCAGTAGTAGCCCTGGGCGTAGGCGAGGAAGGGCGCGGTGGGCGGGGTGGTGTCACCGCCGTACGCGAGTGCCGGCGCACCCGCCGCGAGGGCGGCCCCGATCGCGGCGGGTACGGCGATCGCGAGCTGGACGAGACGTGCGTGGGCCATGGGGTCTCCCGAGGTCGAGGGTCTCTACCCCTGGTTGGTGTCGCCGGGGTGCCGAGCCCTTACCTCGCCGCTCCTACCTCACTGCGTCCGCGGCGACGAGCTCGAGCAGCGCTTCGGCCTCCTCCCGGCACGCCGCGCAGCCGCGCAGGTGGGCGTGCATCGCCGGATCGGCGTGCTGCGGGTCGAGGAGCAGGGCGTCGACGTACTGGTCGACCCGCTCGAAGCACTCATCGCAGGACAGGTAGGGGCTGGTGTCGGCGGTGAGGCTGGCCACGACGGCGTCGGGTGTGCGGATGGTCATGAGCTGCTCCGGTCGTGGCGCCGGTCTTCGCTGGGATCGAGGTGCCCGGAGGCGACGAGCGCGGCGCGCAGTCGCGACCGGGCGTCGTGCAACGTCTTGTAGAGGGCGTTGCGGTTGGTGCCGAGCCGGTCGGCCAGCACGTCGATCGGGACCGCCTCGACGAGCAGGGCGAGGGCGACCCGGCGCTGGTGCGGCGTCAGGGCCGTCGTCATCGCCTCCTGGACCGCAGCGGCGAGGTGGGCGGCCTCGGTCAGCTCGGCGGGGGAGGCGTCCGGGTCGACGAGGACGACGGTGTCGGGCAGCGTCACCTCGCGGTTGCGCCAGGCCTGCCGGCGTACCTCGACGCTGGCCTGCAGGATGGCGAACTTGTAGGCCCAGGTCGTGAACCGGCTGCGTCCCTCGAACGAGCCCAGCCGGCGCAGCACGGCCACCAGCGCCTCGTCGGCTGCCTGGTGGGCCAGGTCGTCCAGGTCGCGGGCACCGATGCCGGGCAGCAGGTGGCGCATCCGCCTCACCTGGTGCCGGCTCGCCCGCAGCAGGAGCACGTGCAGCTGCTGCAGCGCGGCCTGCCGGACCGGGCTGTCGACAGAGAGGTCCGTCACCCAGGAGTCGGTGGGTCCGGGTGGCACGACGCCCGCGGGGGTGGTCCTCGGCGCTGTGGTCACGGCGCCTCGGCACGTGGCAGCGGTGACAGGATCCGGACCGCGAGCTCCGGGGGGCAGCCGCGGTCGACGAGCTCGAGCAGGAGGTGCAGGTCGAAGCCGCGGTCGGCCGCGACCGAGTCGGCAAGACCCGCGGGGAAGCCGGCCTCCAGCAGCCGGCACCGTCGCCAGGCCGCCACGTCCAGCGGCGGCCCGCTGCCGCAGTGACGCGACAGCCGCGACACCTCGTGCATGGTCATGTCCAGTTGGTGTGCCGGACCTGGGCTCGTCATACCTCGCCGGGCGATTTCCACGACTGCCGGAGCCAGCTCTCGCTCGTCAGCTCTCGACCCGGGCCTTGACGCAGCAGTGGCCGGGCTCGGGCTCGAGCCGGGCCGCCACCCCGGTGCAACCGAGCCCGTCAGCGACCCCTTGCACGTAGGACCGGTTCAGGCTGCACACCAGCTCGGTGTGCTTGCGGGCGAGCGAGTCGAAGGGGCAGTTGGCCAGCTCGAGGGTGTCCTCGGAGAGCGTCGGCTCGTAGCCCTGGTCCGCCAGGACGGCGGCCAGCGCATCCAGCGTGCCGGTGGTGCCGGACGCGCGACCGAGGCTGCTGCCCTCGTCGTGCGCCGTCGTCGCGAGCGCCTCCTCCAGCGGGATGCCGGTGGCGGCCCGGTCGACCGCCGTGGCCAGGATGTCGCCGACCAGGTCGTAGCGCCGGGGTGGCAGCGAGACCGTGAACTCGCGGGCTGCGCGCCGGTAGAGCTTGCTCGGCCGGCCGGCGCCCGGGCCGGTCCGCCCGGTGAGGCGGCGGTACTCCACCTCGAGCAGGCCCTCGGCGACCAGCCGGTCGAGGTGGAAGCTCGCGGTGTGCAGGGCGAGCTCGAGGGCGGTGGCCGCCTGCTCGCGGCCGACCGGCGCGGGCTGGGTCGCGACGTAGCCGTAGAGCGCGCGCCGGGTGTCGTCCGCGAGCGCGCCGATCCCGGCGGCGCGCTGACCCAGCTCCATGGCGAGAGTCTAAAACAGAAGAGTCTTGACACAAGAGGTGGTTCAGTTCTAAATAACAGTATCTGTTTTTTTAGAAAGGAGTCCCATCATGGCCATCTCCACTCCCCATGCGCGACCCGTCCTGGGTCACCAGCTCGGGTCCGAGGCCAACGCGCAGCGAGCGTTCAAGCTGCTGCGCACGGTGTTCACGATCGCGCCGATCGCCTTCGGCCTCGACAAGTTCTTCAACGTGATGACCGACTGGTCGCAGTACCTCGCGCCGTGGATCGACCACATCGTCCCCGGGAACGCCGACCAGGCGATGTACATCGTCGGCGTGATCGAGATCGTCGCCGGCCTCGTCGTCGCCGTCACGCCGAGGTTCGGTGGCCTGCTCGTGGCCGCGTGGCTGGCGGGCATCATCGTCGACCTGCTCACGCTGGGCGACTACTACGACGTCGCGCTGCGCGACTTCGGCCTCCTGGTCGCCGCGGTGTCCCTGAGCCTGCTCGCGACCCCGAGCCGGACTCCCGCGACCGGCGACCAGGGCGACTGACCCGCGCGCCGGCGACCGCTCAGAACCGCTGCAGCGCGGTGAGGACCGCGAGCACAACCAGCCAGACGGCGCTGATGGCCAGTCCTGCGACCGTGATGAACCTGTCCATGTGCGTTGCTCCCCGCAAGTTCCCGGGGGACACCATACTTGAACAAGTCTTCAATCGGTCAATCCTGGACTGGTCGGGTCGCCGGCTTGTCCGAGTCGCCCGGATCCATGTCATAGGTGACCCACAACTGCGCCTCGGCCACCCGGTCGTAGAGCCGCCGGGCCACGGCGTTGTCCGCGCCGGTGATCCAGCTGACCACGCCCCAGCCGCGCTCGCGGGCGAGCGCGCGCAGGTGCTCGAGCAGAGCCTCGCCTGCCCCGCTGCCGCGGCGTCCCGGGTCGACGAACAGGTCGTCGAGGAAGCCGGCCCAGTCGCCCTCGAGCGGCCGGGCGAAGGCGCGGACGTGGGCCAGCCCGACCACGTCACCGTCCAGCTCGGCCACGAGGCACTCGACCTCACCGAGCTCGGTGATCCGTCGCCAGAGGTGGTCGAGGTCGGGTGCCGGGACGTCGTAGAACGCGGCGTACCCGCGGTAGAGCTCGGCCCAGTGGTCCCGGTCGGGCTCCGCGACGGGGCGTACGACGAGGGGCACGGCGCCAGCCTGCCACGGCCGTCGGGTCAGAGCTCGGTGAGCGGGTTCTCGTGGGATTCGAACCGGTTGTTGAAGTCGGAGTCCTTGCGGCTGATGATCTCTCGCCGCTCCTCGGGTGAGAGCGCATCGAGCACCGCCCGCATCTCCTCGGGCTGGCCGGTGATCTCGGGGGCCTCGAAGATCGGGATCACCGTGTGCACGATCCGGTCGTCGTAGACGTGCACGGTGTTGAACGCCTGCTGGCCGGCCACGCCAGAGATCAGCCGGTCGAGCGGCGCCGGGTCGGTCGTGTAGCAGCTGGCCGAGGCCACGCTCACCGGGATGCCGGCGAAGGTGCTGTGCGAGGAGTAGTGGAAGTGCCCGCCGAGGATCTGCCGCACGTCGGTGCCCCGGACGACCTCGGCCAGCCGGTCCTGGTCGAGCAGCTCGATGATCGCCGCCGGCTCGAGCGTCGGCACCGGGATCGGCGGGTGGTGCATGGCCAGGACGGTGCCGTGCTCGGCCGGGCTGCTCAGCACGTCACGGAGCCAGTCGAGCTGATCGTCGGTCAGCTCGCCGTGGTGGTAGTCCGGCACGCTGGTGTCCAGGGCCACGATCCGCAGTCCGGAGACGTCGTGGACGCGGTCCTGCGGACCGTCGTCGTCGGAGTCGAACAACCCCTTCGCGTACGGCGCCCGCGCGTCGTGGTTGCCCATGACCCACACGACCTGCGCCCCGATGCCGGCGGCGAACGGCTCCACGAGCTCGCGCAGTCGCGCGTACGCCTCCGGCTCGGACCGGTCCGCGAGGTCGCCGGTGAACACCAGCGCCTGCGGGACCGGGTCCAGCCGACGCAGCCGTTCGAGGGCCATCCGCAGCCCGTCCTCCGGCTCGACCACGCCGTACTGCTTCACACCGCGGGCGAGCAGGTGGACATCGCTCAGGTGGGCGATCGTGATCCCGGGAGGGGGGTACTGGCCGTACTGCACGCGGAGACGCTAGTGGTCACCGGGCTGGAGCCGGAACACCGGGATGGTCCGGTCGGTGCGCTCCTCGTACTTCGCATAGTTGGGCCAGGTCGCGAGCATCGTCCGCCAGGCGTCCGCCCGCTCCTCGCCGGTCAGCTCGGTCGCCGTGACCGGGATCCTCGCCCGGCCGTACTCGATCGTCACGGCGCCGTCGGCGGCGCGGAGGTTGCCCACCCACTCCGGCATCCTGGGGCCGCCGAAGTAGGAGCCGGCGATGAGGATCGTGTCGCCGTCGGGCACGCACAGCAGGGGAGTGGTCCGCTCGATCCCGGACCTCCGGCCCGGGACCGTCAGGTAGAGGTTCGGCAGGCCGGCGAGGTCGAGCAGGGTGAGTCGCCCGCGGCTGACCCGGTGGAGCGTCTTGTCGAGCCGGACGATCTGCGGCAGGAACCGCGGCAGCCACGGGATCGCCCCCATCCGGACGGCGACGGGAGTCAGCAGGCCCATGCGGAGAGGGTAGGGAGCGCCGGGCCGGATCGGTGTCAGGTCCGCGCCGGCTCGATCCGCCCTGCCACCTCGCCGAGGGTGATCCGGCCGCCGTCGATGCCGGGGGCGGAGTAGCGGAGCACGACCTCGTCACCGTCCTCCAGGAAGCTGTGGCTGGTCCCGTCGGAGGTGGTGAACGGCTCCTTGCCACTCCAGGACAGCTCGAGGAAGGAGCCCCGCTGGTCCGGCTCCGGGCCGCTGATCGTGCCCGACGCGAACAGGTCCCCGGTGCGCAGCGAAGCGCCGTTGACCGTCATGTGGGCGAGCATCTGGGCGGGCGACCAATACATCGTGCGGTACGGCGGCCGGCTGACCACCTCGCCGTTGAGCTCGATCTCGACGTCGATGTCGAGGCCGCGGGTGGCGCCCGGTCCCAGGTAGGGGAGCGGCTCCGGGTCCTGCTCCGGCAGGTCGACCCACGCGGCGTCGAGGGCGGCCAGCGCGGTCACCCACGGTGAGATCGACGTCGCGAACGACTTCCCGAGGAACGGCCCGAGCGGGACGTACTCCCACGCCTGGATGTCGCGCGCCGACCAGTCGTTGAGCCCGGTCACCCCGAACACGTGGTCGGCCAGCCCGCTGAACGGCACCGCCGCGCCCAGCTCGGAAGGGGCGCCCACGACGAAGCCGAGCTCGGCCTCGATGTCGAGTCGCCGGCTCGGGCCGTACGTCGGCGCGTCGTCGCCCGGGGCCTTCCGCTGCCCCGACGGGCGGGTGACCGGCGTACCCGACACCACGACGGTCCCGGCCCGGCCGTGGTAGCCGATCGGCAGGTGCCGCCAGTTGGGGGTGAGCGGCTCGGAGTCGGGCCGGAAGATCCTGCCCACGTTGGAGGCGTGGTCGAGCGAGGCGTAGAAGTCGACGTAGTCGGCCACCTCGACGGGCAGGTGCAGCACCGCGTCCTCGATCGCGACGAGCCCGGCGTCCTCGACCAGCCCCCGCACCTGGTCGCGGGTCTGCCGCCAGACCTCCGGGCCGAGCGCCAGGAACGCGTTCAGCGACGGTTGGTCGAACTCCGGCCGCCCGGTCGCGGCGTACAGATCGAGGATGCCGTCGCCGTACCGCACCCCGACCCGGCGCGGCCCTCCGGCGACCGAGAAGACGCCGTACGGCAGGTGGTCGAGCCCGAATCCGTCACTCATGCGAGGGCACCTCGGCCGACCACCGCTGGTCGAGCCTGTCGAGACCCCCGCAGCGTGGGCTGGGAGCCGATCCTGCGGTCATCTCGACAAGCTCGATGGGCGGCGGTTGCGTTCACGGGACCAGCCCCAGCTCGCGCAGGTCGGCCCAGGGCTCGGCCACCGAGCAGGAGCCGAACGACGTGAACCACCGGCGGGCGCCGGCGAGGTCGAGCTCCCGGGCCGCCTCGACCACAGCGGCTCCGTCGCGCTCCTCGAGGACGGACACCGCCTCGTCGACCGGGGCGCCGTCGAACAGCCTCCGCGTCGCCACCAGCACGTTGACGAACCCGTGGTGCTCGAAGCCGGTCTCCGGATCGGTGTGGCGCACCGCGTTGTGCAGTCCCGCCGTGCACTTGAACGCCGTCTCGCGGTCGAGCGCCGCATCGATCCAGCGGGCCACGGCGTGCGCGGCCGGGAACGCGGCGGCCTCCAGCCCACCGGTCCGGAACTTCAGCCGCAGCTCGGCCGCGGCCACCTCGTCGGCGGCCGCGAGCCACGAGGACGTGTTGCCCACGTGCGGGAGCTCGACGTACACCGGGACGTCCGCCTCGACCTCACCGAGCGCCGCCACCACGCGCCGGACGTTGCCGGCCAGGTCGTCGGGGTCGCGCAGGGCGATCTCGAGCCCGGCGAGGTCGAGCCCGAGCCGCTGGCAGAGCGCCGCCGGGCCGGCCAGCTGCCCCGCTCCGCCGGTCACCACCACCGACAGCGGGCCGCCGAAGCCGCGGACCAGCGGGAGGTCCTGGTCCTTCAGGACGAAGGTGCCGACCAGCTCGCGGCCCTCCTCGTCGGTGCGGGCGCCGTAGGCCGCCGTGGCCTCGTGCAGCGGCGCGTCGCCGGGCGGGAAGATCGCCGCGTCGTCGACCAGACGGGCCCAGGCATCGTCGAGTGGCACCCGACTAACTTAGGGGCCATGGCGCACTACCGAGCAGTGGGTGAGGTCCCGTCGAAGCGACACACCCAGCACCGCGACCCCGACGGTCACCTCTACCGCGAGGAGCTGATGGGCGAGGAGGGGTTCTCCTCGGACTCCTCGCTGCTCTACCACCGCGGCGTGCCCTCGGCGATCGTCGCCAGCGAGGTGTGGGAGCTGCCCGACCAGACCCGGACGCCCAACCACCCGCTCAAGCCCCGCCACCTCAAGCTCCACGACCTGGCCACGGACAAGGACGCGGTCACCGGCCGGCGCCTGGTGCTCGGCAACAACGACGTCCGCATCGGCTACGTCGTCACCGGCGTCGACCCGTCGCCCTACTACCGCAACGCGATCGGCGACGAGTGCGTCTACGTCGAGGCCGGGTCGGGGACCGTCGAGACGGTGCTCGGTGTGCTGAGCTACCGGACCGGCGACTACGTCGTGATCCCGCGCGCCACGACGCACCGGTGGGTCCCCAGCGAGCCCAGCCAGCTCTACGCGATCGAGGCCAACAGCCACATCGCGCCACCCAAGCGCTACCTGTCCCGCTTCGGGCAGTTCCTCGAGCACGCGCCGTACTGCGAGCGCGACCTGCACGGCCCGACCGAGACCTTCGTCCGGGACGGCGAGGACGTCGAGGTCCTGGTCAAGCACCGGACCAGCGCCGGGATCGTCGGCACCCGGATGACCTACGCGACCCACCCCTTCGACGTGGTCGGCTGGGACGGGTGTCTCTATCCCTATACCTTCAACATCGACGACTACATGCCGATCACCGGCAAGGTGCACCAGCCGCCGCCGGTGCACCAGGTCTTCGAGGGCCACAACTTCGTGGTCTGCAACTTCCTGCCGCGCAAGGTCGACTACCACGAGCTGGCGATCCCGGTTCCCTACTACCACTCCAACGTCGACAGTGACGAGGTGATGTTCTACGTCGGCGGTGACTACGAGGCCCGCAAGGGGTCGGGCATCGGCCTCGGCTCGATCTCGCTGCACCCCGGCGGATATGCGCACGGCCCCCAGCCGTCGGCGATCGAGGCCTCGCTCGGTGTCGACTACTTCGAGGAGTCCGCGGTCATGGTCGACACCTTCGCCCCGCTCGACCTCGGCGAGGGTGGGCTGGCGGTCGAGGACCCGGCGTACGCCTGGACCTGGGCCGGCCGCGGCCCGGACGCCGGTGGCGACGCGGCGGTGTTCTCAAACAGCTGAGAAATGACGCTGACCCGCCCGTTGTGTGCGGGCGGGTCAGCGTCGTGCCGGGTCGATCGGTGAGCGTCAGCCGACCTTCAGGACCTGGGTGCCACCGGCGAACTTGTCGAACCAGTGCTGGCGCTGCGGGTCGCTGTTGATGCCGACCAGGATGAGGATCAGCGCGGCGAGGGCGGCGAGCGGGTAGAGGAACCAGCCGACCACGGGGATGATCGCGATCAGCGGGAACGCGTAGTAGATGTTGCGGCGGATCGCCTGCTCCATCGTGGGGTGGCTCTGGTGGTCCGGCCCGAAGGTCTGCAGCTTCATCGCCATCTTGCCGATCGTCTGCCCGCGGCTGGACTCCATGTAGCCGAAGTAGCCCAGGGCGAGGGCGGTCTCGATCACGCCGGTGATGAGGTAGAAGAGGAAGATCTCGCCGAGCGAGTGCGTGCCGGAGTAGATGATCGAGCTGAAGATCGCGCTGATGATCCCGAAGACGACGGCGAGGATGATGCCGTCGATCAGCCGGGCGAGGAACCGGTCGAGCAGGTTGCCGGGGAAGCCGGGGCCGTACTGGGCCGCCGGAGCGCCGGGTGCCGGGGCGGCTGCCCCGGCCGGCGGCGGCGGCGCGGCGGGCGGGGGCGGGTAGGTGCCCGGGTTGGTGGGCGGTGGCGGGGCCGCACTCGTGTCAGGTGCGGGGGGCGGCGGAGGCGCCGGCTCTCCGGGAGGGGGAGTTGAACCGGCCGGAGGCTCGGTGCTGCTCATGCAGGTGCTCCATTCTGTTGGGTGCGACGCCGCCCCGCGACATGGCGCCGGACGGGTGCGATCGGGGCGAAGATAGTCCTTTCGAGGTGCTGGGGACAGGACCCAGCCGTGCCATTCGCCCGGGCGCGTCGCAGGGCTCGTACGACGGGGGAACGCGCGTCAGACTGGGGTCCGTGAGCAACCTCGAGGACAAACCACCGGAGGTCGTCTGCGAAGCAGCCCGCGGGGGGATCGAGGTGATGACGCCCCGGGAGGTGCCGCTGGGTGGCCCGCGGGCCATGAGCGTGCGGCGTACCCTCCCGCAGCGCGCGCGCTCCCTCATCGGCGCGTGGTGCTTCCTCGACCACTACGGCCCCGACGAGGTGCAGGCCACCGGCGGGATGAGCGTGCCGCCGCACCCGCACACCGGGCTGCAGACGGTGTCGTGGCTGTTCACCGGCGAGATCGAGCACCGCGACTCGGCCGGCCACCACGCCATGGTCAGGCCGGGCGAGCTGAACCTGATGACCGCCGGCCACGGCATCAGCCACTCCGAGGTCTCCACGCCGTCGACCACGACGCTGCACGGCGCCCAGCTCTGGGTGGCCCTGCCCTCCTCGGCGCGCGACGCCGCGCCCGGGTTCGAGCACTTCGCCCCGTCGCCGGTCACGGGTGACGGCTGGGAGGCGCGGGTCTTCCTCGGCTCCCTGCTCGGCACCGCGTCCCCGGTGTCCACCGCCACGCCGCTGCTCGGCGCCGAGCTGCTGCTCGGCGCCGGGACCGAGCTGCACCTCGACGTCGACCCGGGCTTCGAGCACGGCGTCCTGGTCGACACCGGCGTGGTCTCCATCGGCGACGTCGAGGCCAAGCAGCACGAGCTCGCCTACCTGCCGCCCGGCTCGCAACGGCTCACCCTCGAGGCGGTTGCCGATGCGCGGCTGCTGCTGCTGGGCGGCCCGCCGTTCGGCGAGGCCATCGTGATGTGGTGGAACTTCGTCGGCCGCAGCCACGAGGAGGTGGTCGCGTTCCGCGAGGAGTGGATGGCCCAGCTCGCCGGCGGTGGGTACGCCGACGGGCGGTTCGGCGTACCGGTCGGCAACGAGCTGGCGCCCATTCCCGCACCGGCCCTGCCCAACGCCCGGCTGCGGGAGCGTCACTGACCCCGGCCCTCAGTCACATGCGGCCCGCCTGGTGTCGGAAGGGTCCGCAAGGATGGCCCCATGGGACCGACGGTCGGCGAGGACGGCGTCGCGCGCTGCCCGTGGGGCGCCGGGCCGGGGGTGATGCGCGACTACCACGACACCGAGTGGGGCAACCGGGTCCACGGCGAGTCGGCGTACCTCGAACGGCTGACGCTCGAGGCGTTCCAGTCGGGCCTGTCGTGGTCGACGATCCTCAACAAGCGTGAGGCGTTCCGCGAGGTCTTCCACGGCTTCGACGCCGACCGGGTCGCGGCCTTCGACGAGGCCGACGAGGCCCGGCTGATGCAGGACGCCCGGATCGTCCGCAACCGGGCCAAGATCTCGGCCGCCGTCGTCAACGCCCGGGCCACCGTGGCCCTGCGCGACGCCCCGGACGTCGACGGGGGTCTGGAGGCGCTCGTGCTCTCCTTCGCCCCCGGCGACCCTCCGGCGCCGCGGACCACCGAGGAGATGCAGACGACGTCGAAGGAGTCGGTGGCGCTGTCCAAGGCGCTGAAGAAGCGCGGCTTCGCCTTCGTCGGGCCCACCACGATGTTCGCGCTGATGGAGGCGATCGGGATCTTCGACCCGCACCTGGTCGGCTGCTTCCGGCGCGGTGGCACCATCGCTGGTTGAGGAGCCTGCGCAGCAAGCGTCTCGAAACCGCTGAAGCCCGCGCTGGGACTTGGTGCGCCTCAGCCCCGGGTTACGAGGTTTCGAGACGGGCGCAGAGCGCCCTCCTCGACCACCGCCACGCGCATCAGTCCGCCTGGGCCACCAGCCCGGCCGAGTCGATGCCGGCCAGCGCGGCCTCCTCGTCGTGCTCGGAGGTGTCGCCGGACACGCCGACCGCGCCGAGCACGGTGCCGTCGGCGGCCTTGACGAGGACACCGCCCGGGACCGGCACCAGCGGTCCGATGACGCTGCCCAGGGCGGCCGCGAAGAAGGGCTGCTCCTGGGCACGCTCGTACAGCTTCCGCGAGCCCATCCCGAGCGACATCGCGCCGTGCGCCTTGCCGTAGGCGACCTCGAAGCGCTTGTTGGACGCGCCGTCCTCGCGCTCGGCGGCGATGAGGTGGCCGCCGGCGTCGAGGACCACGACGGTGAGCGGTTGCAGCGAGAGGTTGCTCCCAGCGGCGAGGGTGCCCTGGATGATCGCCCGCGCCTGGGACAGCGAGAGGGTCATGCCTCACCCCTCTGTGCCGCCTTCACCGCTCGCCGGTGCCGGTGCAGGATCGGCTCGGTGTAGCCCGAGGGCTGGCCGAGCCCCTCGAAGACCAGGTCGTGGGCGGCGCGGAACGCCTCGCCGTCGTACGACGGACCCATCGGCCGGTAGCCGGGGTCGGAGCCCTGCTGCCGGTCCACGACGTCGGCCATCCGCCGGAACGCCGCCTCGACCTCGTCAGCGCTCACCACGCCGTGGCGCAGCCAGTTGGCGACGTGCTGGGAGGAGATCCGGCAGGTGGCGCGGTCCTCCATCAGCGCGGTGCCGTGGATGTCGGGCACCTTGGAGCAGCCGATGCCGTCGTCGACCCAGCGCTTCACGTAGCCGAGGATCCCCTGCAGGTTGTTCTCGATCTCGGCGGTCTTGTCCTCCTCGCTCCACCGGCCCGATGGTTGGGCCGGGTCGGCCAGCGGGACGGTGAGCAGCTGCTCGATCGTCGAACGCCACCCGCTCTTCTCCTGAGCCGCCAGCAGCTCCTGCTGCCGGGCCGCCACGTCGACCTGGTGGTAGTGCAGCGCGTGCAGGGTCGCGGCTGTGGGGGAGGGCACCCACGCGCACGAGGCGCCGGCCTGGGGGTGGCCGACCTTCTCCTTCAGCATCGCCGCCATCTCGTCGGGCATCGCCCACATGCCCTTGCCGATCTGGGCCTTGCCCCGGAAGCCGCACGCCAGCCCGATGTCGACGGATCGGTCCTCGTAGGCCTTGATCCACGGCGTCGACTTCATCTCGCCCTTGCGGATCATCGGTCCGCCCAGCATCGAGGTGTGCAGCTCGTCGCCGGTGCGGTCGAGGAAGCCGGTGTTGATGAAGGCCACCCGGCCGCGGGCGGCGTGGATGCAGGCCTTGAGGTTGGCGGAGGTACGCCGCTCCTCGTCCATGATGCCGAGCTTGATCGTCCCCCGCCGCAGGCCGAACAGGTCCTCGACGGCCGCGAACAGGTCGTCGGTGAACCGCACCTCGTCGGGGCCGTGCATCTTCGGCTTCACGGCGTACATCGAGCCGGTCCGGGAGTTGGCCAGCTGGCCGCGACCCTGGATGTCGACCAGGCTGCACAGGGCGGACATCACCGCGTCGAGGATCCCCTCGGGCACCTCCGCCCCGGAGGAGTCGAGGACCGCGTCGGTGGTCATCAGGTGGCCGACCTGGCGCACGAAGAGCAGGGCGCGGCCGGGCAGGATCACCTGACCGGCGGGGCCGTCGTACTGCCGGTCCGGCTCCAGCTCGCGGGTGAACGTGGTCCCGCCCTTGGTCACCTCCGCCGAGAGCGTGCCCCGGTTGAGCAGCAGCCAGTTGCGGTAGGCCGCCACCTTGTCCTCCGGGTCGACCGCGGCGATGGAGTCCTCGAGGTCCATGATCGTCGTGACCGCGGCCTCGATGAGCAGGTCCTTCACGCCGGCCGGGTCGTCCTTGCCGATCGGGTGGGACCGGTCGACCTGGATCTCGACGTGCAGCCCGTTGTGGACCAGCAGCACCCCCTCCGGCGCGTCCGGGTCGCCCCCCGGGCCGACACGATGCCCGACGTACTGGGCCGGGTCGGCGAGCCCGCTCGACCCCTCGCCGAGCCGCACCGTCAGCGCGCCGCCCTCGGTGGAGTAGCCCGTGGCATCGGCGTGGCTGCCGCTCTCGAGCGGGAAGTGGTCGTCGAGGAAGGCCCGCGCGGTGGCGATGACCGCTGCGCCGCGCTTGGGGTTGTAGGACGAGCCACGCTCGTGGCCGTCGTCCTCCGGCAGCGCGTCGGTGCCGTAGAGCGCGTCGTAGAGCGAACCCCACCGGGCGTTGGCGGCGTTGGCCGCGAACCGTGCGTTGAGGACGGGTACGACGAGCTGCGGTCCGGCCTGCACCGCGACCTCGTCATCCACGTCGCTGGTCTCGATCTCGAAGTCGGCCGGCTCCTCGACCAGGTAGCCGAGGTCGCGGAGCAGTTGGAGGTAGGCCTCCTGGTCGCGGACCGGCCCCGGGTGCGCGGTGTGCCACTCGTCGAGCTGCTTCTGCAGCTCCTCGCGGCGGGCCAGCAGCTCGCGGTTGCGTGGCGTGAAGTCGGCGCAGATCTGCTCGACGCCGCTCCAGAACTTGTCCTCGTCGATCCCTGAGCCCGGCAGCGCCTCGTCGCGGACGAACGCGTGCAGCACCTCCGCGATCTGGAGCCCTCCGACGGTCACCCGGTCAGCCACGTCGTGTCCCTTTCTTGGCGTCCTGACGTTAGCGAGCCAGTCTTGCCTACATGACTGTGGACGCACAGGTCGACCTCGGGGCCCTGCTGGACGAGCTCGGGGACGACGTGGTCGTGACCGACGCGGAGCGGATGGACAAGTACCGCCGGGACCGGGCCAACGACCCGCATGCAGGTACGCCGCTCGCGGTGGTGCGGGCCGGGTCGACCGAGGACGTCCAGGCGGCGGTGCGGTTCGCGGCCGCGCACGGCATCCCGGTGGTGCCTCGCGGAGCGGGCAGCGGGCTCTCCGGCGGCGCGTCCGCGGTCGACGGCTGCCTGGTCGTGTCCACCGAGCGGATGACCGCCATCGACATCGACCCGGTCACCCGCACGGCCGTGGTGCAGCCCGGGCTGATGAACGCCCAGGTCAAGGCGGCGGCGGCCGAGCACGACCTCTGGTACCCGCCCGACCCGTCGTCGTACGAGATCTGCTCGATCGGCGGCAACATCGCCACCAACGCCGGCGGGCTGTGCTGCGTGAAGTACGGCGTCACCACCGACTACGTCCTCGGGCTGACCGTCGTGCTCGCCGACGGCACCGCGGTCCGGCTGGGCGGTCCGAGGATCAAGGACGTCGCCGGGCTGTCGCTGACCAAGTTGTTCGTCGGCTCGGAGGGGACGCTGGGGATCATCACCGAGATCGTGCTGCGGCTGGTCCCGAAGCAGCGCCCGCCGGCCACGCTGGTCGCGACCTTCCCCACGCTCGACGACGCGACCAACACGGTGCTCGCCATCACCCGCCGGATGCGCCCGTCGATGCTGGAGTTCATGGACCAGCCGACGATCAACGCGGTCGAGGACCTGACGAAGATGGGGCTCGACCGCTCGGCCGCCGCGATGCTGGTCATCCAGTCCGACGAGCCCGCCGGCCACGCCACCGCCGAGTGCGAGCTGATCGCCTCCCTGTGCGAGGAGAACCATGCGACCGAGGTGTTCTCGACCGACGACCCCGAGGAGGGGGAGGCGTTCGTGGTCGCGCGCCGCAACGCGATCCCCGCGGTCGAGCGCACCGGCACGCTCCTGCTCGAGGACGTCGGCGTGCCGCTGCCGCAGCTCGGCGCCCTCGTCGACGGCATTGCCAGGATCTCGGCAGACCGCAAGGTGACCATCGCCGTCATCGCCCACGCCGGCGACGGCAACACCCACCCGCTGATCGTCTTCGACCCCAGTGACACCGAGCTCGCCGAGCGGGCCCGCATCGCCTACGGCGAGGTGATGGACCTCGCGATCTCCTTGGGGGGCACGATCACCGGCGAGCATGGCGTGGGCCGGCTCAAGCGGCCTTGGCTCGCCGACTACCTCGGCCCCGACGCCCTCGCCCTCAACCAGCGGATCAAGGACGCCCTGGACCCGCAGGGCATCCTCAACCCGGGATCGGTGTTCGTGCCCCACGGTGGCTGAGGTGCGAAGGCGTTCGCAGGGAAGGCACCTGCTGGCCCGCCGCCGGTCGAGCCTGTCGAGACCTCCGCAGGGAACGCACCCGCGCAGGTCCCAGCGCCGGCTCACCAGGCTTCGAGGCTCGGCGCTGGGGCGCCTCGCACCTCAGCCACCGTGACCGCACCGCTGGTCGAGCCTGTCGAGACCTCCCCAGCCCCCGGACACACCGGTGAGTCCCAGCCCCGGGTCACCTGGCTTCGAGGCTCGGCGCTGGGGCGCCTCGCACCTCAGCCACCGTGAAGGCTCGGCGCTGGGGCGCCTTGCACCTCAGCCACCATGACCCGCACCGCTGATCGAGCCTGTCGAACCT
>NZ_DASUFR010000095.1:0-16109 GCF_036274455.1 Nocardioides sp. | reverse complement strand
CCGACCGCGCCACCGAGCGTCCAGCCGTACGACGCCGCGCGGACGTAGCCGACCGGCTCACCGTCGCGATGGAGGACCTCCGCGTGGTAGAGCAGCGGCTTGGGGTCGAGGACCCGGAGCTGCACGATCCGCTGGCCCATCCCGCCGGCCGCAGCGTTCGCGGCCCTGCGAGCCAGCACCGCGTCGCGGCCGATGAACCCACCCGCCTTGTCGAGGGCGAGCGCGAAGCCGAGCCCGGCCTCGAGTGGACAGTCGGTGTTGTCGATGTCGTGGCCGAAGTCGCGGTAGCCCTTCTCCATCCGGAGCGAGGCCAGCGCCTTGAGCCCGACCGGACGCAGCCCATGGGTCGCCCCGGCGTCCTGCAGCGCGTCGTACACGCGCAGGGTGTCGGCCGCCGGGACGTAGAGCTCGTAGCCGAGCTCGCCGAGGTAGGTGATCCGGACGCACAGCAAGTCGACGCCGGCCAGCTCGATCCACCGTGCGGTGCGGAACGGGAACACCTCGGTCGAGAGGTCGGCGTCGGTCAGCTCGGCCAGTACGTCGCGGGACCGTGGCCCCTGGACGTTGAGCTGGCCGTAGTCCGCGGTGACGTCGGTGACGATGAAGTCCGCGCCCCGGCCGTGGCGGGCCAGCCACGCCAGCGCGTGGCCGTGCGCGGTGTCGGAGGCGACCACGAAGAAGTCGTTCTCGCCCAGCTTGGTGACCGTCAGGTCCGCCTCGATGCGGCCGTCCTCGTCGAGCCACTGGGTGTAGGTGATCGTCTCCGCCTTCTCGTCCACGGCTCCCGCCGAGACGCGGTCGAGCACCTGGCCGGCGTCCGCGCCCTGCACGCGGAACTTGGCCATGAAGCTCATGTCCATCAGCCCGACGCCCTCGCGCACGGTGCGGTGCTCGTCCTCCCACTGCTCGAACCAGGGCGCGCGACCCCACGTGGGCTCGGCGGTCGGCGTCACGCCGGGACCGGCGAACCAGTCGGCGCCCTCCCAGCCCGACACCTCGCGCAGGTAGCCGCCCTGCTCGACCAGCCGGTCGTGGACCGGCGACAGCAGCCGGTGGCGGGCGGTCCGCAGCTGCTTGCCCGGGGTGTGAGCGGCGTACACCGTGCCGAGGATCTCGGTGGTGCGGTCGGCTCGGTAGTCGTCGTCGGCCTGCCACGGACGGAACCGGTCGACGTTGAAGCCGGTGACGTCGACGTCGGGCCGGCCGGTGGTGATCCAGTGCGCGAGCACCCGGCCGAGGCCGCCCGCGGACAGGACGCCGACGGAGTTCATGCCTGCGGCGACGAAGTAGTTGCGGATCCCGGGCGCCTCGCCGACGGCGGGCGCGAGGTCGGGGGTGAACGACTCCGGACCACAGAAGAAGGTGCGCAGGCCGACCTCGAGCGTGATCGGCACGCGGGCCATCGCCTTCTCGAGGAACGGCCCCATCCGGTCCCAGTCGGGCGGAATCGTGCCGAAGGAGAAGTCGCGCGGGATGCCCTCGACCTTCCACGGCGCCGCGGTGGGCTCGAAGAGGCCGACCATCATCCCGCCGCCCTCCTCGCGGTAGTAGCCGTAGGAGGCGGGGTCCTCGAAGACGGGGGCGCCGGGGTCGAGCCCCTCGATCGTGTCGGTGATTAGGTAGTAGTGCTCGGCCGCCTGGTTGGGGATCACCAGCCCGTTCCGCGCCCCCAGCTCGCGGGCCCACATGCCCGCGCAGTTGACGACGTACTCCGCCTCGATGCCGACCGTCTCGCCGGGCTCACCGGCGCCGACGCCTACGCCGGTCACAGCCCCGCGGTCGGTGAGCACGTCCTCGACCGAGACGCCCTCGACGATCCGTACGCCGAGCTGCCGGGCGCCCTTCGCGAGGGCGGTCGTGAGGTCGACGGGGTTGACCCGGCCGTCGCCGGGCACGTGGAAACCGGCGAGCAGGTCGTCGGTCCTCGCCCAGGGGAAGAGGTCGGCCATCTCGCGCGGCGAGATCTCCTCGACCTCGAGCCCGAGGAGGCGCTGGAACGCCGCGACCCGCCGGTACTCCTCCAGGCGAGCCTCGTCGGCGGCCGCCTCGATCAGCCCCACCGGCTTGAAGCCGGTGGCTTGCCCGGTCTCCTCCTCGAGCCGCGCATAGAGCTCGCGCGAGTAGAGCCGGATCGCGGTCGAGGTCTCCGACGTCGACCCGAAGCAGGTCATCAGCCCCGCGGCGTGCCACGTGGTGCCCGAGGTGAGGCGGTCACGCTCGAGCACGACCACGTCGGTCCAGCCCGCGTGGGCGAGGTGGTAGGCGACCGAGCAGCCGATGACGCCGCCCCCGATGACGACGACGCGGGCCCGCTCGGGCAGCTCGGTCCCGGAATCGGCGGTCACGGGCACAACGTACTGGTCGTCGTGGCACCGGTACGGCCGAAGACTGCTGAGTGGGTGCGGACAGGATCAGCGCGTTCGGGCTCGAGGCGGTTCGTCGGGTTGGCTGCTGCCCGGCGCCAGGACGCTGGTGAAGCTCGAGAGATCGCGGTACCGGCGCCGCCGTAGCAAGCGGCGCGTCCACGAGTTCCTATGACTCTCGAACCGAGCCAGGTCGCGGAACTCGTTCACCGCTTGCTTCCAGTCATCTCCGCCCACACCGTTGAGGAGTCCGGGCAAGCATCGGGCTTCGTACATCCGTTCTGAACACAAGAACTCCGCTTTCCTGACCGCTTGCTCGAACGCTGTGTGGCTGACCGCGCGCTCCGCAACGATCTCCTCGGCTTCCGCGAGAACCGCGGCGTAGGCCGTTCGACGGTCCTTGGTCAGCTCTTCGGTCACTCGCTGGGTGCCGATGACGAACCAACCGACAACGATTCCTACAGTCGCGATGGCCGCGGTGATCAGTGCTTCGCTCATGGACCGAACCCTTTCGAGGCAACCACTCAGTACCTGGGAGCGCCCTTGGCGCGTCGATCGATCGTCTGGAGGGTCCAGAAGACTCCGAGAAGGGCGATGAGGATCGCCTCCAGCAAGAACGTGGCGTGATCGTCGACCCAGCCGGAGAACAGGTCGAGGTGGTCACCGCCCTTGATCACGACCGCGGCCAGCACCATGGTCGCCGCGACGAGTCCGTAGAACCACACCCACTTGGTCCTGGCCGGCTCGTTGCCGTGGGCCTTGTGAAGCGCCGCGAACACTACGGCCAGGATGATGAAGGCGACCGCCAAGTTCGCCGACCAGCTGTGCACCTTGTGGTTGAAGGCACTGTGAGGGTTGTCGGCGTCCTGATAGATCACGAAGTAGAAGACCCATGCTGCCGCGGCCAGCCCCCAGGTGACCGCGTAGCCGATCAGGGCCGCGTTGGTCGGCCCGTGGATTGTCGACGAGGGCCGACTCATCATCACGACACCGGCAACCGCGGTGAGCAACAGGATCAGAGCGACGACGAAGAGCAGAGCGGTGAAGCTCCTGCTGACGGCCTCGGCGTTCGCCTTGATCAGGGCGTTGTCAGCGATTTCCTTCGTCTCCGTGTCCGGCACAGTCTTCCGGATGGCTTTCGGAAGGCTGCAGTAGTTCGCGTCCAGCGTCGGAACGAGGGCGACGACCATCAGGAGCAGCCCGGCCAGGTTCAGAGCCGCGTCCTCCCTCCACGTCATTCCCCACATCACGATCATGGCGAACCCGATGGCCAGCAGGGCGCCGACGAACACAGGCCTGACTGGCGTGTAGTAGTACGCGCTCAGCGAGCGCTGCACGCAGTGGTCGGGCGAGGTCGCAATCTCCCGCCACACCGCGAAGCCGAGGGCGAGGATCACCGCGACCACGCCCACCCGGATCGCGGTGTACGTACGAAGCGCGACCGGTGGGGGCTTCGATGGGACGCCCGGCTGCTCGCCGGCCGCGCTGCTCAGGTCGATGGTGTCGGTCATGAACGTCTCCGAGTGCCGTCGGGTGTGGACCGCGCGGGGAGCGCCGGTCGAGCCCGTTGACTCCTGAATACGCGCGGGTCGAGCGGCCGTACATAGGGCAGACGGGCTCTTGACGACCGCCCCCTGGCAGCGGCGGAACCCCCGCCGCGGCCCACGCACCGTCGACTACCACCTGCGCAACGTGTTCACGAAGCTCGGCATCGCCTCACGCTCGGAGCTCGTCCGGTTCCCCGAGCTCCTGGAGCCGATGCGACCGTTCGAGTGCGAGAGGTCAGAGACCGAGCCGCTTGAGCGCCTTGGCAGCCATCGCCTCGTGGCCGATCACGTTGGGGTGCAGGCCGGTGGACACGTTGCCGATCAGCGGCTCGATCCAGCGGGTGCCGATCGGCTGGCAGGCGTCGTGGCCGACGGAGGCCTTGGCCATGTCGACGAAGACCACGCCCGCCTTCTTGGCGGCCCGCTCGATGACGTGGTTGAGGGTGCGCTGGGTGCGGTCGAGGTAGGGGACGTCGCCCATCGAGATCGGGATGCTGGCGTAGCACGCGGGCACGCCGGTCGCGGGCAGGATCTGCGGGTAGCCGAGGATCGCCACGGTCGCCTCGGGCGAGCGGTGGCGCACCGCGCGCAGGGCGCGCAGGACGCTGGGATAGGTCTGCTGGCGGATCTGCTTGCGCCACGAGCCGTGGTAGGTCGCCTTGCAGGGCGCGCCGTTGATCGAGCCGGTGGTCTGCCGCTCCGCGGCGGACGCGATCGCGCAGGAGGTGACCAGGCCGCCGAAGACGTTGCCGTCGTTGCCGCCGATCGTCATCGTGACCAGCTGCGTGCTCGGCCGGAGCGCCTTGAGCTGCGCGGGGATGTCGGGGTGCTGGGAGTGGAAGAAGTCGGTGGTGTCGGCCCCGCCGCACGCGGCGTCGCGGAAGGACTTCACATGCAGCTCGGCGGCGATGAGGTGGGAGTACGTCGCGTCGGACCGCCCGCACTCGGAGCCCGCCGGGCCCGGGTCGAGCGGCGCGATTCCGGTCGCGGAGTAGCTGTCGCCCAGGGCGACGTACGACGCGACCTTGGCGTGGTGGCCGCGGCTCTCGGAACCGGCCGGGGCCGGCGCGGCCGTCGCCGAGGTGGTGGCCAAGGCGCCGGTCGCCGCGAGGGCGGCGACGGCGAGTGCGGTGGTGAGGCGGCGCATGAGAGCTCCTGTCGGTCGACCGGCGGACGAGGTACGAGCCGTGCGCAAGTGTGCACCTCGACCCCAAGGGCGGGTACGCCGCCCCGTACTAGCCTCGACCGGGTGCCCGAGCTGCAGCGGCTGCGCGCCGATCATGCGCCGGCGGTCCTCGACTTCGAGTCGGACAACCGCGCCTACTTCGCGTCCATGATCTTCGACCGCGGCGACGACTACTTCGAGCACTTCGCCGAGAGGTACCACGCCCTGCTGGCCGAACAGGAGGCCGACCTCGCGGCGTTCCACGTGCTCGTCGACGAGGACGGGTCGGTGCTGGGCCGGTTCAACCTGCTGTTCGAGGGGGACGGCATCGCGACGCTGGGCTACCGCGTGGCGCAGCGGGTCACCGGCCGCGGGGTGGCGACCGCGACCGTGCGGGACCTGTGCGAGCTCGCCGGCTCGCGACACGGGGTCAGGACCATCCGCGCCGCCACGTCCCAGGACAACGTCGCGTCGCAGCGGGTCCTGCTCAACGCCGGCTTCACCCAGGCCGGGCCGGCCGACCCGTCCGACATCGGCGGCAAGCAGGGCAGCTGGTACGAGCGGGACGTCCGACCCGCGTCGCCATCCGATCAGTGACTACGCCGGACGCGCGACCTCCAGTACCGCGCGGACCGGCTCCGGAGCCGGGCAGGCAGCGATGGCCGTCTCCAGCAGCGCCCGCAGCCGGGCGTCGACCTGGGGTCCGCCGCTCACGACCACGCCGTCGACCGCGCACCGGATCATCGTCGGGGCGCAGCGGTTGGCGAAGGTCTTGGGGGAGATCCGCGCCGGCGGCCCGAGTCGTGCAACCCACCTGACGGCGCCGGGCACCAGGTCGAGCGCGGCCCGGGCGTCGCGCGCGGTCGCCGACCGCTCGGGCCCTGCCGCGAGGCAGAGCCGCTCGGCGCTCAGCAGCCCGGCGGCAAGGACGCGCTGGGTCCCCTCGGGTACGTCGAGGATCTGCGCTCCGGCGACGGCGACAGGAAGCGTGAGCCAGGTGCGGTCGTCGCCATCACGGCCCACCACCGACGGGATCAGCGGCACGAGCTGCTGGCGGCCCTCGTCGCTGATCAGGTCGTTGACCCGCCGCGCCAGCTGGGCCAGCAACGGGTGGGTGCACGAGGGATGGTCACTCCACTTCTCGCCCGCCAGGAACGAGGCGAACTCCATGAAGCACGCACCCCGTCGAGGCGAGCGGTGCCGCCCTCGGGAAAGGACCGGTACGCCGTCCGGGACAGCCGATGAGCTCATGGCGACCTCCTCAGTCGAGCATGCGCCCGCTGGTCGGCAGGATCAAGGGCATTCCCGCGACGAATCCTCAGCCACCGTGGTGGCCCGCCGCTGGTCGAGCCTGTCGAGACCTCCGCAGCGTAGGCAACTGCTGGCCCACGGCGGGCTGAGGTGCGAGGCCGCTCACGGGCGCTCGTACTGAGGTGCGAGCGTGCGAGCCTCGAAGGAGCCTCGAAGCCTCCGCAGCGAAGGCACCTCTGGGCGAGTCCCCAGCACCGGGCTCACCAGGCTTCGAGGCTGGCGAGCGCTACCGCCGGCGCCGGCCGAACATCCGACCCAACCGCTCGCCCAGCGACCTCGGCGGCTTGATCTCGACCAGGGTCGACTGGTCGGGAGGCGGAAGGCTCTCGGCCTGCTCTGCGGTGAGGGTCGTGCAGACATAGGTGGTGTAGATCGAGCCGACCTGATCGGCGTCGACGAACCGTCTGCCCTCTGGTGTCTGCACGATGATGCCGTCGAACACCGAGACCTTCTCGTCGACGAGCACGACCTCGACCGTGCCGAAGGAGACTCCATCGCTCGTCTGCACCGGCGTGCCCGGCTGGAGCGCCGTGTAGGCGATCGGGTGGTCGTCGGCGTCGGGCATGCAGGAACCCTACGTCCGCGCCGCGGCACCGGGTATGAGCGGCCGGTGACAGGCTGTACGCCGTGCGAGCGGTGGTCCAGCGGGTGCTGTCGGCGAGCGTGACGGTGGACGGCGAGGTGGTGGGCGCGATCGACGGACCGGGGCTCCTCGCCTACGTCGGCGTGACCCACAGCGACGGCGACAAGGAGGTGGCCTGGCTGGCCCGCAAGCTGTGGGAGCTGCGGCTGCTGCGTGATGAGCAGTCGGCGTCCGACGTGGGTGCGCCGATCCTGGTCGTCAGCCAGTTCACACTGTACGGCGACGCGCGCAAGGGCCGCCGTCCGACGTGGCAGGCCGCGGCACCGGGTTCGGTGTCGGAGCCGGTCTACGAAGCGGTCTGCGCCGAGCTCGAGCGGCTCGGTGCCCACGTCGAGCGCGGGGTGTTCGGAGCGGACATGCGCGTCGTCTCGGAGAACGACGGACCGATCACGGTGCTGCTCGAGACGCCGTGAGCCCATCGCAGACGGCTCACGACCGTGCCTAGGGGCGCAGCTCGGCCCAGGTCACCTTGCCGTCGGGGCGCGCGTCGATGCCCCACGACGCCGACACGGCGGCGACCAGGACGATGCCGCGGCCGGTCTCGGACACGGCGCTGAACGGCTGGGGCTCCGGCGTCCCGGGGTCCCCGTCCGTGACCTCGATGCGCAGCACGCCGTCCGCGTGGGTGATCCGCACCTCGTACGGCGACTCGGCGTGCAGCACCGCGTTGGCGGCGAGCTCGGTGACGATCAGGGACGCCTCGTCGAACATATGGGTGGCGCCCCAGTCCCGGAGCAGCCCGCGGACGAACGCCCGAGCCTCGGGCACGCTGCTCGACACCGGGTCGAAGCGCGCCGCCTCCTGCCGCGCCGCGGCGCGGCCGACGTCGTCGAGGAGGGCGACGAGGTAGTCGAGGTCGTCGCTCTTGAGGACGAACCCGGCGGCGTGCTCCTCGAACCAGGCCCGGTCCTCCCTCTCCATCCCGGTGAAGACGACGACCTTGGCCGAAGGCGCGCTCTCGCGCAGTCGCGTCAGCACCTCGCGGCCGGCGAGGTCGGGGAGCCCGAGGTCGAGCAGTACGACGTCGGGGCGCAGCTCGGTCGCGAGGTCGATGGCCTCGCGCCCGGCGCCGGCCTCGCCGACCACGTCGTAGCCACCGTGGTGACGCAGCGCGATGCGCACCACGCGACGCACGTCCACCGCGTCATCGACCAGGAGGACGCGGACGCTCACGACGCGGTGGCGGCTCGACGGAGACTGACCACGAACGCATTGTCGCCTGCGACGTACGTCGCGTCTCCGCCTTGGGCCCGCGCGAGCTCGCGGACGATGTGCAGCCCGAGTCCGGTGCCCCGCTCGCCACCGCCGGTGGCGAACCGCTCGAAGAGGCGGTCCCGGAGCTCGGCGGGGACACCGTCGCCCGCGTCGCTCACGAGCAGCAGCACGTGCTCCCCGTCCTCCCTCGCGGCCACCCGGATCGGGTTGCGGCCGTGTGCGACCGCGTTGGCCACCAGGTTGTCGAGGATCTGTCCGAGCCGGTTGGAGTCGGCCATGGCCCGCAGACCGTCGGGGAGCGCCGGCTCGATGGTCGACTCGGGGTGGGCCAGCCTCAGCCGCTGGAGCATCGGGGCGAGCACCTCGGTGACGTCGTGCTCCTTCACGTCGAGCTCGAGGCTGGAGGCCTGCAACCGGGCGGTGGTGAGCAGGTCCCCGAGCAGCCGCTGCAGCTGGGCGGCACTGCTCTGCATGCTGGACAGCAGCTCCTCGCGCTCGGTGGCATCGAGCCGGTCCCAGTTCTCCGCGAGCATCTTCCCCGACATGCTCACCACGCCGATGGGGGAGCGCAGCTCGTGGGCGGTGACGGCGAGGAACCGGGCCTGCTCCTCCGCGGCCACGGCCAGCTCGGCGTTGGCCTCCTCGAGCCGGGCGTTCGCCTCGGCGAGCTGGTTGGCGTACTGCCCCTGCTGCTCAAGCATCTGCATCCGCTCGGTGTGGTCGCGCGTGACCTTGGCGAAGCCGATGTGCTGGCCCTCCTCGTCGAGGACCTTGGTGATCGTGACGTGGGCCCAGAAGCGGCTGCCGTCCTTGCGGACCCGCCACCCCTCCTCCTGGTAGACGCCTTCGCGCTCCGCGATCTCGAGCTCGTGCTCGGGGTGGTGGGCGGCCTGCTGCTCGCGCGGGTAGAAGACCCGGAAGTGGTGACCGATGATCTCGTCGGCGGTCCAGCCCTTGGTCCGCTGGGCGCCGAGGTTCCAGCTGGAGACCCGCCCCTCGGTGTCCAGCATGAAGATGGCGTAGTCGCGGACCACGTCGACCATCAACCGGAACCGCTGCTGGCTCCGTCGGAGCTCGAGCTCGATGTTGCGCTGGACGGTCACGTCCTGGCACTGGGCGAACAGGTAGAGCGGCTGGCCGCCCCGGTCGCGCACGACGGTCAGGGTGGTGCGCAGGGACGTGTCGCCGAGCTGGGGGTGCTCGAGCGTCACCGCGTCCGCGCCCTTCTCGACGATCGCCTTGATGGCGTCCGCGACGGCGGCGTCGTCGTTCAGGCACTCGCCGTACGACGAGCCGAGGAGATCGGCGGCACCAACGCGGAGGATCCGGCACAGCGAGTCGTTGGCCCGAACGATCGTGCCGTGCAGGGTCATGGTGGCCATGCCGATCGCGGCGTCCTCGAAGACGCTCTGGAACCGCTCGACCTGCTCGTCGAGCTGGTCGCGGCCCTCCGCGTCGTCCTCCTCGACGGGCTCGGCGTCGGGGTCACCGCCGGTCACCGCGTGGACCAGCTCGTTGACGACGGCGTCGAGAGAGGAGGTCTTGGTGAGGTAGGAGGTGGCACCGAGCTCGAGGGCGCGCAAGGCCAGCGGCTCCTCGTCGAACCCGCTGAACATCACGATCCGCGTCTCCGGCGACGCCTCGATGATCCGGGGCAGCGCGGACAGGCCGTCCACCCCCGGCATCGACACGTCGAGCAGCATCGCGTCGGGCTGGAGCCGTCGGGCCAGGTCGATGGCGTCGGCTCCGTCGGCGCCCTCTCCCTCGACGACCGCCTTGCCGGACAGCCGCAGCTTGGTCCGGATCAGGGTCCGGACGTCCGCCGAGTCGTCGACGAGGACCACGCGGAGCGGTCCGGACGAGCCCGGACGGCTGCGGGCAGGCGCGACGTAGCCGGTCAGCGACCATGCACCGGGCTGGCGCCAGGCCCGCCAGCGTCGCCCTTGCTCTGCCATGTCGGGGCGAAGGTAACCACCCTTCTCCGGCACTGCCTCACCCCCACGGGCGAACTGTCGGGTTGTCGCCCTTCACGCAGTTGTACCCCGTTTCGGCCGCGTCTCCCCCTCGGGACACGACGCAGCCGCGTACAACACGAGCGCCCCTTCCGGGCGGAAGGGGCGCTCGATGCCGCGACGGGCTCAGATGGCGACGGTCACCTCGGCGACCGAGCCGACCTGGGCGTGCACGGCGCTGTCCACGGGCTCGGACTGGGGCGCCAGCGTGCGCAGCGTCCAGTCACCCTCGCCGGCGAAGAACCGGAAGTGGCCGGTGGCCGAGGTCGGGACCTCGGCGGTGAACTCGCCGGTGCGGTCGAGCAGCCGGACGTAGGCGTTGCCCACGGGCTGGTCGCCCCTGGTCACCTGGCCCTGGATCACCGCCTCCTTGGCGACGTTCACGCCGTCGAGCGAGAGCCCACCCTTGGTCGCCCCGCACATCAGGCTTCCCCCGCCTCGTCACCCAGGACGACCGGGACGCCGACGAGCGAGCCGTACTCGGTCCAGGAGCCGTCGTAGTTCTTGACGTTGTCCTGGCCGAGCAGCTCCTTGAGCACGAACCACGTGTGCGAGGAGCGCTCGCCGATGCGGCAGTAGGCGATGGTGTCCTTGTCCCAGTCCACGCCGGCCTCGGTGTAGAGCTCGCGGAGCTCGTCGTCGGACTTGAAGGTGCCGTCGTCGTTGGCGGCCTTGCTCCACGGCACGTTGGCGGCGGTGGGGATGTGGCCCGCGCGCTGCGCCTGCTCCTGCGGGAGGTGGGCCGGGGCGAGCAGCCGTCCGGCGTACTCGTCGGGGCTGCGGACGTCGACGAGGTTCTGGGCGCCGATGGCGGCGACGACCTCGTCGCGGAACGCGCGGATGGAGGTGTCCTGCTCCTGCGCGGTGTACGACGTGTGCTCGCGGCTCGGGAGCTCGTCGGTGAGCTCGCGGGAGTCGAGCTCCCACTTCTTCCGGCCGCCGTCGAGCAGCTTGACGTCCTGGTGGCCGTAGAGCTTGAAGTACCAGTAGGCGTAGGCCGCGAACCAATTGTTGTTGCCGCCGTAGAGCACCACCGTGTCGTCGTTGGCGACGCCGCGGCCGGAGAGGAGCGCCTCGAACTGGGCCTTGCTCACGAAGTCGCGACGTACCTGGTCCTGGAGGTCGGTGGTCCAGTCGAGCTTGATGGCGCCCTTGATGTGGCCCTTGTCGTAAGCGGTGGTGTCCTCGTCCACCTCGATCAGCACGACCTTCGGGTCGTCCAGGTGTTCCTCCACCCACTGGGCGGAGACGAGCGAGCTCTCGCGGGTCATGTGGTCGGTTCCTTGTCTGTTGGAGATCTCTGGATCTGTCGGTGTCAGTGGGCGGTCGTGGACCGCTTGATGAGGAGATAGAGCTCGCAGCCCAGGCAGAGCCCGAAGACCGCGTTGAGCAGGGCGGCAACCAGCGCGAGGCCGATCGCGACCTGACCGAGCAGGGTGGCGCCCGTGGCGAAGCCGAGGAGCGCCACGAGCGTGAACGCCAGCCCCACGGTCTGGGCGAACCGCGGCGGCGCAGGGTCCTCGAGCTCACCCGGCGGCGAGAGCCGCGGGCGCACGAAGGTCCGGAACAGCCACGCGTGCGGGGTGTGCTGCACGCCCCTGGCGGCCCCGACCGCGAAGAGCAGGGCCTGGATGCCGGCCAGCACCCCCGCCCAGGGGCTGGGCAGGAGCAGGACGGCCACCAGCACGACGGCAGTGATGGCGGCGGTGAGCTGCGGCCCGCGCGGGTCGATGCCGACAGCGACGCCGGTCGGGGCTGGTGCTGTGGTGGTCATGGCTCTCCTCGGTCGTGGGGGACGGCGGGACGGCACCCGCACACGACGTTACTGCAGTAACTCAGTCTATTAAGACTGGAAAGGGCAGCGGCGTCAGGAGAGACGACAGAGCGACGAGCGGACGCGGCAGTGGTCGACTGCGCGCCGCTTGGTCAGCAATGTCGTGGACACGGTTCGAGAGTATGGCGGTGGCACGGACCTACCCAGCCCGAATCCCAAGAAGTGGACGGGTATTCCACGATTTGAGACGTTCGCTCCCTCGTGGCCCAGACCGCCCGGCGAGGACACCTGGCATGGGAGTGGACGCCTGCACTCGGCGACCACGGCCCCGGGGATAATCGGCGCCCATGAGGCGCGCCTTCATCACCGGCATCACCGGTCAGGACGGGTCGTACCTGACCGAGCTGCTGCTCGGCAAGGGCTATGAGGTGCACGGCCTGGTCCGGCGCTCGTCCACCATCAACCGGGGCCGGATCGACCACGTCGACTCCCCCGACCTGCACCTGCACTACGGCGACCTCACCGACGGCGTCAGCCTGGTCAACCTGATCCACGAGATCGAGCCGCACGAGGTCTACAACCTGGGCGCGCAGAGCCACGTCAAGGTCTCCTTCGAGATGCCGGAGTACACCGCGTCCACCGACGGCACCGGCGCGCTGCGGCTGCTCGAGGCGATCCGGGCCGCCGGCATCGACTGCCGGTACTACCAGGCCTCGACCTCGGAGATGTTCGGGGCCAGCCCGCCGCCGCAGGACGAGCGCACCCCGTTCCACCCGCGGTCGCCGTACGGCGCAGCCAAGCTCTACGCGCACTGGGTGACGGTCAACTACCGGGAGGCCTACGACCTGTTCGCGGTCTCGGGGATCCTGTTCAACCACGAGTCGCCGCGCCGCGGCGAGAGCTTCCTGACCCGCAAGGTCACCCTGGGTGTCGCCGCGATCGTGCTCGGCGCGCGCGACTCGCTGCACCTCGGCAACCTCGATGCGGTGCGCGACTGGGGCTACGCCCCGGAGTACGTCGAGGGCATGTGGCGGATGCTCCAGCACGACGAGCCGGACGACTACGTGCTGGCCACCGGCCAGGGCCGCAGCGTGCGGCAGTTCGTGCAGGCCGCGTTCGCGCACGCCGGGCTCGACTGGGAGCAGTACGTCACCTACGACGAGCACTACGAGCGGCCCACCGAGGTCGATGCCCTGATCGGCGACGCGTCGAAGGCCCGCGAGGTGCTCGGCTGGAAGGCCGAGACCGACGCGGACCAGCTCGCCGAGCTGATGGTGGACGCGGACATCGAGCAGATGACCCGGCTGCTGCAGGCCTGACGGGCTGCCCGGCGGGATAGTCCCAGACCTTCCCGACATCGGTGCCGCTCCCGGCCGGTGAGAAAGGTCTGGGACTATCGCTCAGGCGAGCGGGTCGAGGCTGGCGATCACCGCCTGCTTGGTGGGGGCACCGGAGGCGCGGCTGACCTCGCGGCCGTCGGGGTCGAGGACGAGGGTGGTCGGGGTACGCACGATGCCCAGGCGGCGGACCAGGTCGAGGTGGTGCTCGGCGTCGACCTCGACGTGCTGGACGCCGGGCACGATCCGCGCGACGTCCTCGAGCACCCGTCGGGTGGCTCGGCAGGGTGCGCAGAACGCACTGGAGAACTGCAGCAACGTCGCCCTCTCGCCCAGCTCGCCGTCGTACGCCGTGCCGGCCAGCACCGATGCCGGGCCCGGTCCGGCGTCGGCGTCCGAGACGCCGCGGACGCGGTGGGTGCCGGTGAACCGCCCGTCGTTCGCAGCGCGCCACAGCCCGAACCCGAGCGCGAGCACGACCGCGACGGCCAGCACGACGATCCCCGTGGTCATGTCTGCTCCAACGTCATGTGCCCGCGGATGTTCCTCAGCCGCCCGCGAACGGGGGCAGGAACTCCACCGACGACCCAGCCTCGATGACCACCGACGCAGGGTCGGCCCTGCCGACCGGCCGGTCGCCGACGAGCGTGGAGCAGGCCGCGAGCACCTCGGCCAGCCGGGTCCCCGGGTGGAGCGCGACCGCCGCGGCACGGAGGTCGGCCAGCGTGGTCGGCCCGGCCACCGGCACGTCGTCGGAGTCGGTCCCGGCGGCCGCCTTGGCGGCGGCCCAGTAACGGACCCGGATGACCTTCGTCTCAGCCACGTTGGGTGATCCTTCAAGGTGTCGGCGGGATTCCCTATTCTTGACCGTCAAACCGGAGCCCACCGCCGTGCCTCGGTCCGACCCGAGTATGACCCGAGTATGAGGGGACCCCCTGTGGCCACCCTGCTGCTGCTCACCAACGCGCTCCAGCCCTCCGCCGAGGTGCTGCCCGGGCTCGCCCTGCTCAGCCACCAGGTGCGGATCCTGCCCGCCGTGGGCGGCGCGTTGCTGGAGGCACCCGACTCCGACCTCCTGCTCGTCGACGGTCGCCAGGACCTCGCCCAGGCTCGCGACCTGTGCCGGCTGATCCGCACCACCGGGACCGAGGTGCCGGTCCTGCTCGTCGTCACCGAGGGCGGCCTCGCCGTCGTCAGCCACGACTGGGGCATGGACGACGTCGTCCTGCACACCTGCGGTCCGGCCGAGCTCGAGGCCAGGATCAAGCTGGCCATCGGGCGGCTGGCGGCCAGGTTGGAGGCGGCCGACCCGGAGGCCCACGTGATCCGCTCCGGCGAGGTCGTCGTCGACGACGCGACGTACACCGCCAAGGTCGGCAAGCGCCCCCTCGACCTGACCTTCAAGGAGTTCGAGCTGCTGAAGTTCCTGGCCCAGCACCCGGGCCGGGTGTTCAGCCGGCAGCAGCTGCTCCAGGAGGTGTGGGGCTACGACTACTTCGGCGGCACCCGCACCGTCGACGTCCACGTCCGGCGGCTCCGCGCCAAGCTGGGCCCGGACAACGAGACCCTGATCGGCACGGTCCGCAACGTCGGCTACCGGTTCGTCGTGCCGACCAAGGAGAAGGACGCCAAGGAGGCCTCGGCGGCCGCTCCCGCCGAGACGTCCTAGGACGTCCTAGTCTCACCACCGTGGTGACCCGGGTCGACGACAGCGCCGGCGACTCGTGGCGCGAGGTGCTGGCGGACGTACGCGCGGCGCTGCGTGCGGCCGGTGAGCAGGACCCGCTCGACGAGGCGGCGCGGTTGCGGGTCAAGCACCACGGCCTGACCGACAGCGCGCTCTGGCTGGCCGACCGTGACGGGTTCGCGCTCGCGCACGCCGGGTCGGTCGACCTGGCCGTGGCGCCCGGCGCGCGCGGCCGCGGGCTGGGCCGCGAGCTGGCCGGCGTGGCACTGGCCGGCGACGGCCCGGTGACCGCGTGGTCCCACAACGACCATCCGGCGGCGGCCGCGCTGGCGCGGCGGCACGGGCTGCGCCGGGCCCGCGAGCTCTGGGTGATGCGCCGGCCGGGCACCGAGCCGCTGCCCGCCCTCGTCGTACCCGACGGCGTGAGCGTCCGCGGCTACCGCGACGACGACCGGGACGAGGTCCTGCGGGTCAACGCCGCAGCATTCGCGCACCACCCGGAGCAGGGCGCGATGGACGCCGACGACCTGGCCGCCAGGATGGCCGAGGACTGGTTCGACCCCGCCGGGCTGCTGGTGGCGGACGGCGGCGACCGGCTGCTCGGCTTCCACTGGACCAAGCAGCACGGCTCCGTGGGAGAGGTCTACGTCGTCGCCATCGACCCGTCGGCCCAGGGCAAGGGGCTGGGCAAGGTCCTGACCCTGGCCGGTCTGCACCACCTCGCCGGTCTCGGCGTCGCCGAGGTCGAGCTCTACGTCGAGTCGGACAACACTCCCGCGGTGCGGGTGTACGGCGGGCTGGGGTTCACACACGCGGCCGTGGACACCCACGTGCAGTACCGCCGGCCCTGAGCGGCGCCGGGTTCTCCGTCGATCGGCGATCCGAAAACGCGTTCACCTCAATCGCCGCGAAATGGCCGCACGTGCAGCCCGACCTCCGGGTCGACCACGACCTCCTGGCCGGCCGGCATGCCGTCGGCGACGAGCTCGGCGGCCAGGTCGACGTTGCGCTTCACCAGCGCCAGCGCGATCGGGCCCAGCTCGTGGTGGCGAGCA
>NZ_DASUFR010000094.1:0-6833 GCF_036274455.1 Nocardioides sp. | reverse complement strand
GGCACCCAGATAAGTCACAACCACCTGATAGCCGGTGACTCCGACGCATTCGTGGGTGCCCGCGACCAGCAGCAGGGCTTGGGGTTCTGTGGCGACCCATCCGCTTCTGTGCCGAGATCTCGGTACAGAAGCGCAGGGGTCCCCGGATATCCGGTGACCCTGACGCCTTTCGTGGGTGCCCGTGCGGAGCGAGCGCGGCACGCCGGGGCCGGAGCTCGCGGGGTGGACAGTCAGGGCAGGTCGAGGAGCTTCTCCTTGACGGCGTACATGACCGCCTCCATCCGCGAGTGCAGCTGGAGCTTCTCCAGGATGTTGCGGACGTGGTTCTTGACGGTGTTCTCGGAGATGAACAGGTCGCGGGCGATCTCGCGGTTGTTCATCCCCTTGGCCACCAGCCGCAGGACCTCGAGCTCGCGGTCGGTGAGCCGCAGCCCGGGCACGTGCTCGCGCTCGGGTCGCGACATCTGCTTGAACTCGTCGATCAGCTTGACCGCCATCGAGGGGCTGATCAGGGACTGGCCGTCGGCAACCACGCGGATGGCCTGGGCGACCTCCTCGATCGAGGAGTCCTTGAGCAGATAGCCCGAGGCACCGCTCTTGACCGCCTCATAGAGGTCGGCCTCCTCGTCGGACACGGTGAGGATGATGATCTTGGCCGACGGCACGGCCTCCTTGATGGCCAGGCAGGCCTCGATCCCGGAGCGCTTGGGCATCCGGATGTCGAGGAGGACCACGTCGGGCGCGGCGGTCGCCGCCAGGCTCGTGCCCTCCAGGCCGTCCCCCGCCTCACCGACCACCTCGACGCCCGGCTCGGCGGCGAGCAGCATCGTCAGCCCCCGCCGGAACAGCTCCTGGTCGTCGACGACCAGCACCCGGATGGGCTCCGGCTCCCCGTGCTTCGTGTCCGCCACGAGCGAATCATGACACGGATGGGCGGTACGCCGGGCACGGATGGGGGATGTGGGCAACGCCACTGAGTGACCCGAACGGGCCACGTCAATGGTCCGGCCCCTGGGGTCAGTCCACGTCGAGCGCGATGACTCCGTAGTCGTAGCCGCGACGCCGGTAGACCACCGAGGGCCGGTCGTTCTCCTTGTCCACGAACAGGAAGAAGTCGTGTCCGACCAGCTCCATCTCGTAGAGAGCCTGGTCCAGGGTCATCGGGCTGGCCGGGTGGACCTTCTCGCGGACCACCAGCGGACCGTCACCGGTCACGGTGATCGGACCCACCTGGCGCTCGCCTACCAGACCGTCCTCGGAGGAGGCCGCGGCGCCCTCGTCGACATCGGCCAGCGCCTGACCCACCGACACCGGCGCATGCCGGCCGCGGTGGACCCGCCGCCGGTCGGCGGCCCGCCGCATCTGGGAGGCCATCTTGTCGAGGGCCACGTCGAGCGCCGCCATCTTGTCCGCGGCCGCGGCCTCGGCCCGGATCACCGGGCCCTTCGAGTACGCCGTGAGCTCCAGCCGGACGGCGCGGTCGCGCTGACGCGGGTTGGCCTCGCAGTCGACCTCCACCTGGACTCGCATGATGCGGTGGTCGTGCTTCTCGAGCTTGGCCAGCTTCTCCTCGACGTGGCTGCGATACCTGTCGGTGATCTCGCAGTGCCGGCCCGTGACCACAACATCCATGTGAACCTCCCGTGTAGGCATGTCCTGTCGGTTGGTCGGGGAGACCCACCTGGGGAACGGCTGCGAACGAGAGAGCCCGGGAGTCCCCCGGGCCCTGCCATTCAGCGTCCTCGGGTGGACTCCATACATAGACGTTAGACGCCTGCTGGTTGTCACGGAAGGGACTTCTGCGGTCTTTCAGGAAGTCCTCAGTCCCTGGGGCGGGTGACGGCGAGGAGTGGCCGCGACGGTCGCCACCCGGACCACGTCGAGGCCGGCCTCCTCGAGCGCACGCTGTGCCTCGCGGGCGGTCGAGCCGGTGGTCAGCACGTCGTCGCAGACCACCACCCGGACCGCTCCGCGACGCCGCACCAGGGCTCGGAACGCCCGCTCGCGCGCATGCATCGACCCGGCCAGGTTGGCCGCTCGCTCGGTCGCGTCGAGGCCGGCCTGGTCGGCCACCCCGCGTCGCACCCGGAGCATCCGTCGCACCTCGACGTCGAGCCCTCGCCGGCGGAGCAGCCGTGCCGCCCGGGCGGTGATCGTGTGGGTCGGGTCGTGGCCCCGGGCCCGCACCGTGGCCGGCCGCGAGGGCACCGGCACGAGCACCAGCGGGCTGCCGCGCGGCAGCTCGCAGGCGACCGCGGCGGCCAGAAGCCGCGCCAGCGGCATCGCCAGGCCCAGCAGCTGTCGCTCCTTGAGCCCGAGCACCATCGACCGAACCGTCGCCTCGTAGACCGCCGCCGACCACGGCTCCACCAGCCCGGCCGGCACCGGGGTCGGCCAGGCGGGCGCCGCCCCGCCCGGCAGCTCATCCCGGCAGCCCGGGCAGAGCAGCCGCCCCGGCCGGGCGCAGCCCACGCAGGACCCGCCCAGCAACAGGTCGATGGCCCCGTCGAGCACGGTCTCGGTCATGGCGCCATTCCACCCGGACGCGCCAGCTCCCCTCCGCGGCGTACCACGCGGGTGTGGAGAACCCCCGCGTGGGGCCCGCCTGAGGAGAGCAGCCGGACGTCAGCCGGCGTAGGACAGCGAGGTGACGCGCGAGTCCACCTCGATCGAGTTGGAGCGCGGACCGGCCAGGTCCACCAGCGCGGCGGGCTCGCCGTCGTGCGCGGCCTGGAAGGCGAAGATCCTCTCGTTGGGCACCGGGGTGCCGGCAAGGCCGACCACGTTGCCGTCGACCGGCACCGGGAAAGCGTCGAACCCACTGGCGCCGTCGACCGAGGCGCTGAAGACCTGGAAGAGCTGCCGGCTCACCGGCCGCAGCACCGACAGGCTGGTCGGCGAGCTCCAGGTGATGTCGCGGATCTGGCCCTCGGGGTTCAGCGGGTCGGTGATGTTGTCGGCGGCCAGGGCCTGCACCACCTGTCCGTCGCCCGTGGTCAGAATCCGGCCGACCACGATGGAGTCCTGCTCGGCGCTGTCCCTGATCACCGCGATCAGCCGCGAGCCGTCCCGGGAGATGAGGAAGTGCTTGACGTCCCTGCCGCTGATCCCGGGCACGTCGAGGGGGACCATCTCGCTGCCGCGCCGGTCGACGCGGAGGTAGTAGACGACCGCCCCGGTGCTGCGCCGGTCGACCTCCCACAGCCGGCCACTGAAGTCCCAGCCGGGCCGCAGCAGGTCCTCCTGCCCCGCAAGCAGCCGCCGCGGTGGGTCGCCGCTGTCCTTGACCGGCGCGAGCCACAGCTCGTCGCCGCCGGAGGAGACCCCGGCGGCCTGCTGGGCAAGCAGGTCCGCGGTCACCTCCCGCAGGTCGTAGCCCGGCTGGCCGAACGGGCCGGCGACCGGCGCCAGGTTCTGCGGGCTGCCGCCGACCATGAGGCCGTCCCTGAGGCCGAACAGCTGCGTGCTCGAGCCGCCGACGTACGGCGCGTACTGGTGGCCGTGCTCGACGCTGAACTCGGTCTCGCCCGGCAGCTGCAGGGTCCGGTTGTCGATGCTCACCCTGAACTTGGCGATCGTCGGGTCCTGGCGCAGCGTCCACGCCAGCTGCGAGACGAGCATCTCGGCCTGCTCCGTGGTCGTGGGCAGCGCGGCGTCGGCGGTGTCGCTGGTCAGGTCGACCTCGGCCACGCCGTCGGCCGAGACCGGCACCGACACGACCGACCGCAGGTCTGAGGGCAGGTAGCTCTTCTCCGTCCCGCCGAGCTCCTGGGAGGGACCCACCAGGAGCGCGTTGACCAGGGCGGAGGCGAACTGCGGCCCGCGCGGCACGAACACCGGCTCGGGGATGAGCATCTTGCCGGTCGGGTCGAAGAAGTAGAGCGAGACCTGCCGGAACCGGGCCGCGAACCACGTCTGCGGCACCAGGAGGTTGCTCGGCGGCTGCGAGATGCGGTACTCCCCGCTCTCGTGCGACATCGGGAACTCGACAGTGGACTCCGCCTCGGTGGCCGGGCCGAGCCAGGCGCCGCGGGCGTCGATCCGGTAGGCGTCGATGAACCGCTGCTCGACCGTGCTGCTGCCCCGAGGGCTGAGCGGTTCGCGGTAGATCAGCATGCCCGTCGGCTGCCAGCTGCTGCTCGCCTCCTTCGTGAGGTACTCCCGGGCCACGGCGAGGCGGACCGCCGGAGTGGCCGTCATCGCGTCCAGGAACCCGGCCACGATCTCCTCGGGGGAGGCACCCTTCTTGGGGCGCGGCGGGTCGATGTTGGGGGGAAGCTCGTCGCGGTCGGAGCCCACCAGGGTCGTCTCGTGCACCTGCCCGCTGTGGGGCATGGCGACACCGCACCCGGTCAGCACCAGGCAGGCGGCAGCCACCACGGCAACCGCCGCGGTCGGCACCGGCGTACGCCGCCTCACCGGACCGGCTCCGGAGCGTCCTCGGGGACCAGCGGCAGCGGGCTCTGGCGCAGCGAGCCGCCGACCCGCCGGGGCAGCGTGAGGCGGAACTGCGACCCCTCACCAGGCCGGCCCCAGGCCTGCAGCCACCCGCCGTGCAGGTGGGCGTCCTCCATCGAGATCGACAGGCCCAGACCGGTACCGCCGCTGGTCCGGGCGCGGGCCGGGTCGGCCCGCCAGAACCGGTTGAACACCATCGCCGACTCCCCCGGCGCGAGCCCGACGCCGTAGTCACGCACCGCGATCGCCGCCGCCTGGTCGTCACCGGCGACCCGGATGACCACCCGTGCTGCGGTCGCGCGGTCTCCATCGGGGTGCGCGTGGTCGATCGCGTTGCTGACGAGGTTGCGGACGACCCGCTCCACGCGGCGTACGTCGGCCTCGGCGAGGCACGCGTGGCCGGGCGCCTCGATCTCCAGGTGCACGTTGCGCTGCTCGGCCAGGGCCTGGGTGCTGTCGGCGACGCGGTGGGCGACGTCGACGAGGTTGACGTCGTCTGTATCGAGCACGGCGGCGCCCGCGTCGAACCGGCTGATCTCCAGCAGGTCCACGAGCAGCGTCTCGAACCGGTCCAGCTCCCCCTGCAACAGCTCCGCAGCCCGCGCCGTCGCCGGGTCGAAGTCGCGCCGGGCGTCGTGCAGGACGTCACCGGCCATCCGGACCGTGGTGAGCGGCGTGCGCAGCTCGTGGGAGACGTCGGAGACGAACCGGCGCTGCACCCGGCTCAGCTCCTCGAGCTGCCGGATCTGGCGCTGCAGGTTGGATGCCATCTGGTTGAACGACGTCGCGAGCCGGGCCACGTCGTCCTCACCCGTGACCCGCAACCGTTCCTGGAGCCGGCCGGCGGCCAGCCGCTCGGCGACCCGCCGGGCCATCCGCACCGGAGTCACGACCTGACGGGTGACCAGCCAGCTCACGCCCGCGACCAGCAGCAGCATCAGCACACCGGCGGTGAGCAGGGCGCGGGTGACCAGCCGCATGGTGGCCTGCTGCTCCTTGAGCGGGAACAGGAAGTAGACGGTGTAGGTGCTCCCGTCGGACGGCAGCGTCACCTGCGAGCCGACCACGATGCCCGGTTCGCGGCCGATCACCGTGCTGGCGCCGTCGGTGCGGACCAGCGTCGTGTAGGTCCAGGCCGAGGTGGCCCCCTGCTCGGCGAAGTGCTGCTCCAGCGAGACCGGCACGCTGCTCGGGTCGAAGTCGGCGCTCGACTCCGTGCCGCCGTCGGCGATCCGGGCGCCGCTGCCGACCGGGCCGGCCACCACGACGCCGTACCCGCGGGTCGAGCCGCGCCCGATGACGACGTCGTTCAGGTCGCGTCGCTGGAGCGCGGCGTTGCTGTCGTTCCCAGGCGCGAACGCGAGCCGGCTGTTGGCCTCCTGGACGTCGTCGGCCGCCTCTCGGGTCACCGCCGCGACCCGGTCGTCGAGCAGCCCGTCGCGGGTCTGCTGGAGCAGGAACCAGCCGACCGCGGCGATGACGAGCGCCGTCAGGATGACGGTGCTGGCGACCACCCGGGCCAGGATGGAACGGCGCCAGAACGTCAGCCCGCGGCGGAAGGCACCGGGGAGACGACGCGGCGCGCGGGCGCGGAGCACGAGACCTCCTGCCTATCCGGTCCCGGCCTTGTAGCCGACGCCGCGCACGGTCACCACGATCTCCGGGTTCTCGGGGTCGTGCTCGACCTTGGAGCGCAGCCGCTGCACGTGCACGTTGACCAGTCGGGTGTCCGCGGCGTGCCGGTAGCCCCACACCTGCTCGAGCAGCACCTCGCGGGTGAACACCTGCCAGGGCTTGCGGGCCAGGCAGACCAGCAGGTCGAACTCCAGCGGCGTGAGGTTGATGACCTCGCCGTCGCGGGTGACCGAGTGGCCCGCCACGTCGATCGTCAGGTCGCCGATCGTCAGCGACTCCTGGGCGGCCCGGTCGTTGCGGCGTACCCGGGCCCGGATGCGCGCCACCAGCTCCTTGGGCTTGAACGGCTTCACGACATAGTCGTCGGCCCCGGACTCCAGCCCCACCACCACGTCGACGGTGTCGCCCTTCGCGGTCAGCATCACGATCGGTACGCCGGACTCCGCCCGGATCTCCTTGCACACGTCGATGCCGTCCTTGCCGGGCAGCATCAGGTCGAGCAGCACGACGTCGGGCCGGTAGTCATGGAACGCGTCCAGGGCGAGGTCGCCGCGGGTCACCACCCGGCCGTCGAACCCCTCCTGGCGGAGGACGATCGTGAGCATCTCCGCCAGGGACGCGTCGTCGTCGACGACGAGGACTCTGCCCTTCGTCGGGACGTCGGAAGCGACCGGGGCGTGCTCAACCATGATGAAAGTGTGCCTCAGGGCCGGGTGGGCGTCAGTCTCTCCGGCCCCTGC
>NZ_DASUFR010000093.1:0-10573 GCF_036274455.1 Nocardioides sp. | reverse complement strand
CCGGGCAGCTTCCCCGGCTGGCCCGGGCATGGCCGGGGCGGCGGGCCGGGCTTCCAGCAGCTCCCGCCACCGGGCGCCGACCAGCCGACCCCCGCGCCGACCGCGCCACCGACCGCGCCACCGACCGCGCCACCGACGACGCCACCGTCCGCGCCGCCCAGCCAGTCCTCCTGAGCCCGAATTTTCGGCTCTCGTGACTGATCCGTGGTTGGGCGGCCGCGCGCGTAGCACGCCGCAACCCGCCCTCAAGGATGCCTTCGGCACCGCTGCGCGGCGCCTGCGAGTGACGTCCTGTTGAGTGGTGTACGAGCACAGCGGGTGAGCGTGTCGTCGAAGGCGACGACGGCCACCGCGTGATCCTTCGAGTGAACCTTCCACAGCACTCTCGAATGGAGCATCACGATGACCGTCCCGCCCAGTATCGACCCTGCCCGGATGCTCGAGGAGCAGCTGGCCCAGGCGAGCCCTGATCTGCTGCGCGAGCTGCTCGGCACCTTCATCAACACCCTGCTCAGCGCCGAGGCCGACGCGGTGTGCGGCGCCGGGTACGGCGAGCGGAGCCCGGAGCGGGTCAACAGCAGGAACGGCTACCGACACCGCGACTTCGACACCCGTGCCGGGACCCTGGATGTGGCGATCCCCAAGCTCCGTCAGGGTTCGTACTTCCCCGAGTGGCTGCTCGAACGCAGGACTCGGGCTGAGCAGGCGCTGACCTCGGTGGTGGCCACCTGCTACCTGCTCGGTGTCTCGACGCGACGGATGAACAAGCTGGTCCAGTCCCTGGGTGTGACCGGCCTGTCGAAGTCGCAGGTGAGCCAGATGTCCAAGGAGCTCGACGGCCACGTCGAACAGTTCCGCACCCGACCACTCGCGGACGCCGGGCCGTTCACCTTCCTGGCCGCTGACGCGCTGGTGCTCAAGGTACGTGAGGGCGGCCGGGTCGTGCCGGTGCACTGCTTGGTGGCGACCGGGATCAACGCCGACGGGCACCGCGAGATCCTCGGGATCCAGGTCACCACCAGCGAGGACGGCGCCGGCTGGCTGGCGTTCTTCCGTGACCTGACCGCCCGCGGCCTGACCGGGGTCCGCCTGGTCACCAGCGACGCCCACGCCGGGCTGGTCGCGGCGACCGCCGCGACCCTGCCGGATGCGGCCTGGCAACGCTGCCGCACCCACTACGCCGCCAACCTGATGGCCATCACTCCCAAAGCCAGCTGGGGCTGGGTCAAGGCGCTGCTGCACAGCGTCTATGACCAGCCCGACGCCGAGGCCGTACACGCCCAGTTCGACCGCATCCTCGATGCCCTCGACGGCAAGCTCCCCACCGTCGCCGACCACCTCGAGGCCGCCCGGTCCGACATCCTCGCCTTCACCGCCTTCCCCTACGAGGTATGGCGCCAGATCTGGTCCAACAACCCCAACGAACGGCTCAACCGCGAGATCCGCCGCCGCACCGACGTGGTCGGCATCTTCCCCGACCGGGCCTCGATCATCCGCCTGGTCGGCGCCGTCCTGGCCGAGCAGCACGACGAATGGGCCGAAGGCCGCCGCTACCTCGGACTCGAACTCCTCGCCAAGTGCCGCACAGCCACCGACCCGATCATCCACACCAACGACACCGGCGAGGAGGTGCCCGACCTGAAGGCCATCACGGCCTGACCTCACGAAGGATCACGCGTCATACACCACTTGACGGGACTTGACCACGAACGCATCCCCGCTGACTCAACGCAGGCATTCGCCTTGAAAGAGAGCAACGACCCGCTGACGCAGGTTGCGCCACTCAGCGGGCGAACGTCGGTGATGGGTGGCTCATCCTTGCCGAGAACGCATACATGGACTGACGAGTCACCCGACCCGTACCGCTGCTCGCGCGCTCCTGCCGATGTCGGACCCGAAGCACGGTTTCGCTATGCGTGGTGAGGGCTCTCGGGTGAGCGGATACCTGGTCTGCCTTCTCCTGCTCACGCTTCTGGCGATGCTCGTCTGGAGCTTCCTCGGGAGTCTGGGCGTCTTGGTGCTCGTGGCGGCCTTCGGGCTGGTCGCTTTGCGCATCCGTCGACGGGCGGACCAGCAGTCCTAGGTCATTGGCACGCGCCCCACCATGCCGCCGTTCGGGCGGAGCCCGACCATGCCGCCGTGCGGGCCACCGCCCAACTAAGCCGCAGTGACGGGCGTCTGGTTTGCTACGTGCGCGCCAGCCTCCGCGTGGCGACGCCATCAGAGAGGTTCGAAGTGATCGAGCGACACGTCATGCTTGGCTCAGACGAAGGTGCGATCGCCATCAGGTCCTCGAGCGAGCAGAGCATCCGCGTCGCCGGCGAGCTCGGCGACAACACCGTCGTGAGCGATCCCCCGGGTATCGATGGGGAGCTGTGGTTGCTTCCGGCCGACCAGTGGGGGCCGTTCGAGGTCACCACACGGGTGCTGGAGGGCCACCCCGGACCGCCGGACCAGAGCTGGGAAGACGTCGTGGAGTTCACGGTCACGACGGAAGGCGCGGTGGTGGTCACCGAGCTGGTGAACAACGACCCCACGGCACCGTGGCTCGACGAGCCCGGACAGTGGCGCACTCGGGTGAGCACTCGTGGGCGCTCGGTACCGGACCCGGCCGACGAACCAAGCGACGCTGAAGACGACCCTGTGGAGTGGTGGCTGCTCGAAGCCTGGCCTGCCGCAGCCGACGAGGCGCTTGCCCAACCCGAGATCGTGCGACTCACCAGTGCCTGGGCCCAAGCCCAGAGGTCGGGCCTGCCTCCGCCGCTGCACATTCCCGAAGGGGAGTCGGGGTTGGCCGCGGCTAACCGAATCGGCCGCGACGTCGACCAAGCATCCGGCGCCCGCGAGTTATCGGGACGATTGGGATCGGTTGAGGTGAGCCGCACCATGCGCGGCACTCGCCGCCGGCTGTTCAACCCGTGTGCCCACCTGGTCACGTGGAGCCACGCCTGGTTGCCAGCACCCACCTGGTCCTTCAGCGGACCTGGTCTCGTCGTGGAGCAGCCCGGTAAGGAGACCTGGGCGTGGAGCGATGACCACGCCGACCAGCTCACGGGTTCGCGAGGCGCGGTCCTCGTCCGGTTCGTCGAGCTCGACAAGCCAAGAAGAGTCGTCAGAACCTGGAACTGGGTGCGAAGAGTCGGCGAGCGCGGCCCCTCGCCGTTCGCCCGAGGCGCCGAGGTGCTGGCCGACGACTCGGTGTTGACGATCTCACTCGACGAGTCGAAGCGAGACGCGGAAACCTGGACCACGATCCGCATCGAGCACGCTGCCATACCGGTGGAGTGGGTCGAGGACCTTCGCGACTACTGGGCCTACCAGTTGGCCATCGCCGACCAGGCAGGGTTCGGATTGCCCAAGGCGTGACCTCGACGGTGGAGTGCAGCACACTCGGCCATCTTGTTTACACGAGCGGATGGGTCGACAACACGGCCGACCAGGTTCGCCCGACTGTGCCGCCGTGCGGGCGGAGCCCGACCCGACCGCTGTCCGGTATGGCGGCATAGGGTCCGCTCACGTCGTGCGGTTCGGCGCCCGAGCAGCCGCTGTGCGGGTGTTCACGCCGAAGACAGCTCGCCCGCTGCTGCCAACGCCAGGGCCCTCAGGGGTCAAGCCGCATGACTCACGACTCTGGGCGGTCGATGCTCCCGGCGCGATGCTGATCGTGGACGAAGGAGTCGCCATGGACCGTTGGGAGTACCGCATCACTGATCTGACGAAGGTGGAGAAGGACATCGGTGAGCTGAACAGGCTTGGCGCCGGAGGATGGGAAGCCGTCGGAATGGTGTCGACATGGGGTGCCGGTGGCTTCAGGTTCGTTCACCCGATCGCTCTACTCAAGCGGCGCGTGTCGGAGGGCTAGAACCGCCCCTCAGACGCTCTCAGATGGCGGCATGGCGGCCGCCCCAGACGTCGGGTGGGCACGCCTGTCATCCCCAGTAGTGGCTCCCCCAAAGGCTACTCGCGGCTGACGTTGACGTCCTCGGCGGTGACTCCAAGGACGCCCCTCACATCCCCCAGGTCTGCCGCCAGGGTGGCGGTGTCCCCACGGCCGCTCACCTCGAGTCGCACCGTGACGGTGGGACGCTCGACGTCGTCGCGTCTGTGCGTCGAGAGGTGATGCACCGCGAACCCACGGCGGGTCACCTCCGCGAGCACGCCCCGCAGCACTCCTTCGCCGTCGCGGTACTCCACCCACAGCCCGCTCGGTGCGTGGGCCGAGCGCGGCAGGTGGCGGAACAGCGCCGTGTAGCCGGGGACCGCGACGAAGAACGCCGCCGTCGCCAGCAGCGCCAACAGCGGCAGGCCGGCACCGGCCGCCATGCCGACCGCGGCCGTCAGCCAGATCGACGCCGCAGTGGTCAGGCCGCTGACCACGTCGCGGCGCACGAAGATCAGCCCACCGCCGATGAAGCCGATACCGGAGACGACCTGGGCAGCCACCCTCGACGGATCGAAGGAGACGTCGGCGCCGAGGCGGTCGCCGACCACATCGGTGAAGCCGTACTTCGACACCAGCATGAACAGCGCCGCACCGACGCCGACCAGCGTGTGGGTGCGCAGGCCGGCGCTCTTCTGCCGGAACTCGCGCTCCAGCCCGATCAGCGACGACAGCACGAAGGCCAGCGCGAGCTCGCCGACCTGCTGCCAGCCCTGGCCGATCGGCTCCCAGATCTCCTCCGAGACCATCTCCCCACCTTAGGGCGCAGGCACCCACCGTGCCGCCCGGCGCTCGCTCCAGCTGGTACGGCGACGGTAGGCCCAGGTCAGCGTGAGCAGAGCCGGGCCCCAGAGGTTCAAGGGTGCGTAGCAGATGGTGAAGACGGCCGCCCAGGCCGGGCTGGCCATGGCGCCCGGTCGGCCGGTCGTCCAGACCTCCCAGAACCCCGCCGTCCAGATCAGCATCAGCGCGACAGAACCGACCGTGGCGGCAACGATCACGGACCTCGGTCGAACCGCCCGGCCGCCGAAGATCGGCAGCCACCGCGGGACCTCCTCCCCGAGCGGGCGGACCAGTCCGAACGCGGTCAGAGCGACTGCTTCGGACACGAGGGTGATCGCGGCTACGTAGACCGCGGGCCAGCCGCGCACGGCGTCGAGCTCCCCGGCGTCGTTCAGCATGCCCATGGGGAAGCCGAACGCGACGGCAAGGCGCCACAGGCTCGAGGGCAGGACAAGAAGCGGGATCGCGTGGGCCAGACGTTCGGCCCATCGAGGCGCCGGCCGCTGTGGCGGGGGCGCGAGGGGCGGCGCAGTGTCGTCGGGTAGGCCGTGACTGGCATGGCCACCGACGCGACGAGGGCGTGAGTGGACCCGTTGCGCGCGGAGGCGGACCGCGAGGAGCAAGAAGATGATCCCGCCGGCCAGGAAGTACCCGTCGATCGCCCAGTCGGCCCATCGGAGGTGGGCATGGCCTGTCGTGTCCTCGAGCGAGAGTCCGGTGACTCCGTTCGGCAGGAGCCCAGTCGCGCGGGTCACGTCGTCGAGGATCCCGGCGCCGCCGCGCAGGAGCAGCACCACGCAGCCGAGCCCGACGAGGGCCTGCGTGGGTCGCGCGAGCCGTCCCCGTGCCCATCCTCGGGCGAGGGCCAGGCAGACCAGCGCACCCAGCGGCCAGGCGCCGTCCACGACGAGGTTGACCGTCCACGCGACGAGCGAGTGCACGCCGGCGTGAGTCTCGAGGCGGTTCGGTCGCTCGTTCAGCGGGGGCAGGTCGCCGGGGCTCGCGAAGCTCCCGCCCAGGTACCAGTAGACGTGGAAGGCGAAGAACAGCACCACCCATCCCAGTGCCGTGTACGCCGCGCGGGTGGTGCCCCGGGGGTCCTCGTCGGCGCCCCCGTCCGGAGCCGGCGCCTCCCGGGCTGTCATCGTGGTCGAGATGGTCACGAGCTCAACGTTGGCCCCGGCACGGCCGGTGGCCATCCCCCTGCGGAGGGAACCGGCTCCCTCGATCGAGGGTGTTTGCTGCGGGCAGCGCGTGTGAGGCTGAGATGGTGAGGCGCTCGGTGGCATCGGTGTGGGGCGGTGTCGCACACGTGTTCCTCGCGGTCGCGCTCTGCCTGCCGCTGGTCGGCGCGGCCGCCATGATCGGCGCCTCGATGGCCGTCCAGGACCAGAGCACACTCAACATGTGGCTGCTGACCCTGCTGGGGATCGCCTTCCTGGCCGTGGTCGTGTGGGCCTCGCTGCTGCCGCCGGTGCGCCAGGTGGAGGTGTCGACGGCCAGGGCGCTGCTCGACCACGACGACACAGCACTTCCCGACGTACGCCGTCCCCGCGCCGGGCCGTCACGACGCCGCGGCGCGGCCTGGCTGGCGCTGCTCGTCGGCGTCGGGCTCGTGGTCGGAGCGGCGATCCTCTACCTGGTGCCGTTCGGGCTCGAGCTGGTCGCATTCCCGCTGTCCGGCGAGAGCACCACGACCTGGCCGCTCATCGGGAGGACCAGCCACACCGGCGCCGGCTGGCACGCCGTCTGGCTGGTCGCTCCCGGCCTGCTCGCGCTCGTGGCGTGTCTTGCCGTCGTGGGCGCGGCCAGCCGCCTCCTGGTCGTCCTGGCGCCGCGCGTGCTCGGTCCGACGCTCACCGAACGGGTCGGCATCGCGGCCGAGCGGGAGCGGGCGCTGGCCCGCGCCAACGCGGTGGCCCGCGACCTGCACGACCGGCTCGGGCACACCCTGACCGCCATGACCGTGCAGGCCACCGCCGCGCGCCGGCTGCTCGCCACCGACCCGCAGGCGGCAGCGCGCGCCATGGCCGCGGTGGAAGACCTGGGGCGGAGGGCACAGGACGACGTCGACGACGTGGTGCGCACCTTGCGCGACGGAGCGCAGCCCGGAGCCGAGCTCGGGCGTGGGCCCGTGGACGTTGTCACCACGGCCCGGGCGCTCGTCCACGAGTCGTCGCTGACCGTGCAGCTCCGCGCCCCAGCGGCGTTGCTGGTCGACCATGGCTGTGCCGACACCGCACAGGCGGTGATCCGCGAAGCGCTGACCAACGCCACCCGCCACGGCACGGGATCGGCGACGCTCCGGCTGCACGCCGACGAGCAGTCCTTGTGGATCGAGGTCCGCAACCCGGTCGGCGGCCGCGGACGGACGGCACCGGAGCGGTCCGGCCTGGGCGGCCTGCACGAGCGCGTGCTGCTCGGCGAGGGCGAGCTCTCCGCCGGGCCGGAGGGGGGTGACTCGTGGCTGCTGACCGCAAGGCTGCCGATCCGCCGGCCGGAAGCGACGAGGTGATCCGGCTGGTCGTGGTCGACGACGACGACCTGGTGCGTTCGGGTCTCGCTGCGATCCTCGACCTCGAACCCGACATCGAGGTGGTGGGCCAGGGCGCCGACGGGCTCGACGTGCCGGCGTTGGTGGCGCAGAGCCGGCCCGACGTGGTGCTGATGGACGTGCGGATGCCCCGGGTCGACGGCATCTCGGCGACCACCCGCCTGGCCGAGCGGCCGGACGGCCCGGCCGTGGTGGTGATCACCACCTTCGAGAGCGACGACGCCGTGCACGACGCGCTGTTGGCCGGCGCCCGGGGCTTCGTGCTGAAGCGGGCACGGCCCGAGGAGCTGCTGGCTGCGGTGCGTACGGTTGCCCGCACCGACTCCCTGGTCTTCCCCGACGCGATCCGACGGGTCGCGGTCACTCGTCGTACGCCGGCCGAGCCCGCCTGGACTCGCCGGCTCACCGCACGGGAACGCGACGTCCTCGGCCACGTGGCCCGCGGCCAGACCAACGCCGAGGTCGCCGAGTCGCTGGTGGTGTCGGTGGAGACCGTCAAGAGCCACCTGCGCTCCCTGCTGGCCAAGTCCGGGTCCCGGCACCGCACGGAGCTGGTGGTTCGGTGCTACGAGGCCGGCATCCTCGACTAGGGGCGTGGCCAGCAGTCAGGCCAGGGGTGCCTTGAGCGAGAGCCGGACGCCGAACCGCTCGCCCGCCACGTCCACCTCGAACCGGCCCGACGCCAGCGACTCGGACGTGACCGGGCCGTCCGAGCGCAGGTAGGCGAACCCGACCGAGGCCTCGACGGTCTCGCCCCATGCGGCGCTGGTGACCTGGCCGGCGGGGTGGCCGTCGCGGAGCAGCAGCTCTCCGCCCCAGAGCATCGGGTCGGGGTCCTCGAGCACGAACGACACCAGCCTGCGGCGGGGGCCGCCCGCGGCGAACCGCTCGCGCTGGGCCTCGAGCGCCGCTCGTCCGAGGAACGGCTTGTCCCCCTTCAGGGCGGTGGCGAAGAGCAGCCCGGCCTCGGCGGGCGTGTAGTCGGGCGAGATGTCCCGCGGGAAGGCGCGGTAGCCCTTCTCGAGCCGCAGCGACTCCAGCGCGTTGTAGCCCGCGTCGACGGCGCCGCCCGCAGAGACGAAGTCGTAGACCGCGAGCGCGTGGTCGACCGGGAGGGTCAGCTCCCAGCCGGGCTCGCCGACATAGGTCATCCGGGTGGCGCGGACCTCGACACCGGCGACGGTCATCGTGCGGGAGGTCGCGAACGGGAAGTCGTCGAGCGACCAGCCGAGCAGCCCCGCGGCGGCCGGGCCCATCACCCCGATCACCGAGTAGCCGTCGGTGACGTCCTCGGCCTCGATCCCGCCGTTGCGTCTGAGCCAGTCGAGGTCGCGGACCGTCGTCGCCGAGGACGAGACGACCCAGAAGCGGTCCGGCCCGTCCCGGGTCACGGTCACGTCGGCCTCGTAGCTGCCGCGCTCGTTGAGCCAGGGTGTGTAGACGACGTGGCCGAGCGGTACGTCGACGTCGGCCGCGCACACCCACTGGAGCGCCTCCAGCGCGGTCGGGCCGCTGACGGCGTACTTGGAGAACGAGGTCTGGTCGAAGACCGCGACGCCGGTGCGGCACGCCCGCTGCTCCGCGGCCGAGGCAGGGAGCCAGGTGGGCTTGTCCCAGGAGTAGTCCAGCCGCTCCACGCCGAAGAACAGCGGTCGCTCCCACCCGTTCTTGGTCCCGAAGACCGCGCCCTTCGCCGCGAGCCGCTCGTGCAGGGGCGATAGACGCACGTCCCGGGCGGTCTCCGGCTCGCGGTTCGGCCACGGCACCGCGTAGTGCAGGCCGAGCACCTCGACCACCCGGTCGCGCAGGAACCCGGGGTCGGCGTTGAACGGTGCGAACCGGCGGATGTCCACGCCGGTGAGGTCGCTGGTCGGCTCGTCCTCGACCACCCACTCGGCGAGGGCCAGGCCCGCCCCACCGGCGGATGCGATCCCGACCGAGTTGAAGCCGGCGCCGACGAAGAAGTTGTCGACCTCGGGAGCCCGCCCGAGCAGGAACTGGTTGTCCGGCGTGAACGACTCCGGGCCGTCGTAGAACTTGCGGATCCCGGTCTCGGCCAGCACCGGGATGCGGTGCAGCGCCTCGTCCATCAGGATCGCGAAGTGCTCCCAGTCCTCGCCGAGGAGCTGGAACTCGAACGGGTAGGGGATGTCGTCCGGCGACCGCCACGGCTTCGCGGTCGGCTCGAAGCCACCCACCACGAGGCCGCCGACCTCCTCCTTGAAGTAGGTCCAGCCGTCCTGGTCGCGCATGATCGGGAGGTCGGGGCGGACGCCGTCGATCGCCTCGGTGACGACGTAGAAGTGCTCGCAGGAGTGGAGCGGGACGGTGACGCCGGCCAGCGCGCCGACCTGCGCCGCCCACTGGCCTGCGCAGTTCACGACCACGTCGCACTCGACGTCGCCCCGGTCGGTGCGCACCGAGGTGACGCGGCGGCCGTCCATCTCGAAGCCGGTCACGCGCACCTGCTCGACGACCCGGGCACCGCGGAGCCGGGCACCCTTGGCCAGCGACTGGGTGAGGTCGGTCGGGTTGACCGTGCCGTCGCCCGGGAGCCACAGCGCTCCGGTGAGGTCGTCGACCTGCATCACCGGCCACAGCTCCTGGGCGCGCTGCGGGGTGACCACCTCGCACTCCATGTCGTACGCCGCTCCGTTGGCCGCCGTGCGCCGGAGCTGGACCAGCCGCTCCGGGGTGCGGGCCAGCACCAGCCCGCCGCAGCCCTTGTAGCCCGTGGCGAGCCCGGTCTCCGCCTCGAGCGAGCCGTAGAGCTCGGCGGAGTACTGCACCAGCCGGGTCCCGCTCTCCGTGGCCCGCAGCGGCCCGACCAGGCCGGCCGCGTGCCACGTCGTACCTCCGGACAGGTGGCCCTGCTCCACGAGCAGCACGTCGGTCCTCCCGAGCTTGGCGAGGTGGTAGGCGACGGACGCGCCGATCACTCCCCCGCCGACGACGACGATCTCGGCACGGGAAGGCAGCGCGGTCACGTGTCTCCTCGAGGTGGATCACCGGTGGTCACCTCGTCGAGCAGCCGCCCGAAGTCCGGCCCGCGGAAGGTGGCCTCGGCCTTGTCGAACCGCTCCATCCCCCACGAGTGGAAGTCGTAGTCGATCGGGCTGGTGGCCGCCTGGATGAAGCCCCACAGCGCCCAGCCGTACTGGCTGCACAGCGCCTGCAGCCGCACTCGGGCCAGGTCGGCGCGGGTCGCGGTGCCGAAGTAGGCCTCGGTCCAGGCCGCGGTCATCTCCGGGGTGAAGTCGCATTCGGTCGAGGTGTTGCCGAGCTCGAAGCAGGCG
>NZ_DASUFR010000092.1:0-5376 GCF_036274455.1 Nocardioides sp. | reverse complement strand
CCACCGGCGAACCAGCCCACGAAGTCGTGGCCGGTCCGGGTCGGAGCCGATGGCTGCGCGGCCAGCTCCTGATAGGCCACCGACTGGCTGGCGACCGAGCTGCCGCCGCTCGAGTCGAACGACACGGTGTAGACCTGTTTGGCCCAGTGCGCCGTCAGGGTCATCGCACCGGTGACAGGCGTGCCGAAGTCGTAGGTCTCACCACCGGCGAACCAGCCCACGAAGTCGTGGCCGGTCCGGGTCGGAGCGGTCGGCTCGGACGCAAGGTCCTGGTAGGCCACGGACTGGTCACCGACCGCCGAACCTCCGTCGGAGTCGAACGACACGGTGTAGACCTGCTTGGCCCAGTGCGCCGTCAGGGTCATCGCACCGGTGACAGGGGTGCCGAAGTCGTAGGCCTCATCGCCGGCGAACCAGCCCACGAAGTCATGGCCGGTCCGGGTCGGGTCGGCCGGAGCAACAGCCGCGTCGCCGTACGCCACCGCCTGGTCTGCGACCGCGCTGCCGCCGTCGGAGTCGAACGAGACCGTGTGGACCTGCGCCGCCCAGTGCGCCGTCAGGGTCAGCTCGCCGGTCACCGGCGTGCCGAAGTCGTAAGCGTCATCGCCGGCGAACCAGCCCACGAAGTCATGGCCGGTCCGGGTCGGAGCGGTCGGCTCGGACGCAAGGTCCTGGTAGGCCACCGACTGGCTGGCCACCGCCGAACCTCCGTCGGAGTCGAACGACACCGTGTAGACCTGCTTGGCCCAGTGCGCCGTCAGGGTCATCGCACCGGTGACAGGCGTGCCGAAGTCGTAGGCCTCACCACCGGCGAACCAGCCCACGAAGTCATAACCGGTCCGGGTCGGAGCCGACGGCTCCGCGGCCTCGTCGCCGTACGCCACCGCCTGGTCGGCCACCGGCGAACCGCCATCGGAGTCGAACGACACCGTGTGCACCTGCACCGCCCAGTGCGCCCTCAGCGACAGCTCGCCCGTCACCGGCGTGCCGAAGTCGTAGGCCTCACCGTCGGCGAACCAGCCCACGAAGTCATGGCCGGTCCGGGTCGGGTCGGACGGAGCAACAGCCGCGTCGCCGTACGCCACCGCCTGGTCGGCCACCGCCGAACCGCCATCGGAGTCGAACGACACCGTGTAGACCTGCGCCGCCCAATGCGCCGTCAGCGACAAAGCACCGGTCACCGGCGTGCCGAAGTCGTAGGCCTCACCATCGGCGAACCAGCCCACGAAGTCATGGCCGGCCCGGGTCGGGTCGGACGGAGCAACAGCCGCGTCGCCGAACGCCACCGGCTGGTCGGCCACCGCCGAACCGCCATCGGAGTCGAACGACACCGTGTAGACCTGCTTGCTCCAGTGCGCCGTCAGGGTCAGCTCGCCGGTCACCGCCGTGCCGAAGTCGTAGGCCTCACCATCGGCGAACCAGCCCACGAAGTCATGGCCGGCCCGGGTCGGTTCGGCCGGCGCGGTCGCCAGATCGCCGTCGCGGACGAGCTGCGACCCGACCGCCGAGCCGCCGTCGGAGTCGAAGGAGACCGTTCGACCGATCGTCCAGTGCGCGTACAGCGTCGTGGCCGACGAGATGGCGGTCGCGAAGCTCCATTCGCTGCCGCCGGAGGCAGCGGTGAACCAGCCGTCGAGGAAGTGGCCCGAGCGAGTGGGGTCGGCCGGCGCAGTGGCCGGCGAGCCGTCCACCACGTCCTGCGGCGCGACCGCCGAGCCGCCCTGGCTGTCGAAGTCGACCGTCCAGATCCTCGTCCAGTGCGCGTAGAGCGTCGTGGCGCCGACGATCGGCGTGGTGAACGACCACGGCGAGCCGCCTGTCGCCGCCGTCCACCAGCCGTCGAAGACGTATTCGGCGCGCGTCGGGGTGGCGGGCTGGACGGCGGGGTCGCCGTCGTTGACGGTCTGGGAGGCGACGGCCGATCCTCCGTTGCTGTCGAAGGCGACGGTGTAGGCCGTGGGCACGAACTGGATCAGCTTCACATCGGTGAAGTCGGCGCTCGTGACGTCACCGAGCATGAAGTCCTTGTTGATGGTCGCGAGGTTCGCCGCCGCTGAGGACCCGTAGTAGAGCTTGACCTTGGAGGTTGCCGTCACCGCCCCGCCCGAGACGGTGGTGAGAACCGAGAGCGGGACCTGGAAGTCGAGGAAGTACTGGCCGGTGCCGTCGCTCGCCGGGATCCAGCGCATCGCGGCCGACGAAGGCGACCCGCTGCTGAAGGGGAACTCGTAGACCGGTACGACGGTGCCACCGACCGAGTCGGCGACGTACACCATGTCGTTGTGGGCGTCCTTCCCGTTCACACCGACGACCGCCTTCACGGCTCCGGCGGCGTTGGCGATCTGGACGAGGAATGCGCCTTGGAAGAGCCCGCCCTTGCTGGCGTCGTTGTTGTCGACGGCCATCCGCATCCGGAAGAAGACGTCGGTCCCGTCCGATGTGTAGGCCACCGACGACTCCGGCCCGGCGCAGGGTGCCGGGGCGCAGGTCCCGCTGGCCAGGTCGAGCCCCGTGGGCGTCTGGTCACCGTTCAGGTCGCTGATCCGCGTGCCGTCCTGGTAGGTGTACTGCGTCCAGGCGGACGGCCAGGGGCCGGCGTCGGCTCCCGCGAGAATCACCGTCGCGGACGCGGGAGAGGCGAGCACGCCCAGACCGGTCAGCAGCAGCACCCCGGCGATGAGAGACGTGAGCAGGGCTCGCCACCGTCTCGATGACAGGTGGTGATTCGCCTGCGACGCGCGCTCCGACAGGTTGTTCATGTGGTCGTCCCCTTCAAGTGCCTGGCCCCCCAGCCGTGAAGGAGACGCTGATGGAGATCGACCGCGTGGAGCAGCGCTGTTACCGACGCGTGGATCGGCAGTGGCAGAGACGTCGGGCAGGCGTACTAGCCCGGTCCATGCCGATCCCCGAGGGTTTGCAGGTTTCTCGCCCGAACGAGCGAGGATCTGCTACGACTTCAGCCGCTCAGGCCGAGTGCCTTGCTCAGCTCGTCGGCCAGGGCGGCGGCGTAGACCGTGGTCAGGTGGCCGCGGTCGCGGTAGGGCAGGACGTTGCCGATCACCGTCGGGCAGGAGCCGTCCCAGCAGAGCCACCTGGTCGGGTCCACCACCTCGGTGCCGGTGGACCGGGCGGCGGCCTCGGAGATGTCGGCGTCCTCGACCGAGGCGGGCAGCGGCGTGAACAGGCAGTCGCCGAGGTCGTTGCCCTTCTTGGTCAGGCACTCGTCGGGCAGGTCCTCGGACTTCGGTACGTCGCGCAGCAGCACGGCGCGCTGGGAGCTGGCCGAGAGCCGGTCGAACAGGTCGACGTACCCGTCGTGGACCGCGGCCGGCACCCCCTCCTTGGGGATCCGATTGCCGTCCTGGTCGTAGAGGACCGGGTTCGGGCCGCTCGAAGAGACCACCACGAGGTCCGGGTGCAGCTCGGCGATCTGGTCGAGCGCCCACGAGCGGAAGTCGTCGCACTCCGGCCACAGCGGCGACCCGGGCACGAGCTCGCCCACCGACACCAGCGACGCACCACAGTTCGGCTTGACGAAGTAGTAGGTCTTGTATCCGAGCTCCTTGCCCATCTGGTCGAAGGCCGGGATCCACATCCGCCCGTGGCTGTTGCCGAAGACCACGATGCTCCGGTCCGCGTCCGGGTCACCGCGTGGGCACAGCTCGCGAGAACCGTTCTCGTAGTCGCAGGCGCCGACGTCCGGCTCGTCGTCGCGGACCATCAGGATGTCCGGGTCGAGCTTGCTCGGGATCGCCATGTGGTGGCGGGCCGCGATCACCGACGCCTGCACCAGCGCGACGGTCTTGTCCTTGTCGAGGTCGTAGCGGGACGGGTCCTTGACCCCGAAGTTGGTCAGCGAGATCGCCGGGTTGTCACCGAGCGCGCCGGAGGACCACTCGCTGTAGTAGCGACCGCCGAGCGAGGCGGCCAGCACCAGCACGACCGCGGTGGGGTAGAGCATCAGGGCGCGGCGGAGCGGGAACCGCTGCGGGGACCGGAACGGCTGCTCGACGTAGCGGTAGGTCATGCCGGACAGCACGAAGACGACCACCAGGCAGACCGCGGTCCGCCAGAAGCCGAGCCCGTGGCCGAGGTCGGGGTCCACCACTCGCGCGGCGATGATCAGCACCGGCCAGTGCCAGAGGTACAGCGAGTAGGACCAGTCCCCCACCGTGCGCATCGGGAGCACGCCGAGCGCGCGGACCGGCAGCGGCTGGACCGCCTGCCCGCCGGCCCCCGCGAGCAGCACCAGCGCCGACCCGACGACCGGCAGCGCGGCGGCGTAGCCGGGGAACGGCGTGGCCTCGGAGAAGGTGACACACGCGATCGCGATGCACACCAGCCCGGCCGTGCACACCAGCCCGCGCACCAGCCCGGACCAGCGGGGGGCGAGCCCGCCGGCCACCAGGGCCGTGAGCGCCCCGAGGCCGAGCTCCCAGACCCGGGCCGGGGTCGAGAAGTACGCCGCCAGCGGGTCCGACGACGTGGAGACCACCGACCAGGCGAACGACGCGCCGGTGACCAGCGCCAGCACGGCGAGCACCAGCCGCGGCGGCAGCGCCCGGCGCCTGGCGAGCAGGACCAGGCCGAGCAGCAGGGCCGGCCAGACCAGGTAGAACTGCTCCTCCACCGACAGCGACCAGTAGTGCTGCAGCGGAGACGGCGGCTGGTCCTGGGCGAAGTAGTCGGTGCCGACCGCGGCGAACCGGACGTTGGCGGCGAAGAACACCGCCCACACCGCGTCCTTGCACACCTCGAGCAGGTCGATGGCGCTCAGCCAGATCCCGGACGCGACGATCGTCGCGATCGTGACCAGGGTGGCGGCGGGAAGGATCCGGCGGGCCCGGCGTGCGTAGAAGCCGGGGATCGAGACCCGGCCCGACCTCTCGACCTCGCGGAACAGCAGCTGCGAGATCAGGAACCCGGAGATCACGAAGAAGACGTCGACGCCGACGAAGCCCCCGGCGAACGCACCGAAGCCCGCGTGAGCCACGATCACCAGCAGCACGGCGAGCGCACGAAGACCCTGGATGTCGGGTCGGAAATGGCGCTCCTTCTGCACCCCCTGAGGGTAAAGGGAGGGCAATCTCGGCGTTGAATCGTCGCCGCGGCGCGCCGCCGATACACTTCCCGTCATGTCCGGGCGGCACACCGAACACCGACGCCGCCGTGGTGGAAGCTCCTTCAGGACGACCCTTCCCCTGGTCACCGTCCTCCTCGTGTGCGTCACCACGGCCGTGGTGGTGACCGCCGGACTTCGAGCGCGCGGCGACGTCACCACCGACGCCCGGCTGGGCCTGACCGCCCAGCAGCCCCTGCTGGTGCCGGTCGCGAAGAAGCAGCGCGCGCTCCGCGGGCAGGCAGCGGTGGTCTCCC
>NZ_DASUFR010000091.1:0-3896 GCF_036274455.1 Nocardioides sp. | reverse complement strand
CGACATCGGCCCGGGCGCGGGCGAGCACGGCGGTCAGGTCGTCCACTCGGGCACGGTCAAGCAGCTGCTGAAGCACCGCGACTCCGAGACCGGGATGTACCTCTCGGGCCGCAAGTCGATCCCGCTGCCCGACGTACGCCGGCCGCGCACCAAGGGACGCGAGCTCACCGTGGTCGGGGCGCGCGAGCACAACCTGCGCGACATCGACGCGACGTTCCCGCTCGGGCTGTTCGTCGCGGTGACCGGCGTCTCCGGATCGGGCAAGTCGACGCTGGTCAACGACATCCTCTACACCGCGCTGGCGAAGCAGATCTACAACGCCCGGACGGTCCCGGGTCGGCACACCCGGATCACCGGCACCGAGCACGTCGACAAGGTCATCCACGTCGACCAGTCGCCGATCGGCCGGACGCCGCGGAGCAACCCGGCGACGTACACCGGTGTCTTCGACCACATCCGCAAGCTCTTCGCCTCGACTCCGGAGGCGAAGATGCGTGGATACCTGCAGGGCAGGTTCTCGTTCAACGTGAAGGGCGGCCGGTGCGAGGCGTGCGCCGGCGACGGCACCATCAAGATCGAGATGAACTTCCTCCCGGACGTCTACGTCCCGTGCGAGGTGTGCCACGGCGCGCGCTACAACCGCGAGACGCTCGAGGTCCACTACAAGGGCAAGACCATCGCCGAGGTCCTCGACATGCCGATCGAGGAGGCCGTCGACTTCTTCGCCGCGGTGCCGGCGATCGCGCGGCACATGAAGACGCTGGTCGAGGTGGGGCTGGGCTACGTCCGGCTCGGGCAGCCGGCCACCACGCTCTCCGGGGGCGAGGCGCAGCGGGTCAAGCTCTCCTCCGAGCTCCAGAAACGCTCCACCGGCCGCACGGTCTACGTGCTCGACGAGCCGACCACCGGGCTGCACTTCGAGGACATCCGCAGGCTGCTGCTGGTCCTCGGCCGGCTGGTCGACCAGGGCAACACCGTCCTGGTCATCGAGCACAACCTCGACGTGATCAAGACCGCCGACTGGATCGTCGACATGGGTCCCGAGGGCGGCTCACGCGGCGGGCTGGTGATCGCGGAGGGCACCCCCGAGCAGGTCGCCGACAACCCCGACAGCTTCACCGGTGCCTTCCTCAAGCCGCTGCTCGACGGACGGGAGGCCAAGCAGCCGGCCCGGAAGCGGTCCGCGGCTACGAAGGCCCCGGCCAAGAAGGCTGTGGCGAACAAGACCGTGGCGGCGAACAAGGCTGTGGCGAAGAAGGCTGTGGCGAAGAAGACCGCGCCCAAGAAGACCACGACGCGCAGGTCCGCCTGACTGGACCGCGTGAACCATCCGGGCTGCTCCGTCGTTTCGTGAGAGGTGTCTCACCGAACTCACACGTGTCTCTCAGACGCGGTGACACAGCCGTAGGTAGCGTCACTTTCAACGACCCGTTCGACTCGACTTCTGCGAGGAACCCGCCGTCATGACCACCGACAAGATCTCCCGCCGTGCGCTCGGCGGCCTCGCGGCCGCCGCCGGTGTGGGCGTCCCGCTGCTGGCCGCGTGCAGCAGCGACGACCCGGCGACCGCCAACGACCCGTCCGGCCCGTCGTCCTCGTCCTCCACCCCGACGGGGAGCACCCCGGCCGGTTCGAGCAGCAGCGCGGTCGCCGGTGGAGAGGCGCTGGCGAAGACCTCGGACATCGACGTGGGCGGCGGCACGATCTTCTCCGATCAGGAGGTCGTGGTCACCCAGCCGGCGTCCGGCGAGTTCAAGTGCTTCACCGCGGTGTGCAGCCACCAGGGTTGCATCGTCTCCGACGTCTCCGACGGGACCATCAACTGCGCCTGCCACGGGAGCCAGTTCTCCATCGACGACGGCTCGGTCGTGACCGGCCCGGCCACGTTCCCGCTCGCGGAGGAGCAGATCACCGTCACCGGCGACGAGATCACGCTGAACGCATGAGCCCGCGCTGACACTGCTCGCGCCACTTCCGGTCCCTCGGCGAGTGCCGCCGGTCCAGCCGGGTGTCGAGCACCTGACGCGCCTCGTCGAGCCGGTCCGCGCGGACCAGCGCGGCGATCCGGGTCTCCTCGAGGATCTCCCGCTGCGCGTCGGAGCCGCCGAGGCGGCGGCTCTGGCCGGCCAGACCGGCCAGCGCGTCCGCTGCCTGCGAGCATCGGCCGGCGGCCAGCAGGCCAAGGGCCCTGGCCAGGGGTGCCACGACCTCACGTTGGGTCGGGTGCTGGTGGGCAGCGGCCCATCGGGCCAGCGACTCCAGGCCGGGCCGGTCGTCGACGGCCAGGAGCGTGACGGCTGAGTGCATGGCGAGGAACGGCGTGGCCGGCCGCTCCAGCACGTCCCGACCAGCCAGTGCGGCGACCTGGCCGAGGCCGGGGACGTCCGAGGCGTCCGGGGTCAGCGCCCAGCGGAAGAGCAGCGAGCCGGTGTCGACCAGCGCCCTGCAGCCGAGGCCGTGCTCGGGGCGGAGCTGGGCGTCGTACCGCCGGCGCACGGCGTCGAGGTCGCCCAGCGACAGCTCGTGCAGGGCAGCGTGCCAGGCGAAGTGGCTGAGGCTGTCGATCGAGGCGCCGTCGCCGCTCACCCAGCGGTCCATCCAGGCCAGCCCGGCCTCGTGGTCGCCGGTCTCGTAGTGCGCATGGGCGCGGGCGTGCGCCGAGTGGCCCGCGCCGGGCTCGACGCTCAGCGAGGCGCAGGACAGCGACATCGCCTCGTCGAAGCGACCCTGCTCCTGTCGCACGAACGCCAGCAGGCCGGTGAACCACCAGTCGTCCCCGTACGCCGGGCGGGCCCGCTCGACGATCGACCAGGCCTCCTCGGGGACCTCGGTCACGCCCGCGAAGGCGATCGTCGGCACCGCGGTCGAGAGCAGCAGTGCATCCAGCGGATAGGACGCGAGGTGCGCGACCAGCGGCCGGGAGTCACCGGCGACGTGCCGGACGACCGCATGGACGTGGCTGCGCTCGCGCTCGGTGGCCCGGCCGGCGTGCAGCGAGGCGTCGCGGAGCCGGGCCTGGACGTCGACCTCGGCGCACAGCTCGAAGCCGAGCAGCGCCACGGCCGCGTGGCCGAGCGCGAAGGTCGGGTCGTGGGCCACCGACGAGGCCAGCGAGGGGAGGGCGCCCGAGCGCAGCCGGAGCACGTCCAGCAGCCCCCGGGAGTAGGCAGCGGCGGCCGCCGGGCTGGTGGTGAGCGCGTACCCGTAGGGATCACGACACGACATGTAAGTAGAGTAGATCACTGCACTTACATCTCCAAGCGGGGATGGGGCGTGTCGGACGCCCCGCCGGTACCCACTGGACCCGCCATCACAGTCGGCAGCCGACCGTAGGGTTGAGGTGTGCCCGCGCCGTCGTTCCGTCCCGCGACCGGGTCGATCCCCACCCAGCCCGGCGTCTACCGGTTCCGCGACGCCCGTGGCCGGGTGATCTATGTCGGGAAGGCCAACAACCTCAGGTCCCGGCTCACCTCCTACTTCCAGGACCCGGGCAACCTCCACGCCCGCACCGCGACGATGGTCTCGACCGCGGCCGGCGTGGACTGGACGGTGGTCAACACCGAGGTCGAGGCGCTGCAGCTGGAGTACTCCTGGATCAAGGAGTTCGACCCGCGGTTCAACGTCAAGTACCGCGACGACAAGTCCTACCCCTGGCTCGCGGTCACCCTCAACGAGGAGATCCCGCGGGTCATGGTCGGCCGCGGTGCGAAGCGCCGCGGGGTCCGCTACTTCGGCCCGTACTCGCACGCGTGGGCGATCCGGGAGACCGTCGACCTGCTGCTCCGGGTGTTCCCGATGCGCTCGTGCAGCAATGGCGTGTTCAAGCGGTCCGCGCAGATCGGGCGGCCGTGCCTGCTCGGCTACATCGACAAATGCTCCGCGCCCTGCGTCGGCCG
>NZ_DASUFR010000090.1:0-52925 GCF_036274455.1 Nocardioides sp. | reverse complement strand
CAAGCTGGTCAAGGTCAATGCCGACGACAACCCGGAGGTGAGCCAACGGTTCGAGGTCCAGTCGATCCCGACGCTGGTCCTCCTCGACCACGGCCAGGTGGTCGACAAGCAGATCGGCGCCCTCCCGGAGCATGTGCTGCGCTCATGGCTCGAGTCCAAGCTCCCGACGAGGACGTGATGACTCCCAACCCGACGCGCGTCGGCGCCGACCCGCACCTCGGAATCATCCGACCCGTGCCGCCACCCGCCCGGCGCGTGTGCCCGGAGTGCGTGCAGCTCGCCACGCCATGGGTGCACCTGCGGCAGTGCCTGACCTGTGGCCAGGTTGGCTGCTGCGACTCCTCACCGATGCGACACGCGCGCGCTCACGCCGCCGCGACGAGCCACGTCATCGTGCGTTCGATCGAGCCGGGGGAGAACTGGAGGTGGTGCTATGTCGACGAGCAGTTCGTCTGAGCTCGAGCTCGAGGACCGACCTGAGACCCCCGACACCACCGGCGCCTACCCCCGCCTCACCGACACGCAGATCATGCTGCTCTCGCGGTACGGCGTGCGGAAGTCGCTGACCAGGGGCAGCACGCTGTTCTGCGCGGGGGACCGCGACTGCGGCCTGTTCGTCGTGTTGGACGGCAGGGTCCGGGTCGTCCAGGAGGAAGGCCCCGAGGGAGAGTCGCGAGTGCTCGCCGTCCACGGCCGGGGTCGCTTCGTGGGTGACCTGTCCATGCTGACCGGCCAGGCGGTCTACGTCACCGCCGTCGCGCAGACCGACGTCGAGGTCCTCGAAGTGCTCTACGACCGGCTCAAGGAGGCGATCACCCAGGACCAGGCGCTCGGGGACCTGATCCTGCGGGCCTTCATCCTCAGGCGCAACATTGATGCCGACCTCGGCGCCGGCCTCCGGATCATCGGCTCCCGCTACTCAGCCGACACCCGCCGGCTGAGGGACTTCGCGAGCCGCAACCGCATCCCCTGCCACTGGGAGGACCTGGAGGAGGATCCCGAGGCAGAGGTCACCCTCCGGGCCTTCGACATCCCACCCGACCAGACACCGGTCGTGATCTGGAAGGGACAGACGGTCCTGCGCAATCCCAGCACCACTGAGCTGGCCGACCTCCTCGGCCTACGGGCGGCGCCGGACCGGGCGGCGTACGACCTCGTCGTGGTCGGCGCAGGCCCGGGCGGACTGGCCGCGGCGGTCTACGCCGCCTCCGAGGGGCTCTCGACGGTCGTCCTGGACGCGCTCGCCACCGGCGGGCAGGCGGCCACGTCGTCTCAGATAGAGAACTACCTGGGGTTCCCGGCCGGTATCACCGGGGCGGAGCTGGCCGACCGCGCAGTGGTGCAGGCCCGCAAGTTCGGCGCCGTCTTCAGCATCCCCGGCGAGGCGACCTCTCTCACGCAGGCAGACGGCTATCACGTGGTGGGGCTGGCAGAGGGGGACGACCTGATCGCACACGCCGTGCTCGTCGCCACCGGCGTGCGCTACCGACGTCTCGACCTCCCGGGGACGGACCGCCTCGAGGGCAGCAGCGTCTACTACGCCGCGACGGAGTTCGAGGCCCGGCTGTGCCGACAGGACCCCGTCACCGTTGTCGGCGGTGGAAACTCGGCGGGCCAGGCCGCCTGCTTCTTGGCCCGTCAGTCGCCGGTGGTCAACCTGGTCATCCGACACAACGACCTGGGGCGGGACATGTCCCGGTACCTGGCCGACCGCGTTGAGCGGTCGCCACGCATCAAGGTCTGGCGCCACACCGAGGTGTGCGAGCTCATCGGGGATGAGGCGCTCGAAGAGGTCACGTTGCACGACCTCCACACCGACCAGACGCAGCGCGTCGCTACGACAGCCCTGTTCGTGCTGATCGGTGCGGCTCCCCACACCAGCTGGCTCCAGGGAGAGATCCCGCTGGACGCGAAGGGCTTCATACTCACCGGGCCTGCCGCCGACTGCTCCGAAGCGTTGTTCGAGACCCGCCGCCAGGGCGTGTTCGCCGTGGGCGACGTACGCAGTGGTTCGGTCAAGCACGTCGCCTCTGCCGTCGGGGAGGGCTCGGTCGCGATCCGCCAGGTCCACGAGTTCCTGCAGACCGAGGGACGCCGGTGAGCAGGGACAGGCCCACGAGGTTCGCCGCCACATGAAGGAGCGAGAGCTCGAGGCCAAGGTCATGCGGTTCGTCCGCGAGATCGGCATCGCCCCCGAGGGCAAGGTTCGAACAGTGGGATTCGACCTCACGAGAGGCGTGGTCGTCGTCAACACCGGCGAGGCCACCTACGCGGCGCCCGCCGCGGGCTTGTGGTCTGACTACGCCGACAACGTCGCGCGGATCAGGCCCCGCCATGCCCTGCTGATCAAGTACTCAGATGGACCAACCGAGCCGGGCGCCCTCGCCTCCGGGACTGATCCCGACTGACGCGACGTTCAACAGCGCCGGCCGAACAGCCCCGGATCCACGGATCAGCCGCCGAGCGAACCGACCGCACGCGCGACCAGCAGCAGGGACACCAGGAGTGCGGCGGTCGCCTGGATGGCCATGAGCACCTTCGCGCGGCTGGTGAGCGGCATCGTGTCGGTCGGGCTGAAGGCACTCGAATTGGTCACGGACAGGTAGAGGAAGTCGATGAACACGGGGACCCACCCGGAGAGCTCACTCGACGAACGACTGACTTCCGGGACCGTGTCCTGGTTCTCGTCGTTCGAGAAGCGCCAGTCGGCGGCAGGCATCGTTTCGCGTGGCATGGTCCGACGCGCAACAGGTCCGCCACGGTCCATCTCCCAGAAGAGCAGCGCGAACCCGATGACGTTGGTGACCCAGATCTGCATGGCGCCCACCAGCAGGTTCTCGCCGCTGGGCGCGTTGCTCGAGAGCTCGGTTATGAGCAGGCCGAGTGACAGCAGGTTCGAGACGATGACGAGGAAGGCCAGACCGATCGAGACCGTTCTCGACCATGACGTCTGACGGGTGATCCGGCGTGGATTCGTGACGATCAGGGCCACCAGCAACAAGGCCTCGACGCCGGGGATGACGAACGGTCCGAGGAGCTGCAGCGAGGACGGTAGCAGCGCGTAGACAACCAAGGCGGCCACCACAGCGAGGGCCGGCGGGATCCGGTCCTCTCCCTTGGCCGTCCGCCGTCGAGACAGTTCGTCCTGCACCCCTTGTGACGTCACATCTCAAGCACAGCACGCTCATTGTCATGGGACCCGTCGCCCCGCCATCGGGTGTACCGACGATCTGACAGACGTAGATCGCCAGGTAGCAGATGAGCACCCCAGAGGTGAGAGTCAATGCCGCGCGGCCCTCGACTGCCCAGCAGCGCGGACGCGCCTCTGCCGCTCGGAGAGAGCCACGGGGGTACTGCAGGGCCATGAAGCCCCTCAATGTCGGTCTGGTGGCCGACCCGGCAGCGCCCACGGACGTCGCCCGGCGGATGGGCCTGGACCCGACGAACGGTGAAGGTCACGACCCGTGGGACGTCGAGCTGGTCAGCGAGGCCTTCACCACCGGTTCGGAGGACGTGGACGCCGCGGTGGCAAGGCTCCGGGACCACGCTCGCGAGCACGACTGGGACATTGTGGTCGGCCTGACCGAGCTCCCGCTCCGGGACGACGACGGCCGCTACCTGCTCGTCGAGGCGGACACCCAAGGACGGACGGCGGTGCTTTCGTTGCCCGCCCTCGGTGGGATCCGGACGCATGCGAGGGCCCGGCGAGCGGTGCACGCTCTCCTCAGGGGCCTGGCCGACCCCAGCTCGCAGGACCCGCATCGCAAGCCACTCCCTCGGCGCAGCGGCCGCTGGCGGTTGCTGGTGGGGATGGTGCTCGCCAACCGACCTTGGCTCCTCGTTCCCGGGCTGAAGTCCGCACTGGTGGCGGCGTTGACGACGGGGGCCATCGCCACGATCAACTCGACCGTGTGGCTGCTGGCCGGCTCGTTGTCCATCTGGCGGCTCGTGGTGGCGATGATCGCCTCACTGGCGCTGATCGTGGGGTGGCTCGTGATCGACGGCGAGCTGTGGGACCGCCCAGATGACGACTCGCCGGAGGCTCGACAGAGGTCTCGTCTCTACAACACCTCGACGGTGCTGACCCTGACCGCGGGAGCGCTCATCTGCTACCTCGCTCTCTACGTTGTGAACCTGGCCTGGGGCCTGTTCGTCCTCGACCCGTCCATCATGGGGGGCTACCTCCAGGTGTCGATGACCTACCGCGACCTGTTCCTCCTGGCCTGGTTCGTCGCGTCGGCGGCTACCGTCGGCGGCGCGCTCGGGAGCGGCTTCGAGTCCGACGAGGCGATCCGCGCCGCGGCGTACTCGAAGCGCGAGGAGGAGCGCCGGAGCCGGCTGGCCGACGAACGGAGCTAGCCGCTCCTCGGGGGTCGCCCCCGAGAGGCCGCGGGGCGGCAGGGCGGTGCCGAAGACTCCGACCCTAGGGATGAGGTCCCACTACCGCCCGATCTATGCCGCCCTGCTGGTGGAGCCCTAGCGTGCGGCAGTCGGATAACCCTTCGAGGGTCGTTGCCGGGGGTCCCCGCAGATACCAAAATTCGTGCCCGAACGTGCCCTAACGTGCCCAAAGAACGTGGCATTTCTGGACTGCGCTGGACAACAGTGGACGTGGCACGGTTAGTATTTCCGCAGGTCAGACGCCTATTCACGGTCTGACCTGCACGAATGCTCGAAGCGATTTTCCGCATGGCATGCAGAGGGTCAGGGGTTCGAGTCCCCTCAGCTCCACTCATCTCTGCAGGTCAGACGGGGTCTTCGGCCCCGTCTGATGTCATCTCGGGCTCTCCTGACGCTTCCGTGGGTGGGCGATCAACCGCCGCCTGGCCCAGCGTGGTTGACCACCCACCGCCACCGGCCCAGACCGGTTGAAAGATCACCGCTGCCCGGAGTGGTCCTGGCTCCGTCCGAGGATCAGTCAGGGAAGCCTCCCGCTCGAAGCAGAGCGCCCGGCAGTGGCTTGCTCAATCGGTGCTCCAGCCATGCCACCGTGTCGGTGATTGCGGCGAGGGCCAGGCCGGTGGGGATCCCCATCCGGTCGAACAGGTAGACCAGGTCTTCGGTTGCGACGTTGCCGGTCGCGTTGGGGGCGAACGGGCATCCGCCCGCGCCACCGATGCTGGCGTCGAGGGTGCACACACCGGACTCGACGGCCGCGACAGCGTTGGCCACGCCGGTGTGCCGGGTGTCGTGCAGGTGCAGCCGGAGCGGCGTCTCGAGCCCCACCAGCTCCCGGGTCATCTCGAGGCGCTCCTTCACCTCCGAGGGCACTGCGACCCCGATGGTGTCGGCGAGGGCGACCTCGTCCGGCCCGGCGTCGACCACACGGCGCACGACGTCGCGCAGGCGGTCGAGCGGTACCTCCCCCTCGAACGGGCAGCCGAAGGACGCCCCGATGGTGATGGTGGTGAACACGCCTGCTGCCTTGGCCTCGAGCACCAGTTCGGCCGCGGTGTCGCAGGCCTCCGCCGTGCTCATCGCCTGGTTGCGGCGGCAGAACGTGTCCGTCGCCACGACCACCACGTCGATCTCGTCGACCCGACCGGCCAGCGCGCGGTCGAGCCCGCGACGGTTCATGACCAGCCCGGCGTACGTCACGCCCTCGTGCCGCGGGAGGGCTGCCATCAGGTCGTCGGCGTCCGCCAGCTGCGGCACCCGCGACGGGTTGACGAAGCTGGTCACCTCGATCCGTCGCGCGCCGGAGCGAACCGCGCGCTCGACCAGCTCGACCTTGTCCTCGGTCGACAGGACCCGGTCCTCGTTCTGCAGTCCGTCACGCGGCGAGACCTCGAGGATCTCGACTGACGGGCTCATCGCTGCTCCTCCAGGTAGGTCACGGCAGTGGCCTCGTCGACGACCTCGGCGTACTTCGCCTGGAGGTCGAACAGGTTCGCGTCGTGGGCCTGCGCCGTCCGGTCCCCGACCGCATCGCGCACCACGAGCGGGACGAACCCGTGCTGTACGGCGTCCACGCCGGTCGCGCGGATGCAGCCGCTGGTGCTGACACCCACGACGACGACGGTGTCGACGCCCTGAGCAACGAGGGTGGGGGCGAGCGAGGTGCCGAAGAAGGCGCTGGCGTACTGCTTGATGATCACCAGCTCGTCGTCCTGCGGTGCGACCTCCGGCATGAGCTGACTCATCGGGCCGCCGCCGAACAGCTGCTGCAGCGCGGGCACCTTCTGGACGAAGACACCGCCGTCGCTGCCGTCCTTCGCGAACTCGACCCGAGTGTGGAGGACCGGGACGCCGTTGCTGCGTGCGGCCGCCAGCACCCGTGCCGCCGAGGCGAGGCAGTCCCGGGTCGGCAGGCACAGGGGGCTCGTCGGGTCGAAGTAGGCGCGCATCATGTCGACGGCGAGGACCGCCGGGCGACGGCCCGGGCGGAGCGGGCCCGCGAAGCCCTCGTCGAAGCCGGCCCCGGTGCCCGGGGGGTCGGTCATCGAACGAGGGGCGGCTTCGGCGCGGGCAGGCCCGTTTCCTCCTGGCACCGTTCCAGGATCTCCTGCAGCGGCGGACCCATGTCGAAGGTGGGCAGCGGCTCGGGGCGTCCCTCCTTCAGCTTGCCGCGCAGCTGCTCCGTGCCCTCGGTGTCGACCCGGCCGTCCTCGCTGCACACCACGCCGTACCGGCGGGCGCCGGCGGCCGTGACCAGCCCACGGCGCACCTCGAGGCCGACCAGTTCCGGGTCGCGGGCGAGCGGGTCGCCCCATCCGCCGCCACCCCAGGTGATGAAGTGCAGCAGGTCTCCCACCTCGACGGGGAAGTCATGGACCTTGCTGGGAAGCACCTCGGTGGTGCCGTCGGCCCGCTCGATGACCTTGCGCCCGCGGGTGCCTGGCTCGCCGCCGTTGACCCCCCACGGGTAGGTCAGCCACCGGTCGTCGTGGATCGCGATGGTGCCCGGCTCGAGGAAGCGGTAGGCGACGTCCACGCCGTTGCCGCCGCGGTGCACCCCCGCGCCGCCGGTGTCGGGGATGGTCTCCCAGCGCTCGATCCGCAGCGGGTAGTAGGACTCGAGGTACTCGCAGGGGATGTTCACGAAGGACGGCCACAGCGAGTGCCCATCCGGGCCGTCTCCGATCGGACGGCCTGGGATGCCCCCGAAGCCGATGGAGTAGAGCTGGAACCACTCGCCCTTGCGGTCGCCGGAGCTGTAGTTGCCGGAGTACATGAAGTGTGGCGAGGACGAGAACCCGGCGGCGTTGAGCAGGTCGGGGTTGGTCTGGCCGAGCAGGCCGCCGAACAGGTCGAAGACGCGGCCGATGCCGTGGTTGCGGGCGTTGAGGGCGGCGGGGTACTTCGGCCTCCAGAAGGACTCCTCGGGGATCTCCACGTCCACCAGTGGGTAGAAGCCGTCGTTCCAGAGGATCTGCGGGTCGGCGACGGTGATCATGTAGATCCCGAAGAACATCCGGACCAGGTTCTCGTTGATGAAGTAGTTGACCGGACCCTGCGCCTGCGGGCTGCTCCCGGTGAAGTCCAGCAGCACCTTGTCGCCGGTGCGGGTCAGGCTGAGGGTGAGCTCGTACGGGCCGAAGCCGACGCCGTCGTCGCAGATGTAGTCGGTGAACGAGAGCGTCTTGCCCTCCTCGAACACCATCGCCAGCAGCGTCTTCATCGCCCGGTAGTTGCGGTCCAGCAGGGCATCCAGCGCCGAGGTGTAGGTGTCCACGCCGAAGCGCGCGCACATCTCCTGCACCCGACGTGACGCCGTACGGCACGCGGCGACGATGCCGTTGAGGTCGGCGCGGTTCCAGTCGGGCTTACGGACCTGATTGAGGATGATCCGCAGCGCGTCGTCGTCCAGGACGCCCTTCTTGTAGAGCCGGAAGGGCGGGATGACCACGCCCTCCTCGAAGATCGTCTTCGCATCCGTCGGCATCGACGCCGGCGTCTTGCCGCCGACGTCGGACATGTGGCCGAACATCGACGACCAGCCGACGATGCGTCCCTCGAAGTAGATCGGCATGACGACCAGCCAGTCGTTGGCGTGGCTGATCGCGGCCCCACAGGAGTACGGGTCGGAGGTGAGGAGGACGTCGCCCTCCTCGATGTCTCCGTCGAAGTTCTCCAGGAAGTCGGGGATCGAGAGGCCGAACTGGCCGACGACCATCTTGCCCTCCCGGTCCCCGATCAGCGGGAACTCGTCGTGCTGCTCACGGATGCCGGGCGACAGGGCGGTCCGGAACAGCACCTCGTCCATCTCGTAGCGCGCGTTGCGCAGTGCGTTCTCGACCAGGTCCAGCGTCACCACGTCGACGTCGACGCTGCGAAGGGGCTCGGTCGCGGTCTCGATGAGGCGGGCCATGGCTCAGTGCTCCGTGTTCTGGTCGAGGGGGCGGATGAGGAGGCTGCCGCCCGGGTGCACCGTGGCGGCGTGCCCGGGGAGGATCAGCGTGGTCGAGTCCATCTCGGTGACGATGGCGGGGCCGCGGACGATGTTGCCGGCCCGGAGTCGTCCGCGGTCGTAGACGTTGGCCTCGACCTCGCCGCCCTCTACCCAGATCGGGTGGGTGGTCCGGAACGCGTCGGCCGGGTCCTCGCTGCCCTGCTCGAGCTCGGTCGGGGTCAGGTCCGGGCGGGGCCCGTTGGCCGTGGCCCGGACCGTCACGACTTCGTGCTCGGCGTCGAGGACGAACGAGAACAGCTGGTCGTGCTGGGCGTCGAAGGCCGTGCGCAGGCTCTCGATGCCACCGCCGCTGCCGTCGAAGGCGTCGATGTCGATCGTCACCGGGATCTCGAAGCCCTGGCCGTGGTAGCGCAGGTCGGCCGAGTAGGCCACGCGCTGCTGATCCTGGGGGACGCCCTCGCGGGTGAGGGTCGCCTTCGCCTCGTCGGCCAGCTCGGTGAGGATCCCGGACAGCGAGCCGTCGTCGAGATCGCTGAACCGGCGTACGAGCGTGCGGACCGCCTCGTCGCGCATCACGGTGGTGGCGTCGCCGTAGGCGTTGAGCACGCCGGGCGACGGCGGGATGATCACCGGCCAGGCGCCGGTGAGCCTGCCGAGGGCGTTGGCGTGCAGGGGGCCCGCGCCGCCGAACGCGACGAGAGCGAAGTCACGCGGGTCGAATCCCTGCTGCACCGAGACCAGGCGCAGCGCGCCGAGCATGTTCTCGTTGACGATGTCGATGATGCCCGCGGCCGCGGCCTCCACCGACTCGAGGCCGGTGGCGTCGGCGATCGACTTCACCGCGGCGTGAGCCGCCTCGCGGTCGAGGGTGATCTCCCCGCCGGCGAGCTGCGTCGGGAGGTAGCCGAGGACGACATTGGCGTCGGTGACCGTCGGCTCGGTGCCCCCGGCGGAGTACGACGCCGGTCCGGGTACGGCGCCCGCGGACTGCGGCCCGACGCGCAGGGCCTGCGTGAGCGGGGGGACGTGGGCGATGGAGCCGCCGCCGGCCCCGACGGTGCGCACGTCGACCGAGGTGGCGCGGACCTTCAGGTCACCGACGGTGGTCTCCCGGCCGATCCGCGGGGTGAGCCCCTGCACGAGGGCGACATCGGTCGAGGTGCCTCCCATGTCGAAGGTGAGGAAGTCCTCGAATCCTGCCTGCTCGGCGGCCCAGGTGGCGCCGGTGACGCCGCCGGCCGGGCCGGACATCAGCATGCTGACCGGGTTCGCGGCCGCCACGCCCGCGGACACGAGGCCGCCGTCGCTGCGGAGGATGCACAACCGACCGTGGATGCCGGCAGAGGTCAGCTTCTCCTCGAGGTTCGCCACGTAGCTGGCCACGTGCGGCTGCACGGCGGCGTTGGCGACCGTGGTGATGGTGCGCTCGTACTCACGCAGCTCGGGGAGCACCGAAGAGGAGAGCGAGAGCGGGATGTCGGGGAGCTCCTCGCGGGCGATCTCCCCGACCCGACGTTCGTGGTCGGGATTGGCGTAGGCGTTGATGAGGCTGATGCTCAGCGCCTCGATGCCCTGCTGCGACAGCTGCCGCAGCCTGGCACGTGCATCGTCCTCGTCGAGCGGGGTGACCACGGACCCGTCGGAGGCGATCCGACCCCGGACCTCGACGGTGTCCTCGAGGGCGGCCAGCGGCTCGGGCTTGGGCCAGATGATCCAGCCCGCGAGCCCGCCGGGCACGAAGGAGCGGGCGATCTGCAGGACCTGCCGGAAACCGTCGGTGGTGACCAGGCCGACGCGCGCCCCCTTGCCCTCCAGGATCGCGTTGGTCGCGACCGTGGTGCCGTGGAAGACCTCGCCGATGTCGCCGACGGTGACGCCCGCCGTCTCGCAGGCACGCTCGATGCCCCGCAGCACCCCGACGGACTGGTCCTCGGGTGTGGAGGCGGTCTTGGCGCGGAAGGTGGCGCCGGACCCCTCATCCATGAGCAGGATGTCGGTGAAGGTGCCGCCGACGTCTACGCCCAACCGGTAAGCCATGCTTCCTCCTCAGATGACGCCGGCTGAGCGCAGCGACGACATCGCGTCGTCGTCGAGTCCCAGCAGGCCGCGATAGATCTCTTCGTTGTGCTCACCGAGCTCGGGTCCGACATGGCGGATGCGGCCGGGGGTCTCAGACAGCTTCGGCGCCACGTTGTGCATGGCGAACTCCCCGAGGTCGGGGTGAGCGAGCCGGACGATCGCCTCGCGTGCCGCGAACTGGGGGTCGGCGAACATGTCCTTCGCCCGGAAGATCCGCCCGGCCGGCACACCATTGTCGTGGAGCGCCTCCAGCAGATCATCGGCCCCCAGGGTCGAGCTCCACTCGGCGATCGTGGTGTCGAGCTCCTCCATGTGCTGGCCACGGGCGCTGTGCGTCGCGTAGCGCTCGTCGGTCGCGAGCTCCGGGCGTTCCATAACCTCGGCGAGGCGACGGAAGACGGTGTCCTGGTTGGCGGCGATCAGCACCATCTCGCCGTCCGCCGTCGGGTAGGCGTTGCTCGGGGACACGTTGGGCAGCGTCGTGCCGGTGCGCTCGCGCTGGTAGCCGGCGATCTGCCACTCGGGCAGCAGCGACTCCATCATGGCCAGCACCGCTTCGTAGATCGCCGAGTCGACCACCTGCCCGCGGCCCGTGCGTCCACGTTGGTGCAGGGCCACCAGGGTCCCGAGCGCGGCGAACGTGGCCGCGAGGGAGTCACCGAGAGAGACCCCTGCCCGCGCTGGCGGCCGATCCGGCTCGCCGGTGACGTAGCGGATGCCACCCATCGCCTCGCCGATCGAGCCGTAGCCCGCGCGGGCGGCGTACGGGCCGGTCTGGCCGAAGCCGGTGACCCGGGTGACGACCAGCCCCGGATTGACCTCCCACAGCTGCTCCGGGGCAAGGCCCCACCGCTCGAGGGTGCCCGGCCGGAAGTTCTCGACCAGCACGTCGGCACGGGCGATGAGTCGGCGCACCAGGTCCTGGCCCTCGGCGGTCCGGAGGTCAGCGGTCACCGAGCGCTTGTTGCGGGCCACGACCGGCCACCACAGCGACTTGCCATAGGGCTTCTCTCGACCCCACTGCCGCATCGGGTCCCCCCGCGCGGGGTCCTCCACCTTGATCACGTCGGCACCGAAGTCGCCGAGGAGCTGCCCGCAGAACGGTCCGGCAAGAAGCTGACCGAGCTCGACGACCCGCAGGTCGTCCAGAGGCAGCTGAGTCTCCATGGGATCCCATCGTCGTGTTGCATACAACCTGACGCTTCGATGTGAGCCGCACAACACTCACGCCTGTGGAATCTAGAGTCAACCCCAGGGAACCGTCAATGGCTTGTTCAGATATTGCATACAACTTTGGCCACTGCTAGGTTCCGCACACCATGAGCGAGACAGCGGTCCCGACCGAGCCCGACCCCGGCCATGCGTCAGACCACGCCTACCGCCTGATCCGCGCGCAGATCCTCTCCGGAGCCCGGGCCGGCGGCGACTGGCTGCGCGAGGGCGACCTCGCCGACTCGATCGGCGTCAGCCGGACGCCGGTGCGCGAGGCACTGAGGCGGCTCACCGCCGAGGGGCTCGTGCACTACGAGCGCAACCGCGGGGTGCAGGTGGCCGCCTGGACCACCGCGGACCTCGACGAGATCTTCAGTCTCCGCTCCGTGCTCGAGCCGTGGGCCTCCCGACTGGCCGCCACCGCGGCCTGCGTGGACCTCGACATGCTGGACCGGCTGGCCCACGACATGGACGCCGCCGCGGGAGCCTCCGAGGCCGACGTCGACCGGATCACCGAGCTGAACAACCGCTTCCACCGACTGATCCTCGAGGGGTCGAAGAACCGGCGCCTCGGCAGCGTCGTGGCCACCGTCGTCGAGGTCCCCCTGGTGTGGCAGACGTTCTCGCACTACAGCGAGACCGACCTGCGGCGCAGCCTCGCCCACCACCACGAGCTCGTGGCCGCACTCGAGGCCCGCGACCCCGACTGGGCGGAGTCGGTGATGCGCAGCCACATCAGGGCCGCCTGGAACTCCCTGCGCGCCGTCGGCGACGCCACAGACGACGCGCAAGCGACCGATCTCTAGACCATCAGGCGATGAGCGCCTCGTCGTGATGCGGGAGAGATCCCGTAGTCATGGGACGTGACCGCGGACCAGGGGATCTGCCGGGGCCGGCTTCAACGCGCCAGAGGGCTTTCAGCACTCGGTCCCCTGCATCAAGACGGCTACGGACGCGGCGGCTCGGCGGCGGGACTGGTCGCAGCGCGGACCCGGGGCAGCGTCCCAAATCCGCCGAGTTGCACGACGATGCGGCTCGAGGGCGGGACAATCACGTCCATGGCCAAGCGCGTGAAGATCATCATGACCGACGACATCGACGGCGGTGAAGCCACGCAGACGGTGAGGTTCGGGCTCGACGGTCGCGAGATGGAGATCGACCTCACCGACGAGAACGCCATCAAGCTCCGCAAGGCCCTCCTGCCCTACATCTCGGCGGGACGTCGTGTCAGGAGCGCGACGTCCTCGAGGCCGCCTACCTGGCGGCCGGCGGCCGAGGGGGAAGCGGCGAGAAGGACCACTCGATGACCGACCGGTACGTGTCGCCTGCAGCGAGGAGCGCCGAGGGCCAGTCGGGGTGGTTGGGGGAGTCCGGGAAGAGCTGCGGCTCCAACGCGACGCCGGCGTAGCGCGGCAACGGCGTGCCGTCGACGCCCGGTCGGCTGCCGTCGAACGTGCCGCTGGTGAACAGCTGCAGTCCCGGCTGGTCGGCGAGGAGCTCGAGGCGCAGGCCCGTGCGCGACGACTCCAGGGCGGCCACCGGCCGCCGCCCCACGCCCGCGACCACAAGGTTGTGGTCGTAGCCGCCCGGCAGCTCGGCGAGCCGCTCGGACAGCAGGGCGGGCTCGCGGAGGTCGAACGGCGTGCCGTCCACCGGCTCGTGCGTGCCCGTCGGGATCGCCGCGTCGTCGACCGGGGTCCACCGGTCGGCCGGCACCCACAGGCGGTGGCCGTCGATCGTCCCGCCACCGTCGAGGTTGACGTAGGCGTGACTCGTCAGGTTGACGACCGTCGGGGCATCGGTCGACGCGGCGAGCGTGAGCCGGACCGTGCTGTCGGTGACCTCGTAGGTCGCGGTGGCCTCGACCCTTCCGGGGAAGCCCATGTCGCCGTCGGGGCTGACCAGCCGGAGGACGGCCCGGTCGAGCTGATGCTCCCGCACCTCCCACAGCCGGCGGTCGAAGCCGTCCGGACCGCCGTGGAGCGCATGACCTCGATCGTTGACGGGCACCCTGACCTCCTGCCCGCCCATCACGAACCGGCCTGCCCGGATCCGGTTGGCGTAGCGGCCGATGACCGCGCCCAGGTAGTAGGGAGAGGCGAGGTACGTCGGCAGGTCGGGGTGGCCGAGCACGACGTCGTACCGCCGCCCATCGCCGGCGGTGACCTCGAGCCGGTGCAGCGTCGCCCCGAGCGTCAGTAGGTGCACCTCGGGACGAGGATCCCCGCCGATGACCAGCCGCTGGACCGGCCGACCGTCGCTCAGGACGCCGAAGAGCCCCTGGCCCGGGTCTGACGGCGTGATATCTCCGCCATACGTGTCAGGTCGATGCACCGGACAAACGTTACATCGTTGTGAACCGGATCTTTGCCACGTAGTAGATCTCGGTTCGTTGTCGCCAAGCGGGCCACCACCCCAGGACTCGCTCGATCTGAGGAGCATGGTGATGAGCTCTCCGGGTCCGGTCCCTCCGGGCGCTGGTGCCGCGCTCGTGGTCGCGGCGACGGCCCTGAGCCTCATGCTTATTTGCGGCGAATCGCATCATTCACAAAATCATTTACTACGTCGTAAGAATGTCTTTACGACGTAGTAAATCAGGGTTAGCCTGACGCTCGCGAGCCACCCCCCGGCTCCAGCTCGTTCTCGGAGGAGGAGTGATGAGAGTGTTGGAAGTGAGAAGGCAGCGGGCGGGTCGTCGCCTGCGGCGGTTCCCGGCCCTGGCCGCGGTGCTGGCGCTGACCGCCGCGATGGGCGTCAGCCTGTCGACGGTGTCGGCGCAGGCCGCCGACGTCGACCTGACTCCGGGCCCGACAGTGGTCGCGGACCCGAACTCGCCGACCGGCTACACCGGTCACTTCGTGTACTACAACCCGGACGCCACCAGCGTACGGTTCGTCGCGGACATCCTGCTCCGCAACTGGGCCGACCCGAGTGACCCGACGGTCTACCAGCCGCAGCAGTACAAGCCCGGGCTCATGCGCGGAGGCGGGGCCTACGACGTCGAGATGACCGAGGTCGCCGACGGCTACTGGGTGACCGACGTGCCGCTGGCCGCCGGGGCGAACCAGTACTGGTTCTACGTCAACAACAACACCAACCTGTGGGTGACCGACCCGGCCAACCCGCCCATCTACGCTCCGGACGGGCTCACCGGCACTGCCCGGCGCGCATTCAACAAGGTCAACGTGCCCTACGACGCCGCGAAGCAGGACTACGCCCCGCTCGGTGCCCGGGTCATCGAGAACCCCCGCGCGGACATCCCTCACGGCACCTGGAGCTACGTGCCCTTCCAGGTCGGCACCACCACGCGGACGATGGGCGTCTACCTGCCTCCGGGCTACGACCCCGACCGCGCGAGGCCGTACAAGACGATCTACATGCAGCACGGTGGCGGCCAGGACCAGTCGGACTGGCTGAACATGGGTGACGTCCCGGTCATCATGGACAACCTGATCCAAGACGGCCTCACCGAGCCGGCAGTCGTCATCACGCCCAACAGCAACTACCTGGGCAGCGCGGCGCAGGGGTACCCCAACCTGCGCAACGTCGTGATCCCGTTCGTCGAGAGCAACTACAACGTCTCGACGCGCGCGATCGACCGTGCCTTCGCCGGTCTCTCGTTGGGCTCGTCGATCACGCAGGGCATCATCAACTTCGACGCCACCGAGTTCGGGTACTACGGACCGTGGAGCGGCGGGGCCTCGGTGCGGGCGACGACCCCGAACGTCGACAAGCCCTACATGCTGTTCGGCGGCGGGCGATGGGACTTCGGTCTGCCCAACGCCACCACGGTGAACAACCTCGACCAGACGACGTTCACCGAGAACGTCGTGGTGGCCGGAGCGCACGACTTCAACACCTGGAACCAGATGTTCACGACCTTCGCGCGTGACTACCTCTGGCACCCGGAGGCCTTCATGGCCGACAAGTTCCAGGCTCTGACAAGCTCCGTGGCGGCCACAAGCCTCAACGGCGGTAACAAGAACGCCCTCACCGTGAAGCTCAGCCAGGCGGAGAAGCTGGTCACCAAGGGCGCCAACGACGAGGCTGTTGAGGTCCTCGACGGCTACATCGCCCAGGTGCAGAGCTTCAACGGCTCCGGCAACCTGACCGACGAGCAGGCCGCGGGTCTGCTCGCCAACGCCGAGAGGATCAGGTCGAACCTGGCCTTCTGGCTGCAGTGATCAGCTGTCCCTGAGCACGTGCCGCCGGCGGACGCATCCCCGCCGGCGGCACGTCACTGCGTGGACCGAGTCGGTTCCGGCTGCAATTGCGTGCCGCACGGGCTCAGGAGGACAGCTCGACCTCGGGGGTCACCGAGTTCGCGACCGACGCCGCGGCCGCTGTCGGCACGGGTCCCGCGACCTGTTCGCTGACTGGAGCGTTGCCCGTCGACTCGCGCGCGACGATGGAGAAGGCGGCCTTCACGGTACGCGGCGGCGCCTTCACACCCTTCTCGTTGATGCGCTGCACCAGCAGCTCGACGGCGGTCGCGGCGATCTCCTCGCGCCCGGGGTCGACCGTGGTGAGCGAGGGGACGGCGTACTGGCTCTCGTCGACGTTGTCGAAGCCCACTACGGCTACGTCCTCGGGCACCCGGCGGCCGGTCTCCTGAAGAGCGCGGAGTACGCCGAGGGCCAGTGCGTCGTTGAGCGCGAACACCGCGTCGAACGCGTGACCTTCGGCGACCATCTCGTGGATCGCCGCCGCGCCTCCGGCACGGTTCCAGTGCGAGGTGTGGCGGATGAGACGTTCGTCGACGGGGATCCCGGCCCGCTCCAGCGCCCGGCGGTAGCCGCGCGTCCGCAGGCTCCAGGAGCTGGCGTCGGAGTCGTCGTCGCCCTCGGCGCCGACCAGAGCGATGCGCCGGCGCCCGATGGAGAGCAGGTGCTCCACCGTGGCCACCGCCGAGGAGACGTTGTGCATGGTCACGTGGTCGGTGGGGCCGTTGAAGATGCGCTCGCCCAACAGCACGAGGGGGAAGGGAACCTCCAACAGGGAGGCATCGGCCTGGCCCATGCCGACGGGACTGAAGAGGATCCCGTCGGTGAAGTGCATGCGGGCGCCGGAGATGACCAGCAGCTCGGTGTCGCGATCGCCGTTGGTCTGCTCGACGAGCACGCCGAGCCCCTGCTTCTCGGCCGCCCGGATGACGGAGTCGGCCAGCTCGGCGAAGTAGTTCTCCCGGAGCTCCGGCACGGCCAGCCCGATGATGCCGGTCTTGCCCGAGCGCAGGCCCCGGGCCGTGAGGTTCGGGCGGTAGCCCAGCTCGGCGATCGCCGCGAGCACGCGGTTGCGAGTGGCCGGGCGCACGTGCGGGTAGTCGTTGATCACGTTGGACACGGTCTTGACCGAGACGCCCGCAATCAGTGCGACGTCTTGCATGGTCGCGCTCATGGAGGCTCCGTCCTTTTCCTGTTGTTCGTGTCCGCGACTGTGGATCCTAGCGGCTGCGGCGACGCCCGGAACGCGTCCTGCCCGGGCCGTGAGGGAGCCCTGCGCGAGGTATCGCCCCGAATCTACGACAACAACCCGGAAACTTTTGGATTCCGGTCCTTGACAGTTGCTTCTACAACGTTGAAAGTAGCTCGGAGTTGCAGTCCCGATCGGTCAGGCTCTGGTTGGCCGCACAGGTTGTCCAGGTCAGTCGCAGCGGTCTGCTTGCATCGTTGAAGATCTCCAGCCTCCGAAGGGAAAGTCCAGTGAAGACGAGATCAGTCATTGCTGCTGCTGCCTCGACGTGCGTCGCGCTCGTGGCCACGCTCGCGGGATGCGGAGGCGACGGGAACGACTCCGCCAGCGGCGCCGGGGGCGGTGGCAAGGCCGCCAACTGCACCAACAAGATCCAGAACAAGGACGCCCCGGTCGTCACGATGTGGGCGTGGTACCCGAACATGGAGAAGGTCGTCGACAACTTCAACTCCCAGCACGACGACGTCCAGGTCTGCTGGACCAACGCCGGAGCCGGCGGCGACGAGTACGACAAGTTCCAGACGGCCGTCAGCGCCGGGTCGGGAGCCCCGGACGTCGTGATGCTGGAGGCCGACCGGATCCCGACCTTCCAGGTGCAAGACGCGCTGGTCGACCTGAAGGACCTGGGCTACGAGGACGTCAAGGCCAACTTCAGCGACGGCGCCTGGAAGGACGTCTCGGTGGGCGACGGCGTCTACGGCGCCCCGGTCGACGGGGGGCCGATGGGGATGATCTACCGCAAGGACATCTTCGACAAGTACCAGATCACGCCGCCCACGACGTGGCAGGAGTACGAGCAGGCCGCGCAGAAGGTCAAGGACGCCGGCGGTCCCCTGTTCGGCGACTTCCCCGCCAACCAGCCGGCCTACGTGACTGCTCTGCTGTACCAGAACGGCGCCCAGCCGTTCGACTACTCGGCCTCCGACGGCGGCACGATCGGCATCGACCTCAACAGCGACCAGGTCAAGCAGGTGCTCGACTACTGGCAGGGGCTGACCTCCAAGGGTCTGGTCGGCAAGCAGGACCAGTTCACCCCCGAATACATCTCCGGGGTCATCGGCGGTGACTACGCGACCTACCTCTCGGCCGCCTGGGCTCCCGGCTACCTCCAGGGCGCCGGCGTCGGCGAGGGAGCGGACAAGGGCGTGTGGGCGACAGCTCCGATGCCGCAGTGGGACCCGGGCAACCCCGTCCAGGTCAACTGGGGCGGATCGGCGTTCTCGGTCACCAAGCAGGCCGACGACCCGAAGCTCGCTGCCGAGGTGGCCTTCGGCGTCTACGCCGACGACGCATCCCTCAAGGACGGCTGGCAGAACCAGATCATCTTCCCGCTCAACCTCAAGGTGCTGCAGGACCAGGCGTTCGTCGACTACGAGGTCCCGTTCTTCAGCGGGCAGCAGGCCAACAAGGAGGTCTACGTCCCGGCGGCCAACGGCTACCAGGGCATGACCTACACCCCGATCGGCCAGTACTTCTACACGGCCTTCACCAAGCAGATCGCCGCCATCAACGACGGCAAGGCGAGCGGTGACCAGGCGGCCGACGCGCTGCAGAAGGATGTCGAGGGCTACGCCAAGGAGCAAGGGTTCACCGTCGAGTAGCGAAACGACCCCCACGGCTGGCCGGTCCGGGAGTCACGGATCGGCCAGCCGTCGTCCATGTCAGATGTGGAGACACCATGACCGTCTCGTCCACCCGGCCCCCCGGCACCGCTGAGAAGGTACGTCCCCCGCGTCGGTCCTCCCCGGCCCGTCGCCAGAACATCGCCGGCTGGCTCTTCGTCGCGCCGTTCGGGCTCGTCTTCCTGACCATGCTGATTCTGCCGCTGGGCTATGCGGCGTACCTGAGCCTGTTCCAGAAGGCGCTCATCGGCGGCACCCGGTTCGTCTGGTTCCACAACTACGTCAAGGCATTCCACGACCCGTCGTTCCGCGACGGTGTCTGGTTCGTGATCAGGTTCTCGCTGGTGCTCATCCCCGTCCAGATGGCGATCTCGCTGGCGATGGCATTGATCTTGGACCTCATGGTGAATCGGTTGGCGAAGTTCTCGCGATTGATGATCTTTATGCCCTATGCAATTCCGGCGGTTATCGGCGCCTTGATGTGGGGCTTTCTCTACAGCAAGAACTTCGGCCCTCTCGCGGATATCTTTTCCACATTCGGCGCGCATGCGCCCGACCTGTTGAGCTCGAACCTGATCTTCTGGGGCCTCTTCAACGTCGTCACCTGGCAGTGGGCCGGCTACTACATGATCATCTTGTTCGCCGCGCTTCAGGGCATCGATCCGACGTTGTACGAGGCGGCCCGCATCGACGGGGCGTCGCAGTGGCAGATAGCCCTGCGCATCAAGATCCCGCTGGTCGCCCCCGCGCTGCTGCTGATCCTGGTCTTCGCGCTGATCGGGACGCTGCAGTTCTTCAACGAGCCGAAGATCCTGCAGAGCCTGGCTGCCGGCGCCATTCCGGAGGACTTCACCCCGAACATGTACGCCTACCAGCAGGCGTTCAGCCTGGCGAACTACAACTACGGCTCGGCCATCTCCTTCTCGCTCGGCGCCGTCGTCTTCGTCTGCGTCTACATCTTCTTGTTCGCCACTCGCAAGCGAGGGAGCTTCCTGCGATGAGCGCCGACGACGCCGCGAGGGGGAGCTCGAGGAACCGCCGGCCGCGATACCTGCCGCTGCAGATCCTGCTGGGATTCCTCGTCGTCTACTTCCTGATTCCCTTCTGGTGGCTGATCATCAACAGCTCCAAGAGCTCCGTCGGATTGTTCGGAGGCGGGAACGCGCTCTGGTTCTCCGACGACATCAACTACGTGGAGAACATCCGGCAGCTGTTCACCTACGGGGGCGGGATCTACGGCCGGTGGCTGCTCAACTCCGCCCTCTACGCCTTCGTGGGTGGCGTGGGCGCGACCGTCCTGGCCGTGCTGGCCGGCTACGGGTTCGCCAAGTACCGGTTTGCGGGTCGCCGGCTCGCGTTCGCGATCCTGCTCGGCGCCGTCATGGTGCCGACCACCGCTCTGGTGATCCCGACCTTCGTCCTGTTCGCCAAGATCGGCCTGACCAACACCATCTGGGCGGTCATCCTGCCGACCTTGCTCAACCCGTTCGGCGTCTACCTGATGCACGTCTACGCCCGCGACGCGGTGCCTGATGAGCTCTTGGACGCCGCGCGGGTGGACGGCGCCGGGGAGCTGAGGACGTTCCTGCGGATCGCCCTTCCACTCATGCGCCCGGCGATCGTCACGGTGCTGCTGTTGTCGGTCGTGGCGTCGTGGAACAACTACTTCCTGCCGCTGGCGATGCTCTCGGACAACCGGCTCTTCCCCGTGACCGTCGGCATCGGCCTGTGGCAGTCGACGGCCTCGACCTACGGCGCCGCGGGTGGACAGAGCCTCTGGAGCATCATCATCCTGGGCTCCCTCGTCTCGGTCGTGCCGTTGATCATCGCGTTCCTCACGCTTCAGCGATACTGGCAGGGCGGCCTGTCCATCGGAAGCCTGAAGTAGAGCGCTCGTCCGCCCCTTCACCACTACCGACCGAGGACCCATGATCCGCGCTCATCTGACCATCGACCCGCACTTCGTCGTGGGGGACATCCACCCTCGCCTCTTCGGCTCCTTCGTCGAGCACCTGGGGCGAGGGGTCTACGGCGGCCTCTACGAGCCTTCCCATCCCACCGCGGACGAGGACGGCTACCGCAAGGATGTGGTGGCGCTCGTCCGCGAGCTGGGGGTCACCGCCATTCGGTATCCCGGCGGCAACTTCGTCTCCGGCTACCGCTGGGAGGACGGCGTCGGGCCGCGCGAGCAGCGCCCGCGCCGGCTCGACCTCGCCTGGCACTCCACCGAGACCAACGAGGTCGGCCTCAACGAGTTCGCCACCTGGCTGAAGAAGGTGGGCTGCGAGATGGTGTACGCCGTCAACCTGGGCACGCGCGGCGTGCAGGAGGCCCTCGACGTCCTGGAGTACGCCAACATCCGCTCGGGGACCGCCCTGTCGGACCTGCGGATCGAGCACGGCGACAGCGAGCCGCACGCCATCCGCATGTGGTGCCTGGGCAACGAGATGGACGGGCCCTGGCAGCTGGGGCACGGCACCGCGGAGAGCTACGCCCAGCTGGCCTCGAAGACCGCCCGGGCGATGCGGCAGGTGGACCCCGACCTCGAGCTGGTCGTGTGCGGCAGCTCTGGAGCCGGGATGCCCACGTTCGGCGAGTGGGAGCGCGTCGTGCTGGAGGAGACCTACGACGACGTCGACTTCATCTCCTGCCACGCCTACTACGAGCCGCTCGACGGCGACTTCGGCAGCTTCCTCGCCTCCGCCGTGGACATGGACCGCTTCATCGAGTCGGTCGTCGCGACGGCCGACCACGTGAAGGCGCTCAAGCGCAGTGAGAAGACCATGTACATCGCCTTCGACGAGTGGAACGTGTGGTACCAGTCCCGCTACGACGAGGTGGACAAGATCACCGATGTCGAGTCGTGGCCGGTGGCCCCGCGCATCCTCGAGGACGCCTACACCGTCATGGACGCCGTGGTCTTCGGCAGCCTGCTCATCTCGCTGCTGCGTCACACCGATCGCGTGAAGTCGGCGAGCCTGGCCCAGCTGGTGAACGTCATCGCTCCGATCATGACCGAGCCCGGGGGCGACGCCTGGCGCCAGACGACCTTCTTCCCCTTCGCCCAGGTCTCCTCGCTCGCCCGGGGGACCACGCTGGAGCTCAAGCTCGACTGCCCGACCTACCGCACGGAGCGCTACGGCGACGTGCCGGTGGTCGACGCCGTTGCGACCCACGACGCGCAGGCAGGCTCCACGGCGGTCTTCCTGGTGAACCGCAGCCTGACCGACGAGGTCAGCGTGGACGTCGACGTCTCACACCTCGGGGGGGTGCGGATCGCGCAGGCGCGCAGCCTCCACGACGAGGACATCCATGCTGCCAACGTGCGCGATGACCAGGAGAGGGTCACGGTCGTGGACAACGCGAGCGCCCATCTCGACGGCTCGGTGGTCCGACTGACCCTGCCGCCGGTGTCGTGGACAGCGGTGACTCTCGAGGCCACTGCGACCCGTGTGGCCCCGCAATGACGCTGGTGCGGGTCGAGGGGTCCCGGCTGGTCGCCGACGGCGCGCCGGTGGTCCTGCGCGGGTTCGGGCTGGGCGGCTGGATGAACATGGAGAACTTCATCACCGGCTACGCCGGTTCGGAGTCGCAGATGCGTCGCGCGCTGACGCGGGTGCTCGGGACGGCCGGCGCCACGGCGTACTTCGACCGCTTCCTGGAGGTGTTCTTCACCGATGCGGACGCCGCCCTTCTGCGCTCGCTCGGGGTGAACTCCCTGCGCATCCCCTTCAACTACCGGCACTTCGAGGACGACGCCCGACCCTTCGAGATCAACGACCGGGGCTTCGTCCTGCTCGACGCGGTGGTCGACGCGTGCGCCCGGCACGGCATCTACACGATCCTCGACCTCCACGCCCTGCCGGGTGCCCAGAACCAGCACTGGCACTCCGACAACCCGACGCAGTGGGCGCACTTCTGGGAGCAGCGCCAGTTCCAGGACCGGGTGGTCGCCCTGTGGGAGCGGATCGCCGACCACTACCGCGCCCATGAGTGGGTCGCCGGCTACAACCCCGTCAACGAGCCGGGCGACGTGCACGGCGAGACCCTCGGGCCTTTCTACCGGCGTCTGGAGGCCGCCATCCGGGCGGTCGACCCGGACCATGTCCTGTTCCTGGACGGCAACCGGTACTCGACGCAGTTCGACCAGCTCGGCGACCCGCTGCCCAACTGCGTGTACACCGCGCACGACTATGCACTCCCCGGGTTCGTCGACGGTGGTCCCTACCCCGGGGAGACCCGAGGTGAGTACGTCGACCGGGACCGCCTCGAGGAGACGTTCCTGTCCCGCACGGCCTACATGCGCGAGACCGGCACGCCGATCTGGGTGGGGGAGTTCGGCCCGGTCTACACCGGCGACCCGGACCGGGACGAGCAGAGGTACCGGCTGCTCCAGGACCAGCTCGACATCTACGCCCGTCACGGGGCCAGCTGGTCGCTGTGGACCTACAAGGACATCGGGCTGCAAGGACTGGTGCACGCCGATCCGGACTCGGCGTACATGCGGCGGATCGCGGGAGTGCTCGAGAAGAAGGCGCGTCTGGGGGTCGACGCCTGGGGGTCGACGGACGCGGGCGTGCGCGAGGTCCTGGAGCCGGTCGAGCAGCTCTTCGCCCGGGAGTTCCCGGGCTTCCAGCCGTACCCCTGGGGAGTGCGCCGGTGGATCCACGGCCACGTCCGGCACGTGATGCTCGCCGAGGCGATGGTCGACGAGTACGCCGCCGCCTTCGCCGGACTCACGCCGGAGGAGGCCGCCGGTCTCGCCGATGCCTTCGCCCTCCCGAACGCCCGCACCCGCTCGCGGCTGGCCGACATCATCGGAGGGACCGCGCCGTGACCGACGACATGACCGGCGGGACGACCGGGCCGGATCCGGGTGTGGACGACGCGGTTGCCGTCGTGCGTGCCGACGTCGCCGCGCTGCACGCGGAGCTGGTCCGCTACGGGCTCGTGGTGTGGACCGGCGGCAACGTCTCGGGCAGGGTCCCGGGCGCCGACCTGTTCGTGATCAAGCCCTCGGGGGTCTCCTACGACGACCTGGCGCCGGAGAACATGGTCGTGTGCGACCTGGACGGGCGCGTCGTGGACGGGACGGCCGGCAGCGAGCGCACCCCGTCCAGCGACACCGCCGCCCACGCCTACGTCTACCGGCATCTCTCGGACGTGGGCGGCATCGTGCACACCCACTCGACCTACGCCGTGGCCTGGGCGGCGCGCGGCGAGGAGATCCCGTGCGTCATCACCGCGATGGCCGACGAGTTCGGCGGGCCGATCCCGGTCGGCCCCTTCGCGGTCATCGGCGACGACTCGATCGGACGGGGGATCGTGGAGACCCTGCGCGAGCACCGGTCGCGCGCCGTGATCATGCGCAACCACGGTCCCTTCACGATCGGGAGCACGCCGCTCGAGGCGGTGAAGGCGGCGGTGATGCTCGAGGACGTCGCTCGCACCGTGCACCTGGCGCGGCAGCTCGGAGAGCTGGTGCCGATCCCGCAGGAGGCCGTCGACCGGCTCTTCGACCGGTACCAGAACGTCTACGGCCAGAGGGCGTCGTCGTGACCCTCGGGAGCGTCGTCGAAGGGGTCCGGGCCGGCGACGTCGTCCTCGGGATCGAGCTGGGGTCCACCCGCATCAAGGCCTGCCTCGTCGCCGCCGACGACGTGACCACAGTGTTGGCCACCGGCGGCCACTCCTGGGAGAACGAGCTTCTCGAGGGGCGGTGGACCTATTCACTGACCTCGGTGTGGTCCGGCCTCCAGGACGCGTACGCCGACCTGGCCGCCGACCTGGACCGCCGCCACGGAGTGCCCCTCGAGGGAGTCCGCGCGATCGGCGTCTCAGCGATGATGCACGGCTACCTCGCGTTCGACCGGTCCGGTGAGCTGCTCGTGCCGTTCCGCACGTGGCGCAACACCAGCACCGGTCCCGCGGCTGCCGCCCTGACCGAGCTCTTCGGCGTGAACATCCCGCTGCGCTGGTCGGTCGCGCACCTCTACCAGGCCGTGCTCGACGACGAGCCGCACGTGCCCGACGTTCGCTCCATCACCACGCTCGCCGGCTACGTGCACGGCGCGCTGACCGGACGTCGGGTGCTCGGCGTGGGTGACGCGAGCGGCATGTTCCCCATCGACGCCGCGACGCATGAGTACGACGCGGAGCTGGCCGCCCGCTTCGACAGGCTGACCGCGGACGCGCTGCCGCCGGTGCGAGAGCTGCTGCCGGAGGTCCTTCTCGCCGGCGAGCACGCCGGAACCCTGACCGCCGAGGGGGCTGCTCTCCTCGACCCGTCCGGCGTGCTGCGGCCTGGTGCGCTGCTGTGTCCGCCGGAGGGCGATGCCGGCACCGGCATGGTGGCGACCAACGCCGTCGCGCCCCGCACGGGCAACGTCAGCGTCGGCACGAGCGTCTTCGCGATGATCGTGCTGGACCGAGAGCTGGAGAACGTTCACGAGGAGCTCGACCTCGTGACCACCCCGGCCGGGGACCCTGTCGCGATGGTGCACTGCAACAACGGGGCCGCCGACCTGGAGGCCTGGGTGGGGCAGTTCGCGCGCTTCGCGCAGGCCGCGGGGAATCCGATGGACGTCGACGCCGTCTTCGAGACGCTGCTGCTGGAGGCCCTGGACGGCGAACCCGACGCGGGCGGCGTGCTCGCCTACAACCACCTGGCCGGCGAACCGGTTGCGGGGCTCGCGGCGGGCCGGCCGCTGGTCGTCCGGGGCCCGGGAAGCCGCTTCACGTTGGCCAACCTCATGCGCGCGCACGTCTATGGGGTCTTCGCCACCCTTGCGATCGGTATGCGCGCCCTCGGGGACGAGAAGGTCGCGATCGACCGTCTGGTCGCGCACGGCGGGGTGTTTCGCACCGCCCACGTCGCGCAGCGCCTGCTGGCCGCCGCCCTCGACGTACCCGTCGCGGTCGGCGACCATGCCTCCGAGGGCGGTGCCTGGGGCGTCGCCGTCCTGGCGTCGTACGCCGCCGACGGGCACGGCCCCCTGCACGAGCATCTGGGCCGCCAGGTCTTCGCGCGGTCGGCCTTCACGCCGCTCGATCCCTCGCCCCCCGACGTCGCCGGCTTCGCCACCTATCTCGACACCTACCGCGCCGGGCTCGCCGTCGAGGCCGCGGCGGTCGACCACCTGTGAAGGACGCGCCATGACCCGCACGCCGCTGACCAGCCCCTTCGACCGCAGCGAGATCTGGTTCGTCACCGGCAGCCAGACGCTCTACGGCGAGGACACCCTGCGCCAGGTCGCGGACCAGTCGCAAGCCGTAGCGGCGGGTCTGGGCGGCCTCCCGCTGAAGGTCGTGTGGAAGCCGGTGCTGAAGGACTCCGACAGCATCCGGCGGCTGGCTCTCGACGCGAACGCGCGCGACGACGTCGTCGGCGTCATCGCCTGGATGCACACCTTCAGCCCGGCGAAGATGTGGATCGCTGGGCTCGAGGCCCTGCGGAAGCCGCTGCTGCACCTGCACACGCAGGCCAACGTCGAGCTGCCGTGGGCCGAGATCGACTTCGACTTCATGAACCTCAACCAAGCGGCGCACGGTGACCGAGAGTTCGGCTACATCGAGACCCGCCTCGGGGTGGCCCGCAAGACCGTCGTCGGCCACGTGTCGAACCCGTCGGTCGTGCGGCAGGTCGAGGACTGGCAGCGCGCGTGCGCGGGCTGGGCGGCCGCGCGATCGCTGAGGCTCGCCAGGTTCGGCGACAACATGCGCCACGTCGCCGTCACCGAGGGCGACAAGACCGAGGCCCAGCTCCGGTTCGGCGTCGAGGTCAACACCTGGGGGGTCAACGACCTCGCCGCGGCCGTGGACGCCGCCTCCTCCGAGGAGGTCGACTCGCTGGTCGAGGAGTACGTCGACCAATACGACGTGAGCGAGGAGCTGCGACCCGACGGGGCGCGGCACCAGTCGCTGCGGGACGGCGCCGCTATCGAGGTCGGCCTCCGCACGTTCCTCGAGGAGGGAGGGTTCGGCGCGTTCACCACGACGTTCGAGGACCTCGGGTCGCTGCGGCAGCTGCCCGGTCTGGCGGTCCAGCGGCTGATGGCCGAGGGCTACGGCTTCGGTGCGGAGGGTGACTGGAAGACAGCGGTGTTGGTGCGCGTCGCCAACGTCATGGGCACGGGTCTTCCCGGTGGAGCCAGCCTCATGGAGGACTACACCTACGACCTCGTCCCGGGCGAGGAGAAGATCCTCGGTGCGCACATGCTGGAGGTCGCCCCGTCGCTGACCACGGCCAGGCCGCGGCTCGAGGTCCACCCGTTGGGCATCGGCGGGAGGGACGACCCGGTCAGGCTCGTCTTCACCGCCGACGCCGGACCCGCGTTGGTGGTGGCCATGAGCGACATGCGCGACCGGTTCCGCCTCGTGGCCAACGTGGTCGAGGTGGTCGAGGCTCCGGAGCTGCCGCGGCTCCCCGTCGGGCGCGCGGTCTGGAAGCCCGAGCCCGACTTCACGACCAGCGCCGCGTGCTGGCTCACCGCCGGCGCCGCGCACCACACCGTGATGACGACCGCCGTCGGGGCCGAGGTGTTCCGCGACTTCGCCGAGATCGCGCGGACCGAGCTCCTGGTGATCGACGAGGCCACGACCCTGCGCGACTTCCAGCGCGAGTTGAGGTGGAACCAGGCCTACTACCGCCTGGCCCAGGGCTTCTGAACTCCTGCTCGCGCGGGACTATCGTGCTTCATCGATGGTCGTCATCATCGGTACCCAGCAAAGGAGAGCCTGATGAGCGCGGTGGACCCGGACAAGGACGGCGGGCTCGACGAGTCCGTGCTGAGCGGCCGCGCCGTATGACCGTGCTGTCCGACCTCGTCGATGCCCTCGCGGACGGAAGAGTCGAAGTGGTCGACCTCACGGCACCTCTCTCCGCGGAGACACCGATCCTCGAGCTGCCGCCGGAGTTCGGGCAGACCGCACGCTTCCAACTGGAGGAGATCAGCCGGTACGACGACCGCGGACCGGCGTGGTACTGGAACAACTTCCGCACCGGCGAACACACCGGCACCCATTTCGACGCCCCGAACCACTGGGTGACCGGCAAGGACATGGCCGACGTCGGGTCGGTGCCGCCGGCAGCCTTCCTGGCTCCAGCAGTCGTGCTCGACGTCGCAGACCGGGTGTCCGATGACCCCAACTTCCTGATCGAGGTCGAGCACATCCGGGCCTTCGAGGCCGAACACGGTGCCCTGCCGGCGGGCGGTTGGCTGCTGTGCCGCACCGGCTGGTCGGCCCGGGTCACCCAGGCGGACATGATCAACAACACCGAGACCGGCCCCACCAGCCCTGGGATGTCGGCGGAGTGCGCGCGTTGGGTGGCCGAGGAGTCGGCCCTGCAGGGCATCGGAGTCGAGACCGTCGGCACTGACGCCGGTGCCGCGCACTCCTTCGACCCGGCGTTCCCCTGCCACTCCTTCCTGATGGGCAACGGCAAGTACGGTCTGGCGCAGCTGCAGAACCTCGACCGGCTGCCGCCGACGGGCGCGGTGGTGGTGGCCCCACCCCTGCGGATCGTCGGTGGATCCGGCTCGCCGGTGCGCGTGCTGGCCCTCGTGGAGCATTGACCGACGGCCATGAAGGTCTCGCAGGCCGTGGGCGGCGCCCTGGTCGCAGCGGGGGTGGACCACGTCTTCGGCGTCGTCGGCTCCGGCAACTTCCTCGTGACCGGCGCGATGGTCGACGCCGGGGCTCGCTTCGTCGCCAGTCGTCATGAGGGCGGTGCAGCCACGATGGCGGACGCCTATGCCCGGACGGCGGACACGGCCGCAGCCCTGACCGTGCACCAGGGCTGCGGCCTGACGAACGCGATGACCGGGATCGCAGAAGCCGCCAAGTCCCGCACGCCGCTGCTGGTGCTGGCCGCGGAGGTGTCCCAGCCGCGGTCGAACTTCTACGTCGACCAGGAGGCACTGCCACGCTCGGTCGGCGCCGTCCCGATGCGGATCACGTCCGCGGCCACGGCCGCCCAGGAGGCGGTCGACGCGGTGGCCGCCGCGCTGCACGGGCGGCGCACCGTCGTACTCAACCTGCCTCTGGAGGTCCAGGCGGAGGAAGCCGTGGCCGTGGCACCACCCCGCCTGCCGGACGCCCCCGCGCCGATCGAGCCGTCCGCGAAGGACGTGGCCCGACTCGTCGAGGCACTGCGTGGGGCCCGGCGGCCCGTGTTCGTGGCCGGTCGCGGTGCGCGGTCGGATGCCGCTCGCGACGCACTCGGCGCGCTTGCACAGGCGCACGGCGCACTGCTGGCAACCTCGGCGGTGGCCAAGGGCCTGTTCCATGGCGAGGAGTGGTCGCTCGACGTGTCCGGCGGCTTCGCCTCACCGCTGGCCGCAGAACTGATCCGCGGTGCCGACCTGATCGTCGGTTGGGGATGCGCGCTCAACATGTGGACCATGCGCCATGGCGCGCTCATCTCGCCCGGTGCGACAGTCGTCCAGGTCGACGACACGAAGGAGGCACTAGGGGCTCACCGGGAGCTCTCGTTCGGCGTCGTCGGGGACACGGCCGCCACGGCACGGGCCGTGCATCAGGCATCGGACGTCGAGCGGGAGGGCTACCGCACCGAGGACGTGCGCGCCCGGATCTCGGAGTCGCTGCAGTGGCGGCAGGTGCCCTTCGAGGACCTGTCCGGTGAGGGGCGCATCGATCCCCGCGCCGTGACCATCGCGCTGGACGACCTGCTCCCCGCCGACCGGGTCGTCGCCGTCGATTCGGGCAACTTCATGGGCTACCCGAGCATGTTCCTCGCGGTGCCGGACGAGCGCGGCTTCTGCTTCACCCAGGCCTTCCAGTCCATCGGCCTCGGACTGGCCACCGCGATCGGTGCGGCTCTGGCCCAACCGGACCGGTTCCCGGTAGCGGCGCTGGGGGATGGCGGCGCGTTGATGGGCGCCGCGGAGCTCGACACCGTACGGCGGCTGGGTCTCCCCATGGTGGTGGTGGTCTACAACGACGCCGCGTACGGCGCCGAGGTCCATCACTTCTCCCCGGACGGGCACGACCTCGCCACGGTGACCTTCCCGGACACCGATATCGCCGCCGTCGCCCGGGGCTACGGCTTCACCGGGGTGACGGTCCGCCAGCGGCACGACCTCGCCCAGGTACGCGACTGGCTCGACGGGCCACGCGACACTCCACTGCTCATCGACATCAAGGTAGTGGCCGACCAGCCCTCGTGGTGGCTCGAGGAGGCGTTCCGGGGGCACTAGATGACCGATTCCAAGGGCTCGCACGCTACGCGAGGCTCAGCATCCACACTGGCGGCGTTGCGGACGCTCGAGCGGATCGTCCGTGGCGTTTCTCCCGCGAAGTCCGAGACCGACGGCGGAACGGATCAGGGGAGGGGAGGTCGTTGACGCGGTGCCGCTCGTGGAGCACAGTGGCGGGTGACCGCCAGTCGGACAGTTGTCCGATAGCGTGCGAGAGGCTGTGATCCAGGTGGCGACAAGGGATGGCTGAGCGTCATGTCCCCGTGCTCGTCGTCGGGGGCAGCCTGGTCGGGCTGACCACCTCGGCGCTGCTCGCCGACCAGGGCGTGCCGCATGTGCTGGTCGAGAGCCACCACGGCACCGCCATCCACCCGCGCGCCGCGTCGTTCCACCAGCGCACCATGGAGGTGTTCCGCTCGATCGGCCTGCAGGGCGCCGTCGAGGAGGCGGCGGCCGCGGAGTTCGTGCAGAACGGCGCGATCATGGCCGTGGAGAGCCTCGGCGGCAAGGAGATCCAGTACTTCTTCCACTCCTACAACGAGGGCGTGGAGGAGCTCAGCCCCACCGACCGCCTCTTCATCACCCAGGTCGGTCTCGAGCCCGTGCTCCGCGACCGTGCTGCCGAGCTCGGCGCCGAGCACCGGTACGCCACGACGCTGGTCTCGTTCGGGGAGGGAGACGACCAGGTCCGCTCGGTGATCCGCCCCCGCGACGGTGGGCCGGACGAGGTGATCACCTCCGACTACCTCGTCGCCGCCGACGGCGCACACAGCGGCGTCCGCGAGCGGCTCGGGGTCGCCATGACCGGCCGGGGGAGCTTCGCGGACTGCGTGACGATCTACTTCAAGGCGGACGTGACCGGGCTCCTGGGGGACCGGAACCTGAGCGTGGTCTACGTCAACCACCCCACGCTGCTCGGGTTCTTCCGGTTCTCGATCACCGGCGACTCCGGGTTCCTCGCGGTCTTCTCCACCATCGGTCCGGACGGCGAGCGCAACACCCGGGTCGGCGACGACGTCTCGACCGAGCGGTGCGTGGCGATGGTGCGCACCGCCCTCGGCGCGCCCGAGCAGCTCCCCATCGAGATCGAGAACGTCCAGGAGTGGAGTGCGAGCGCGGCCACCGCGGAGACCTTCTCCCGCGGCCGGGTCTTCCTCGCCGGCGACTCCGCGCACGTCATGCCTCCCACCGGCGGGTTCGGCGGCAACACCGGGGTGGCCGACGCGCACAACCTCGCGTGGAAGCTGGCCCTGGTCAGCAAGGGACTCGCGGGCCCGGGCCTGCTCGCGTCGTACTCCGAGGAGCGCCGCCCCATCTCCGCGCTCACCGTGGAGCAGGCCTACACCCGCTACGTGCTGCGGGTCGACCCGTCGCTGCCTCGCGAGGACCTGCAGCCACCGCTCGACGACGCGTCGATCGAGCTCGGGGCGACCTACCGCTCGAGCGCGGTGGTCGGCGGGGACGCTCCGGACCAGCCGCTGGACGACCCGCGCTCGCAGAGCTGGCTGCCCGGCACCCGCGCGCCGCACCGGTGGGTCGACGGGCGGTCGACGGTGGACGTGGCGGGCCACGGCTTCGCGCTGATGGTCACCGAGGACGTCGACGGCTGGACCGAGGCTGCCGATGAGGCCCAGCGGCTGGTGGGCGTGCCGGTGGCCGTCCAGCAGCTCGACGACCCCGGCACGCTGCACGGGGCAGCGCTGGTCCGGCCCGACGGCGTGGTGGCCTGGCGCTCGACCGACGAGGGGGCCACGGCCCAGCTGCGCCCCGCGCTCGCCGGGATCCTCGACCGGGCCGCTGCGCCGTGAGCCCGGCGTTCACCCGTTGCGGGTGAGGAGCGGGGGACCCGGGCCAACGACCGTGTGCGCATGAGTTTCTGGGACATCATCTGGTTCATCATCGTCAGCTTCGCCTTCGTGGCCTACCTGATGGTGATGTTCAACATCATCGCCGACCTGTTCCGCGACAAGGGCACGTCAGGGGGCATGAAAGCCCTCTGGATCTTCTGCCTCCTGTTCTTCCCCTTCATCACCGCGATCGTCTACCTGATCACGCGCGGCAACGACATGGCGTCGCGGCAGGCCGCGCAGTTCGCCGAGTCACGCGCCGCCCAGGACGAGTACATCCGCTCGGTCGCGGGAGGCGGCGGCGGCGCCTCGGCCGCGGACCAGATCAGCCAGGCCAAGGCCCTGCTGGATGCGGGCTCCATCACCCAGGCGGAGTTCGAGACCCTGAAGGCGAAGGCCCTCGCGAGCTGAGGCACACCTGAGGCACACCTGGAGCAACCGCCTCGTGCCGGCCGGTCACCCGAATCGGGTGTGCCGGCGGTGCACCGCGCCCGCGCAGGGTCGGGGCACCGCAGTCGTGGTCGCGGCTGGGGCTCCGCGAGCGCAAGGACGAGACCATGACCGATGAGTTCAAGGGAGTGATCCAGCTCGACGTCCGGGACTCGGTCCCCGACTGGGGTCCCTACGAGCTGACCCGGGCGCCGGAGGGTGCGCCCAACATCCTGGTGATCCTCTACGACGACACCGGGCTCGCCGCCTGGTCGCCGTACGGTGGGCGGATCGAGATGCCGACCCTCCAGCGGCTCGCGGACAACGGGCTCACCTACACCCAGTGGCACACGACCGCGCTGTGCTCGCCGACCCGCTCGGTGTTCCTGACCGGTCGCAACCACCATGTGAACCGCTGCGCCTGCATCATGGAGGGGACCGACGGCTTCCCGGGCGCGGCGGGTCGGCTGCCCGCGGAGTGCGCGACCATCGGGCAGGTCCTGCAGGACAACGGCTACAGCACCTTCTGGGTCGGCAAGAACCACAACGTTCCCGAGGAGGACCTCGCCAGCGGTGGCAGCCGCTCGGAGTGGCCCCTGGCCAAGGGCTTCGACCGCTTCTACGGCTTCCTCGGCGGCGAGACCAACAACTGGTACCCCGACCTCGTCGAGGACAACCGGTACATCGAGCAGCCCGCGCGCCCGGAGGAGGGCTACCACCTCTCCAAGGACCTCGCCGACCAGGCGATCCGGATGCTGCGCGACCAGCAGTCCGCCAACCGCTCCAAGCCGTGGTTCATGTGGTACTGCCCCGGCGCCAACCACGCGCCGCACCACAGCCCGCCGGAGTACGCCGAGAAGTACCGCGGCATGTTCGACGACGGCTACGAGGCCTACCGCGAATGGGTGCTGGCGCGGATGGTGGAGAAGGGGGTCATGCCCGAGGGCACCCAGCTGACGCCGATCAACCCGATGCCCGACGACGTCGCGAACCCCGCTGACGCCGTGCGCCCGTGGGACAGCCTCGACGCGGACGAGAAACGGCTCTTCTCGCGGATGGCCGAGGTGTTCGCCGGCTTCTCGGAGTACACCGACGTGCAGACCGGCCGGATCATCGACCATCTCGAGCGCACCGGTCAGCTGGACAACACCCTGATCTTCTACTGCGCGGACAACGGCGCGTCGGGGGAGGGGACGCCGCACGGCTCGGTCAACGAGAACAAGTTCTTCAACGGCTACCCCGACGACCTCGCCGAGAACCTCAGCCGCATCGATGACCTCGGCAGCCCGGACACCTACAACCACTACCCGACCGGCTGGGCGGTGGCCTTCAGTACGCCGTTCCAGATGTTCAAGCGCTACTCGCAGTTCGCCGGTGGCACGTGCGACCCGATGGTCGTCCACTGGCCGGCCGGCATCCGGGCCCGCGGCGAGATGCGGCACCAGTACCACCACGCCACCGACATCGTGCCGACGATCCTCGACGTTGTCGGTGTGGAGATGCCGACCACCTACCGAGGGGTCGAGCAGCACCCGTTGAACGGCACGTCGATGCGCTACAGCTTCGACGACGGTGCGGCGCCGACCACGAAGGAGCGGCAGTACTACGCGATGCTGGGGACGCGCGGCATCTGGCAGGACGGCTGGAAGGCTGCGGCCATCCACGCGCCGATCAGCGGCCTCGGGCGGTTCGACGAGGACCGGTGGGAGCTCTACCACGTCGACGAGGACCGTTCCGAGTGCCACGACCTGGCGGCCGAGCACCCGGAGAAGCTGCAGGAGCTCATCGGCACGTGGTTCGAGGAGGCCGAGCGCAACCTCGTGCTCCCGCTGGACGACCGGACCGCGATGGAGCTGATCACCGTCGAGCGCCCGCAGGCCGAGCCGGCGCGGGACCGCTACGTCTACTACCCGCACACCGCGCCGGTGCCCGAGGCCGTGGCGGTCAACGTGCGGGGCCGGTCGTTCAAGATCGTCGCCGACGTCGAGGTCACCGCCGGGTCCGAGGGCGTGATCTTCGCCCACGGGTCGCGGTTCGGCGGCCACGCGATGTTCCTCAAGGACCGCAAGCTGCACTACGTCTACAACTTCCTCGGCATACCACCCGAGCAGGCGTTCGTCTCCGGCGAGCTCGAGCCGGGCAACCACGTCCTCGGCATGGAGTTCGTCCGAGAGGGCGCCGGCGAGCACGGCGAGTCAGTGGGCACAACTCGGCTCAGCGTCGACGAGACGGTGGTCGCGGAGGGACCGATGCGCGCGCAGATCGGGAAGTTCACGCTCTGCGGCGACGGCCTGTGTGTGGGCTTCGACAGCGGGGACCGGGTGAGCCGGCACTACGACGCGCCGTTCACCTTCACCGGCGGCACCATCCTCGGCGTGGCCGTCGACGTCAGCGGCGAGAGCTACATCGACCTCGAGCGCGAGGCCGCCGCGGCCATGGCGAGGGAGTGACGCGGGACGGACGGACGAGTTGCACGCCACGACCGGCCGATGGTGCCGGTGCCCGGTGCTGCGACGCGCATGGGAAGCAGGCACTTCTACTCCGAGGAGACCCCCGAGGTCGACGTCGTGGTGGCTGACGTCGTCTGGATGACTCACCCGGTCACCAACGCCGAGTTCGCGGGGTTCGTCGAGCGGACCGGCCACGTGACCGTCGCGGAGCGCGCCCCGGACCCGGCGGACTTCCCCGGCGCCGACCCCGAGCTCCTGGTGCCGGGGTCGCAGGTGTTCACCCAGACCGACGGCCCGGTGTCCTTCGACGACTGGACGCAGTGGTGGCGCTGGTGCCCGGGCGCGTCGTGGCGGGCCCCCGAGGGCCCGGGGTCCGACTGGCGGGACGTGGCCGAGCACCCGGTGGTGCACATCGGATGGGAGGACGCGGCGGCGTACGCCGCATGGGCCGGTCTCCAGCTGCCGAGCGAGGCAGAGTTCGAGCACGCCGCCCGTGGAGGTCTGGCGGGCGGCGCCGACTACGCGTGGGGTGATGAGCTCCACCCCGACGGAGCGGTGCTCGCCAACATCTGGCAGGGCGACTTCCCGTGGCGCTCGGACGACGCGAGAGGGCACCACCGCACCTCACCGGTGGCGGCCTACCCCGCCAACGGCTACGGGCTCTTCGACATGGTGGGCAACGTCTGGGAGTGGACCCGGACGCGGTGGACACCGACCCACCTCTCCGCGGGTGCCGAAGTGGCGGCCGCGACGGCGCTGCCGGTGCCCACCTGCTGCGGTGGGCCGGTGCGCCCTCTCCTCGCCGAGCAGGACCGGATGGTGACCAAGGGCGGCTCGCACCTCTGCTCCCCGCAGTACTGCCGGCGGTACCGCCCGGCGGCCCGTCAGGGCCACGGCGTCCGCGACACCACCTCTCACCTCGGGTTCCGCTGCGTCTTGCGTTCCTGAGCCTGGCTGGCCTGGCGTCGCAGGTGTGCGCTCACCGTTCCGGCGGCGGCGGCCACGAAGACCACGTCGAACAGCATCTGCAGCAGGACCAGGACTCGCGCGAACTGGCCAGTGGCGTGCACGTCGCCGTAGCCGACGGTCAGCATCGTCGAGGCCGTGAAGTAGAGCGAGTCGACCTTGGTGTCCAACCCCGAGACCTGGCCGGGCTGGTGGTCGGCGAGCCCGTAGAACGAGAGGGCGAAGACGACCCAGACGCAGACGATGGCGGTGACGAGGCCGTCGAGCCGGCGACTCTCGTCGGCCAGCGAGAGCCGGATCTGGATCACCAGCGAGGCAGCCAGGCCCGTGAACACGAGCACCGCCAGGACGGCCCGCAGGACGATGCCGCCCTCGGGCTCGGACTCGATCGGCGCCAGGAAGTAGAACGCGAGGACCAGGACAGTGATGACGACCAGCCTGGCCCAGCGGTAAGTGTGCACTCCTCACCTCCGGTCGGGTCCCGGACAGGATCGGGTCCTCGGACGGGTGGCTGCTTCACCCGTCCTGGGTGAGCGTCACCCGGCAGGTGCGGTCGTCGGGCCGGCGGCACCCGTGGATCGGCGGTGCCGGTCCGAGCGCAGCACGAGCGCGGAGGCCACCGCGATGCCGCCGATCGCGAACAGCCACACGCAGATGACGACCACCAGCACCCCCAGCGACAGCTTCGGGTTCACCAGCAGGAAGCCGCCGGCGAGGATGCTGATCGCGCCCGTGACGAGGTCCCACACCCGGCGCTCGTGGACGGGCGACACCAGCGCTCCCACGACGTCGATGACCCCGGAGATGACCCACCACACCCCGAGCAGGATGCCGATGACCAGCAGGGTCTGCACCGGGTCGCGCAGGAAGAGCAGGCCGACGATGATGGCCAGGCCGCCGATGAGCCCGTGCAGCGCCCGGACGCCGCCGTCGAGGCCCCGGGCGCCGACGGCCACCACGATCCGCAGCACGCCGGACACCAGGATCTGGATCGCGATCAGGACGGCACACACGACCAGCGTCTCGTCGGGCCACACCGCGAGCACCAGCCCGAGGCCGATGCTGACCAGCCCGTAGGCGAGGATCACGCCCCAGTGGTCGGCGAGCCGGTCGGCACCGGGGACCGGCGGCGGAGAAGAGGAGGACATGCCGGTCATCCTCACCCATCAGAGCAGGTGCTGGCTCCGGGCGACCGCGAGCGCCTCGCTGCGCCGGGAGACGGCGAGCTTCCCGTAGAGGCTCGACACGTGGGTCTTGACCGTGTTCTCGGAGACGAAGAGTGAGGCCGCGATGTCCGCGTAGGTCGACCCGCGAGCCAGCTCGGCGAGCACCTCGCGCTCGCGGGGTGAGAGCACCGGCCGGACGACCGCAGGGAGCACCGCCTCGCGCTCGCGAGGGGTCGCGGTCACCGGGGCGAAGACGCTGGTGATGTCGGGTCGGTCGGCGGTGGCGGCGGCCAGCTCGTGGACCCACGGCGAGGTGGAGACCCCGTCCAGGCGCTGCAGCAGGGACGCGACCGGCGTCCCCTGGCGGCACCAGCCCAGGAAGGGCACCGCGTTGCGGCGTACCTCGGTGGCGGTCGCGGCCTCCGCCATGACCTCGAGTGCCTCGTCCTGCTGGCCGAGCGCGTCGAGGAGCTGCGCCCGGCAGACCAGCGCCAGCGCGCGGCTCGGTGGTTGGGAGTACGTCGCGTCCGCGGCAGCGGCCTCGAAGGCATCCGCCGCGGCCCGGCGGTCCCCAGCGAGGTCGGCGCGCAGCCCGCCCACCAGCTCGGTCTCACCGGCGGCGCCCAGCGCGGCGAGCTCCGACTCGAGGGCCCTGAGCGCGTGCCGGTCCGCCGAGAGTGCGGCCAGGAAGGAGCGCTCGAGGAGCAGTGCGGCGCGGAGGTGGTCGGGAAGGTGCGCGTCGGCCAGTAGCGGATGCTCCAGCGGTGTGGCGAGCACGCGCTCGGCGAGCGCGACGGACCCCGCGGTCAGGGCCAGCCGGGCGTCGCGCATGCGCAGCCAGAATCGGGTGCACAGGTCGGCACCGTGGACCGTGGTCCCGGTCCCGGCACCGAGCGGCTCGATCGGCTCGGTCGGCCACGGCAGGTCGACCAGCCCGCTGAGGAGAAGGGCCAGCGCGGCACGGGACGGCGAGTTGCGCGCGCGGAACGCGTCCGCCGATTCGAGCCTGCCGAGGGCCTCGGTGGCGACCTCGGCACAGGTGCGCTCCCGGCCCGCCATCAGCTCGGTGAAGGCGAGGTGTGACAGAGCCGAGACGACCATGGCCGGCTGCCCCTGTGCCCGCGCGAGCCCGACGGCGACGGACAGACTGGCCTCGGCCTCGGCCAGCTCGCCGAGCCAGTTCTGGGCCACGCCGAGCTCGCTGGCCAGGATCGGCAGCACGGCGGCGCTCCCGTCGTCGGAGGACGGCTTGGTGCGCGAGGCGATCATCACTCGCTTGGCGTTGCCCACTGCGGCGTACACCGGCTCCAGACCCAGCCGGGCCCTCCACAGCCGGACGCACGCGAGCACCTCGTCGGGGTGGCCGGCCTCGTCGCCACCCGGCCGGTGCTCCACGATCCTGTCGATCCAGTGCCGCGCCTGCTCCAGGTCGTCGCACACCCACCGGTCCAGGGCGACGGCGAACCACGTGTCCGGGCGTGCGTCGACGGTGTCGGGATGCCGGCGTACGAAGTCCAGCACCTCGGGTGCGCTGCGGCGGCTGAGCGCCATCCGCACTCCCTCGCGGGCGAGCAGGTCCGCGGCCTCCTCCTGGGCGTTGACGCCGACCAGCCGCTCGAACGCGCCCTCGGCCAGGCCGCGCGCGAGGTCCAGGTGCACCGCCCGGACCACGCTCGCCCGAGCCTGCGCGACGTCGACGCCGCCGGCGACGAGCCGGCGCCGGATCACCTCGACGAGCAGCGGGTGGATGCGGTACCGGGTCGACAGGGGGTCATCGCTCGAGCTGTCCGACGGGACCCGGCTGACCAGCAGTCCGGTGTTCTCCAGGTCCACCAGGATGTCCACGGCCAGCGGGTCATGGGCGAGATGGACGGCGAAGCCCGCCGACACGACGCCCTCGGCGGCCACGCACAGGAGCAGGTGGCGCTGTCGTGGGGTGAGCGCGGTGAAGACCTCGCTGGCCACCCGGTCCGCGATGGAGATGTTCCCCGAGGCCAGCCGCTGCGCGGCCGCCAGCGGGTCAGGCGCCGCTCCCACCGCCCGAGCGGCGAGGACCACCACCGCACACCAGCCCTGCGCGTGGTTGGTCACCGCCCGCACCACCTCGGGGTCCGTCGTCTGGGCGTGCTCGGAGACCAGCGCGGCGCACTCCGCGTCGCCCATCCGCAGGAGGTCACCGCGGAGCACGGTGAGGTTCCCGAGCAGCTCGGGCAGCAGCCGGGTCAGCGGCAGGTCCCACCGGCTGACGAGGAGCACGCGCAGCCGCTCGGGCGCCTCGGTGAGCCGCTCGTCCACCAACCGCACGGTTGCGGTGGGCAGCGCGTGTGCGTCGTCGACCACGACCAGCCGCGGATCCGTCTGAACGTCGTCCGGTGTCGCGACGGCCGCGTCGAGGACGGCACCGAGGCGATCGGGCGTCCACGTGGCGTCTGCGTGGATCCACGTCGCACCGGCGGCCTGGGGCGCGGCCGTGTGGTGCAGCCAGCCGCCGACACCGAGCGTCTTGCCGGCGCCGACCGGCGCCACGAGCAGCGTCACGGCGGACCCGGTGGCGTGGTCCAGCCGCTCCCAGAGCCGGCTCCGAGGCACATAGACCCGGGGCAGGCGCGGGCCTCCGTGCGGCGGGTCGGCGGCCGGCTCCGCGCGTGAGACCTCGTCAGGTCCGGGCTGCGCTGCACCGGGCGAGGTGTGAGCCCGAGCCATGGGGTCTCCTGCCTCGACGGAGCAGAGCCCAGGTCCCCCCGGGTCTCTCAGGCCTCGGCCACGCCGAACTGTCGGTCCGGTGCTTCGCGCCGGAGGTCGGTGTGGAACGGACGCGACCCCGTCCACGTCCCGCTCCAGCATAGGCCCGCGGCCCTCTGGTGCCGCCACCCACCTGGCCGTGTTCACGTGGCCCGCGCGGGGTCCTCAGGCCGGATCGTCGCCCGGCGACGCGTCCTCGACCAGGGCATGGAGCGCCTCCGGCGCATCATCGGAGAGCCACGCGTGCATGAGCCGTACGTCGCCGCGGGCCAGGCCGCGCTCGACGAACGGGCGGACGATGTCGAGGTCGGCGTCGCCCGCGAGCACGAGGAGGGCCGAGGTTCCAGGCGAGAGGCTGCTCCTGAGCTCCTCGAGGAAGCCGTCGTCGATGCCGCTGCCGCGCACCTTCTGTGCGAGCCCGGCGATGCCGGCGCCCGCCGCGGCGCCGACGACCGGCGCCAGGAACAGGGCGCCCACCAGCGCGCCGAGCGCCGACCCTTTCGCTGCCGCACCCGCCGTGCTGTGCCGCAGGTGGCCGACCCGCGGTTCGTCGGCGCCGGGGACCCAGGTGATGGTCACGGCGTCGAGCACCGAGACCGCCTTCTGCTGCTGGAGGTCCTTGAGCCGGACTTCGCCGGCCGCGGCGCCCATCGCGGTGTCGTAGAGCCACACCGTCAGGCTCGTCCTGCGCGCCATCGAGGCCTCCCCGCACTCGCTTCGGACCGCGCCGAGCGCACGGTCACCGGGAGCACCCACGCTCGTCCCACCGGTGGGAGGGAGCCTCACCCGTTTGTGGTGAACGGACCGTTGGCCACGCCGGTGGCGGGCCTCGCCCGATTCCGGTGAGGTCACGCCCACGGCGGACGCCCTAGCGTCGGGTGGAGTCGGCGGGGCGCGCGGCCGGGTGAGGTGGCGCAGCGGGAACCAGGAGCAGGTGAGCTGGTGGGTGACGTGGCCAGGATGCTGATCCGGGTGGACGCGGAGATGACCGATGAGCTCACGAGCGCGTTCCCGCACCTGACGGCTCGCCACCACCGGGCCTCCACGACACTGACCGGCCAGATCTCCGACCAGGAGGAGCTGCAGGGGGTCCTCAACCTGCTCAGCTCGCTTGGGCTCGATGTGGTCGAGGTGCTGACGATCCCGGAGGACTGAGACCCGGGCCGGCACGCCTCAGGGGTCGGTCCGGTTGGTGACGAGCGGGCGCAGCCAGCTGCTGGCGGGGTCGGCGTCCAGCAGGACCGCGCGCACCAGCAGGGAGAGCGGGATCGCGAGGATCGCCCCCAGCGGCCCGATCACCCAGGTCCAGAACACGAGGGACACGAACGTCAGCGTCGTCGAGAGGCCCACCGAGTCGCCGACCACGCGCGGCTGGATGCCCGACTGGATGACCAGGTTGAGGATGCAATAGACCGCGACCACGGCCAGCATGTCCGTCCAGCCGCCGTCGAGCAGTGCGAGCAGCGCCGGTGGGACCAGGCCGATCACGAACCCGATGTTCGGGATGTAGTTGGTGAGGAAGGCGAGCAGCCCCCAGAGAAGTGGCGCGGGGACGTCCAGGAGCGCCAGCGCCACGGTGTCGAGGACGGCGACGATCAACCCGAACACCGTCGAGACGACCAGATAGCGCCTGGTGCCGTGGGCGAAGTCGGTCAGCGCCTCCACCAGGTGCGGCCGGAGGTCGGCCGCGGCCGCGAGGTGGCGCGGGAACATCGCGCTGTCCATGGCCATGAAGAGCACCAGCGCGAGGACGAGGACCAGCGCCGAGGTGACCCCCAGCAGGTCACTGAGTGCGGACGAGATCACGCCGGTCAGCCGGGAGAGGTCGAACCCCTCCTTCAGGTTGTCCACCTGGGCAGTCGAGATGCCGAGGCGGTGCAGCCCTCCGGTGAAACTGCTGACGAGGTCGTCCAGGTCGTCCTGGTAGTCGGGCAGCAGGGACGCCAGCCTGGCCGCGGACACCAGGAGCGTGACGGCCAGCAGGATCGCCAGCGCGTAGATCACGACCAGGCAGAGCGTGGTCGCCACCCACGACGGAAGCCGGCGCGCGAGCCACTCCCGCAGCGGATGCGCGGTGATCACCACCACCAGGGCGAGGAACGTCGGGCCGACCAGGGACTCGGCGGCCTTCATGCCGGCGACGACCACGACGGCCGCGGCCAGGCCCATGAGCAGCACGACGCCACGCGGCACTCGCCGGGCCGGCGAGGGCCCCTGGACGTGCGACGGAGACGCCGTGGCCACCCGACCGCCTTTCTCCGCTGGTACGCCGTGGTCATGCTGCGGCGCGGGTGGCCACACCGCGTCACCCGAGTTGGGTGACCCGGCTCAGCCACAGTGGTCGCGTCGTCGCGACTTCACCCGGCACGGGGGAGGCAGCCGGCATCCCCGAGGCGGTCGGCTGGGGCGCCGGAACAGGTGGCACGCCCCAGGGACGGACAGACGAGACGGACAGAGAGGCGGGTCGCGCATTGGTGTCTGACCCCACCGCCATCAGAGGTGCCCCGCGATGGGGGGTCCGCGGCACCGACGTGGCACGGCTGCTCGCGGCCTGGGCGGTCAGCGCGCTTGCCCTGGCTGTGGCCGCCTGGCTCCTGAAGGGTCTCTCCTTCGACTCGTGGTGGCCGATCCTGGCGGGGTCCGCCCTCACCGGGGCGCTGGGCCTCGTGGTTCGTCCGGTGCTGGTGGCGGTCGTCGCACGGGTCGGCTGGCTCGCCGTGGCCCTGGCGGCGCTGTTCGGGCAGGCGCTGATCATGCTGGCCGCGCTCTCGGTCGTCCCCGGGGTGCGGTTCGACTCGTTCTGGACCGTCTTCGCCGCGGCCTGGCTCGCCGCCATGGTCGGCACCGCGATCACGTGGCTGCTCAGCGCTGGGACCGACGAGGGGTTCGCCGCCTCGCTGCTGCACCGTGCCACGTCCGGGTCGGGGACCGAAACCGGGCAGCCGGCCGGGGTCGTCTTCGTCCAGCTCGACGGGGTGTCGTACCCCGTCCTGAGCTGGGCGCTGCAGGCCGGGCTGATGCCCGTCGTGCGGGGGTGGGTGGAGGCGGGCACGCATGCCGCGCACGAGTGGATCGTGCAGATGCCGTGCACGACCCCGGCGAGCCAGCAGGCGATCCTGCACGGCACCGCGGCCGGCGTCCCAGCCTTCCGCTGGTACGACCGCGAGCTCGGCCGGGTCCTCGTCGCCAATCGGCCGGCGGACGCCGCGGTCATCGAGAAGCGGGCCAGCACCGGACGGGGGCTGCTGGCGGACGGTGGAGTGTCGATCTCCAACATCTTCACCGGCGACGCGCCCCGCGCGGCCCTCACCATGAGCAGGGTCGAGGTCACGCGTGGAGCCCGGCCGACCCGGGCAGCCGTCGCCCGCTACCTGGTCCGTCCCGACGGCCTGGCCCGGAGCCTCGCCCGCACCATCGGCGAGGTCGTCCGGGAGCGGTTCCAGGGGGCCCGCCAGCACCGGCTCGGCATCCGGCCGCGGATCCATCGGTCCTGGACCTTCGCCGCGATGCGGGCGGTCAGCAACGGCCTGCTCCGCGACCTCAACACCGCCCTCGTGGTGGAGGAGATGCAGCGCGGGACGCCGAGCATCTATGTCGACTACGTGGACTACGACGAGGTCGCGCACCACGCGGGCGCCACCCGCCTGGAGTCGCTGGCCACGCTGACCTCACTCGACCGTGTGCTGGGCACGATCGCGATGGCGGCTACATCGGTGCCGCGCCACTACCACGTGGTGGTCCTCTCCGACCACGGCCAGTCCCAGGGCGAGCCGTTCGCGAGCCGGTACGGCGTCGACCTGGCCGGCATCTGCGCCGAGCTGGCCCAGGCGTCGGTCACCGGCGTCGAGCAGTCGGTCGAGGGGTGGGGGAGGGTCGGCACCCTCGCCGACGACCTGGCCGCGACGCAGGGGGCGACGGAGCGGCTGGCCCGCTCGGTGGCCGGCCGCGTGGAGGCACACCTCGAGACCGAGGCCGAGACCGGCACGGAGTTCGTGGTGCTCGGCAGCGGCAACCTCGGACTGGTCTTCGTGCCCGGGCCGGTGCGGATGCTCCGCGAGGAGCTGGAGGAGCGGTGGCCACTTCTCCTGTCCGGCCTCGCAGCCCATCCGGGCGTCGCGTTCGTGTCGGTGCTGTCCCGGACCGGTCCCGTGGCGATCGGGGCCGATGGCACCCGGGACCTGGTGACCGGGGAGGTGGACGGGGACGACCCGCTGCAGGGCTTCGGGGCGCACGCGGCCGCCATGCTCCGCGACGCCACGCTGCTGCCCGAGGCCCCCGAGGTCTACGTCAACAGCGCGGTCGACCCCGGCACCGACGAGGTGGCCGCCTTCGAGCCGCTCGTCGGCTGCCACGGCGGGCTGGGCGGCTGGCAGGACCGGGGCTTCGTGCTCGCCCCGCCCCAGCTGCTCACCGTCGAGGAGCCGATCCTCGGGGGAGTCGCCCTGCACCGGCTCCTGGTCTCCGTCCTCGAGTCCCTGGGCCACCGCGGCAGTCTCTGAACCGCGTCGGATGACACCGGCCGGTCACTGGACAACCGCGCCGCCCCCGCCCGCCGGATAGTCCCCTAGGAGGCGTCGTCGGCGGCGGCTGCGAACCCGTTCCGGATCGCCCAGCCCACCGCCTGGGACCGGTTGGCCGCGCCGATCTTGCCGTAGGCGTTGCGGACGTAGGTCTTGACCGAGTTGATGCTGAGGAAGAGCCGGTCGGCGATCTGCTTGTTGGTCAGCCCCTGGACGATGAGGGCGAGCACGTCGGACTCGCGCGCCGAGAGGCCGAACCTCTCACCCAGCCGTCCGCTCCTGGCGACCGACACCGGGGCCCGCGTCGTCTCGCGGGCCGCTCTCGGACCAGCCGCGGCCTGCACTGCTTCGACCAGCTCCTTCTCGTCGGCCCCGAGCGCCACCGACCCGTCCACTCCAGCCGCGAGTGCCCGGCTGGTCAGGTCAGGACGGAGCTCCCGTCCGACGGCAACGACGCGGGCGCTGGTCTGCCTGAGCAGGTCGGCCAGCTCGTCGTCGCCGCTCCGGAGGGCGTAGACGTCGTAGAGGACGACGCCGGGATCCTCGCGGTCGGGACCGTCAGGTGCAGGGACGACCCGGAACCGCTCGGGATGGCGTCTGAGCAGAGCCTTGAGGCCGGTCCGGACGACCGGGTGCGGGCTGCACACGGCCACCGGGAGCGGTTGGACAGCTGACATGCAAGCAACCTTAATCCGTGCCTCTGCGCAAAGAGCAGAGATTCGGCCGTTGGTGCGCGCCGGGTTTGCGGACGTCGAACGTCCGGAAGCCGTTCTAGGGTCTGGCCGTGGCCGATCGGCGTGAGCACGACCTGAGCGGTGAGGTGCTTCGCGACGTGGTGGTGCGTGGCGCCGACCTGCGCGGTGGTGGCATCGCTGACTGCCGGCTCCGCGGCGTCGACCTCTGGAACCTCGAGATCCACGGCGAGCTGCAGAACGTGGTGATCAACGGAGTCGACATCGCTCCGCTCGTCGAGGCCGAGCTGAACCGTCGTGACCCCGAGCGCACTGCGATGCGGCCCGAGACGCCGGACGGGTTCCGCCGGGCCTGGGAGATCCTCGAGCGGCGCTGGGCCGAGACCCTGCAGCGTGCCCGTGCGATGACGGAGGCCCGGCTGCACGAGCCGGTGGGGGACGAGTGGTCGTTCATCCAGACCCTGCGCCACCTCTGCTTCGCCACCGACGCGTGGGTGGGTCGGATGGTCCTCGGCGACCCGTCGCCCTGGCACCCGCTCGACCTGCCGTGGGACGAGGCCCCCGGCTGGGAAGGCATCCCCTGGGACCGGGACGCGCGACCGAGCCTGGACGAGGTGCTCGTGCTGCGCGCGGGACGACAGGCCATGGTCCGCGAGGTGGTCGAGCGGCTCACGCAGGAACAGCTCGACGACACGGTCACCCGGACGGAGCCGGGCTGGCCGCAACTGGAGGACTTCCCGGTCCGGGAGTGCCTGCTGATCGTGCTGAACGAGGAGTGGGAACACCGCTCGTACGCCGAGCGCGACCTGGCCGCGCTGGACGACTGACCGGTTGCCAGGCAGTCAGCCGTCAGCGGCGCAGTGTCGGAATCACGACTCGTCCTCGTCGGGCAGCCCCTCGCCGACCAGTCCGTCGATCGACTCGCGGATCAGGTCGGCGTGGCCGGTGTGCCGCGCGTACTCCTCCACCATGTCAACGAGCATCCGGCGCAGGTTCGGCGGCTCGTTCCACTCGGTCCAGCGCACGGGCGAGTCGGCCGAGCCCTCGACGAGGAATGCCACGGTCGCCGCCCGTGAGCGGCCGACCGCCGCCTCCCACAGCGCCTGGAGCTCCTCGGCGGAGTCGTCGGCAGCGCTGTGCCACTCCCAGTCGGGATCGGCGTCGAAGTCCACGTCCCGCCACGGCTGCGGCATCACCTCGCCGAGCCCGAGGGAGAAGTAGTAGTCCTCGACCAGCGCCACGTGCTTGGCCAGTCCGGCCAGGGTCATCGTCGACGGACCCAGGGTGCGGCGCATCGCCTCCGCCGGGAGACCGAACACCTTCCAGGCGAAGGTCCGCCGGTTGCGGTCGAGCGCACCCAGCAGCGTGTCGATCTCGGAGCCGGCCACCGGCAGCTCGACGGGGCCCGGGACATCAGCAGTCGTGGTCATGCCGCCGACCGTAGGGCCGGTTCCGGACGGTTGACTTCCGGTAGCTGGGCTACCGTGCCGGGCGTGTACGACGACAGCAGCCCGACCTCCCGGGCCCTGATGGCTCTCGAGCTGCTCCAGGGCCACCCCGGGATCACCGCCGAACGGCTGGGGGACCGGCTCGGCGTCTCCGAGCGCGCGGCCCGCAGGTACGTCGCGATCCTGCGCGAGGCCGACGTCCCCATCGAGTCGGTCCGTGGTCCCTACGGCGGCTACCGGGTCGGCCGCGGGCTGCGGCTGCCGCCGCTGATGTTCACCGCGTCCGAGGCGCTCGGCCTGGTCATGGCCGTGCTCGAGGCGCACGGCGGCACCGAGGGCGACGACCCGGTTGCGACCGCGGTCGGGAAGATGGTCCGGGTCCTGCCCGAGAACGTCGCGCGGCCGCTCGAGGCGCTTCGGGGCGTGAGCGCCCGGCGTACCGATCCCGACCCGCCGCACCCCGAGACCACCGCGACCCTCGTGCGCGCCAGCGCCGACCGGCGCCGGGTCCGGATCGGCTACGCGCTCGGGCCGCATCGCGAACGCACCCTGCAGGTCGACCCGTGGGCGGTCGTGGTCCGGCACGGCCGCTGGTACGTGCTGGGCTGGTCGCACGCCGCCGACGCCCGGCGGATGTACCGCATCGACCGGGTCACCTCGGTCGAGGTGCTGGCGGACCCGTTCACGCCGCCGGACGACCTCGACCCGTTCCGGGCCCTCGAGGAGCAGATGTCCCAGGGCTGGCCCTACCAGGTCGACGTCGTGATCCACGCACCCCACGACGAGGTGCGCCGCTGTGTCCGGCGCAGCCTGGGCTCGCTCGAGCCGGTGGGCGCCGACCGGTGCCGGCTGACCGGCACCACCGAGAACCTGCACTGGTATGCGACCGAGATCGCCGAGCTGCCCGCGCCTTACACGGTCGTCGGCGGCCCCGAGCTCCGTTCGGCCGTGCGCGACGTCGCCCAGCGGATGCTGGACTCGCTGGCCTGAGGGGTGGGAACCCTCAGCTCCGAATGACGAACTCGTTGCCATCGGGGTCGGCGAGCACGCCGTCGGCGACCCGCGCGGCACCGAGGGCGACCAGCCGCTCGACCTCGCTCGGCGTGGCCTCGACCTCGAACCTCATCCGGCGACCGGTCTTCGGTGCGACCGGCGGCCCGCCCCACGAGATCTTGGTGCCGCCGAGCGGTGACTGGACGGAGGTCTCCTCGTCCTGGTCCCAGTTGAGCCGCCAGTCGAGCGCAGCGCTCCAGAACAGGCCGACCTCGCGGGTCCCGTCGCAGGCGAGCTCGCCGAGGAAGCCGGTTCCGGCGAGGAACCGGTTGCCGGCCTCGATGACGCAGAGCTCGTTGCCCTCGGGGTCGGCGAGCACGATGTGGCCCTCGTCGGGCAGCTGTACGACGTCGAGGTGGGTGGCGCCGAGGGCCAGCGCCCGCTCGACCGTCCGCTCCTGGTCCTCGTCGCGGGCGCTGGTCAGGTGGAAGTGGATCCAGTTCGGCCGGCTCTTGTCGGTCGCGCCGGGCACGAACCGCAGCTCGAACGCCGGCTCGTCACCACCGCGGACGACCGGGCCGTGCACCGGTCGACCGAGCAGCCCGCCCCAGAACGCCGCCTGGGCCTCCGGGTCGTGCGCGTCGACGGACAGAGCCAGGAGTCGGACCGACATGGCTCCTGACCCTAGACACGGCCGAGGAACTCCAGCACCCGCTTTTGGAGGAGGGCGGTCGCGTCCGGGTCGTACGACGCCAGCGAGCCGTCGGCGAACAGGTGCTTGTCGCCGGGGTAGGTGAACAGCTCGGCGTCCGGCACGGTCGCGACGATCTCGCGGGCCGCGTCGATGTCGCCCTCGCCGGCGAAGAACGGGTCGGCGTCCATCCCGTGGATCTGGACCGGGACGCCCTCCGGCCACGGACCGAACGCCCAGTCGCCGGTCAGCGGGATGCACGACTCGAACAGCAGCGCCCCGGCCGCGCCCGGCCGGGTCTGGGCCAGCCGCTGGGCCTGGGCCTCCCCCATCGAGAAGCCGGCGTAGACAAGGGACTCGGGGAGCCCGGCCGCGATCTCGTCGGCCAGCTTGTCGACGTCCGGGGCGCCGTCGCCCTGTGCGTAGGCCAGCCCGGCCTCGATCGAGTCGAAGGTGCGACCGTCGAACAGGTCCGGGGTGTGCACGGTGTGCCCTGCCTCCCGCAACGAGTCCGCGAACGCGACGATGCCGGGCGTCAGCCCCTGGACGTGGTGGAAGAGGAGTACTTCTGCCATGGCTACGACGCTACGGCCGGATCCGGACGACCCGCTTCCGCAACCCACGATCGTGTGGATTTCGCTGAGCAGAACGACCCGCTTGGCGCGGTTGAGCGTTGGCGTACGTTCGCACCATGGCAGCAAGGACGCTCCCGCCGTTCCGTGCCGACCACGTGGGGAGCCTCCTCCGCCCGCCGGGCCTCCTCGACGCCCGCGCCCGGCACCGGGCCGGCGACCTCGACGACGCGGAGCTCCGCGCGGTCGAGGACGCCGCCATCCGCGACGTGGTCGCGCTCCAGCGCGAGGCCGGGCTTCGCACCGCGACCGACGGCGAGTTCCGACGTACGTCGTGGCACATGGACTTCATCTACCAGCTCGCGGGCGTGGACCCGACCGACCAGAAGCTCGCGGTGCACTTCCACAACAGGAGCGGCGACCTCGACTTCGAGGCGGCCGCGCTCAGCGTCCACGACCGGGTCGGCCTGGGGCACACGATCTTCGGTGAGGCGTTCTCCTACCTGAAGTCCCAGGTCGACGATGACCAGGTCGCGAAGCTGACCATCCCGTCGCCGAACATGGTCCACTACCGCGGCGGGCGGGCCGCGATCGACGCGTCGGTCTATCCCGAGCTCGACGAGTTCTGGACCGACCTGACCGCGGCGTACGCCGAGCAGGTGCGCCGCGTGGCCGAGCTCGGCTGCACCTACCTCCAGCTCGACGACACCAGCCTGGCCTACCTCAACGACCCCGAACAGCGGGCGATGGTCGCAGCCCAGGGCGGCGACCCGGACCACCTCCACGAGCAGTACGTCAAGAACGTCAACGACGCGATCGCCGGACGGCCGGACTCGCTGCGCGTCACGACGCACATGTGCCGCGGCAACTTCCGGTCGTCGTGGGCGGCGGAGGGCGGGTACGACTTCGTCGCCGAGGTGCTGTTCAGCGAGCTCGACGTGGACGGCTTCTTCCTCGAGTACGACGACGAGCGCTCCGGCAGCTTCGAGCCGCTCCGCTTCGTACCCGAGGGCAAGCCGGTCGTGCTCGGCCTGGTCACCACCAAGTCCGGCGAGCTCGAGGACAAGGACGACCTGAAGCGGCGCATCGACGAGGCGTCGAAGTACGTGCCCCTCGAGCAGCTCTGCCTCTCGCCGCAGTGCGGGTTCTCGTCCACAGTTGAGGGCAACGAGCTGAGCGTGGAGCAGGAGAAGGCCAAGCTGCGGCTCGTGGTCGAGACCGCCGAGGAAGTGTGGGGGTAGTAGTCATGGCACTGCTGGAGGACGTCGCCTGGGAGGGCAAGGTCTACAAGGGCGGCGAGTGGGCCGACGGTCGCGGCGGGACCTACCCCGTCGTGGAGCCGGCGACCGGCGACGAGCTCGCGACGATGGGCAACGCGGACGCCGAGGACGTCGCGGAGGCCGCGGCCGCGGCGGCCGAGGCACAGAAGGAGTGGGCTGCGCAGCCGCACACGGTGCGCGCCGCGGTGCTCCGCAAGGCCGGCGACCTGTGGGCCGAGCACGCCGACGAGATCCGCAACTGGAACGTCCGCGAGGTCGGCGCGATCTCTCCGTTGGCCGACTTCGCCATGCACGTGGCCGCCGAGGAGTGCTACCAGGCGGCGGCGCTGCCCGGCCAGCCGATCGGACAGGTGTTGCCGAGCGAGGAGCCCCGGCTCTCGATGGCGCGCCAGGTGCCGGCCGGCGTGGTTGCGGTGATCTCGCCGTTCAACGTGCCGATCATCCTGGGCATCCGGTCCGTGGCACCGGCTCTGGCGCTGGGCAACGCGGTGATCCTGAAGCCGGACCCGCGCACCGCGGTGACCGGGGGCACGATCATGGCTCGCATCTTCGAGGAGGCCGGGCTGCCTCCCGGCGTGCTCCAGATGCTGCCCGGCGGCAAGGACGTCGGCGAGGCGATGGTGACCGACCCGCACGTGCGCGTCATCTCCTTCACCGGGTCGACCGCGGTGGGCAGGTCGATCGGCGAGCTGGCCGGGCGGCACCTCAAGCGGGTCCACCTCGAGCTCGGCGGCAACTCCGCGCTGCTCGTCCTCGACGACGCCGACGTAGAGAAGGCGGTCGGGCTGACCGGCTGGGCGTCCTTCCTGCACCAGGGCCAGATCTGCATGACGACCGGGCGCTACTTCGTCGCCGACGGCATCTACGACGACTTCGTCGACCAGCTCTCCGTCAAGGCCGGCCACCTGCCGGTCGGCGACCCCGCCAAGGAGCAGGTCGCGCTCGGACCGGTCATCGACGAGCCGGCCCGCGACAAGATCCACGGCCTGGTCACCTCCAGCGTCGACCAGGGCGCCCGGCTGACCGCGGGCGGCGAGTACGACCGGCTCTTCTACCAGCCGACGGTGCTGGCCGACGTACCCCTCACCTCACCGGCGTTCACGACCGAGATCTTCGGGCCGGTCGCCCCCGTGACCCGCGTCTCGGGCGTTGACGAGGCCGTGCGGCTGGCCGCGGAGAGCGACTACGGGCTCTCGCTCGGCATCGTCACCCGCGACGTGATGCGCGGCCTCGCCCTGGCCGAGCAGATCCCGACGGGGATCGTGCACATCAACGACCAGACCGTGAACGACGAGGCGAACGCGCCGTTCGGCGGCGTGGGCGCCTCGGGCACCGGCCGGATCGGTGGCGCGGCGGCCAACATCGAGGCCTTCACCGAGACACGCTGGATCACCATGCGCGGGGAGCCGGCGAGCTACCCGTTCTGAGTCTTCCCCCCTGTGGATCGTCCCAACGGACTGTCGGCGCTCTGTCCTAGACTGTTCACCAACAGAGGACAAAATGTTCGGAGGTACTGGGCGTGCGGGATCTCGGGAGCGACGCCGCGACGACGGCAGGCGCCTCAACCCTGTCTGCGCCGTCGGTGGCGGAGATCGAGTCCTTCACCCGCCGGCTCGCCTTGGACACGGTGGGGCTGGAGGACGCCGAGATGATCGACCGGCTCGCGGCGTTGGAGACCCTGCGGTGTGCCACCGAGGCCGCGCAGTGCGAGACCGTGGCGGACTTCGTGATCTCCCAGCGTCGCGCGGCGGCCGGACGTGGGGTGCCCGCTGCGCGGCGGGACCGGGGGGTGGCCAGCCAGGTGGCGCTGGCGATGCGGCAGTCCCCGACCCGCGGGCAGCGGCAGGTCGGGTTGGCGATGACCCTGCGCACCGAGCTGGCCTCCACCCGGGCGGCGTTCCGGGCCGGCCACCTCGACGGGTACAAGGCCACCCTTATCGCCCGCGAGACCGCCTGCCTGACCGCAGTGGACCGGGCCAGGGTCGACGAGCAGCTCTGCGCCAACCCCACGGTGGTCGAGCGGCTCTCCCCGCGCCGGCTGGTCGGCCGGCTCCAGCGGGCGGCCGCCCAGCTCGACCCCGCCGCCGTGGTCAAGCGGCGCCGCCGCGCCGAGGCCGACCGCCACGTCTCCCTGCGACCCGCGCCCGAGACGATGACCACCCTGAGCGCCCTGCTGCCGCTCAAGGCCGGGGTCGCGGTCCACGCCACCCTGTCCCGGGCCGCCCGGGCAGCCAAGGCCGGCGGCGACCCGCGCAGCATCGGCCAGCTGATGGCCGACATCCTCACCCACCGCGTGGTCCACCCCGGACTCGCCGAGACCACCACCGGCACCGGCACCGGCGGGCGGGAGGCGGAGACCAGCTGGGCCGCCGCCACCGCCCCGGCGGTGGCCGCGGCCGTCCCGGCCGGGACGGCCAGCGCGGTCCCGGTGATGGTCAACCTGATCGTCCGCGACAGCGTGCTCCTCGGCGACGAGGACGGCGCGGGCTGGGTCGACGGCTACGGCCCCGTGCCCGGTGAGCTGATCCGCGGCTGGGTCGCCGACAACCTCGAGACCGGCCTCGCCGCGTGGGTGCGCCGGGTCTACGAACAACCCACCACCGGCAAGCTCGTGGCCATGGACTCCACCGCCGTCTTGTTCCAGGGCCGGCTCGCGGAGTTCATCCGGGTCCGCGACAAGGTCTGCCGCACCCCCGGCTGCGACGCCCCGATCCGGCACACCGACCACGTCGAGGCCCGAGCCCGCGGCGGCCCCACCACCGAGGACAACGGACAGGGACTCTGCGAGCTCTGCAACCACGCCAAACAAGCCGATGGCTGGACCGCGCGCACCGTCCCCGGCCCCACACACACCGTCGAGACCACCACCCCCACCGGGCACACCTACACCTCCACCGCCGAACCACTCTGACCCCGGTGCGGCCGGGGGGACGCCCGGTCACGCCCCAGGGCGATGAGACGAACTGAATGTCTACGTGTCACTAGCTAGATCGAGTCATTGCCTGACGGCCTTGGCGCAACGAAGGTGATTGGACGTCGTGGGATCCAGACTCAGCTGTGCGAGGTCCCAGCCGACCGGTGAGACATTCGAGAGTGCGTTCGGGTAACGGCACCATCTGCGGGGCTGGCAGAGAGCTTCACGACAGTGGACCCACGGATATCAGCCGCGCTT
>NZ_DASUFR010000089.1:0-11154 GCF_036274455.1 Nocardioides sp. | reverse complement strand
ACCCGTTCACTCAATCAGGATCGCGGGGCCGGACGAGACGCACGCCATAGGGGTGCGGGTGTCGCGAACCCGACCCAGCGGCATACGATCGTGTGGAACTGAGCGCCCGCTTACCTCCGGGTGCCCGCAGACACAGCAGTCCGCAGGAGGACATCGTGACCGAAGCCGTCATCGTCTCGACCGCCCGCTCGCCGTTCGGGCGCGCCTTCAAGGGCTCGCTCAAGGACATCCGGCCCGACGACCTCGCCGCGACCGTGATCCAGGCGGCGCTCGACAAGATCCCCGCCCTCGACAAGTCCCTCATCGAGGACATCTACCTCGGGTGCGCCGAGCCGTCGCACCGCCACGGCGCCAACATGGCCAAGGTCGTGGCAACGCTGCTCGACTTGGACGGCACTCCCGGCGCCACCATCAACCGGTTCTGCGCGAGCTCCGCCCAGACCACCCGGATGGCCTTCCACGCGATCAAGGCCGGCGAGGGCCACGCGTTCATCTCGGCGGGCGTCGAGACCGTCTCGCGGTTCTCCAAGGGCACCTCCGACCACTGGCCGGACACCCAGAACCACCTCTTCGACCAGGCCAAGGCCCGCACCGAGGAACAGGCCCAGGGCGGCCACGGCTGGCACGACCCGCGCGAGGACGACACCCTCCCCGACGTCTACATCGCCATGGGCCAGACCGCGGAGAACGTCGCGAAGCTGCGCGGCCTGGACCGCAAGGAGCTCGACGAGTTCGGCGTCCGGTCCCAGAACCTCGCCGAGAAGGCGATCGCGGACGGGTTCTGGGAGCGCGAGATCACCCCCGTCACCACCCCCGACGGCACGGTGGTCAGCAAGGACGACGGACCGCGCGCCGGCGTCACCTACGAGGCCGTCTCCCAGCTCCAGCCGGTCTTCCGTCCCGACGGTGTGGTCACCGCCGGCAACTGCTGTGCCCTCAACGACGGCGCCGCGGCCGTCATCGTCATGAGCGAGACCCGCGCCAAGGAGCTCGGCATCGCGCCGCTGGCCCGGATCGTGGCCACCGGCGTCAGCGCGCTCTCCCCCGAGATCATGGGGCTCGGCCCGGTCGAGGCGACCAAGCGGGCGCTGGCGAACGCCGGCATGAGCATCGGCGACATCGACCTGGTCGAGATCAACGAGGCGTTCGCGGCGCAGGTCGTGCCGTCCTACCAGGACCTCGGTATCGACATCGACCGGCTCAACGTCAACGGTGGCGCGATCGCGGTGGGCCACCCGTTCGGGATGACCGGGGCCAGGCTGCAGAACACGATGCTCAACTCGCTGGACTTCCACGACAAGTCGACCGGGCTGATCACGATGTGCGTCGGGGGCGGCCAGGGGATGGCGCTGATCCTGGAGCGGCTCGGCTGAGCAGCGCCCGGCGACGTGAGTGACGGAGGAGACATACACTCCCCTGTCGTGGATTCCCCCGATCCCAGGCAGACCAGGTGGCTCAGCGCCGGCGAGCAGCGGTCGTGGCGGGCCCTCGTCATGGGCACGACCCTGCTGTTCGACCGCCTCGACGACGAGCTGCGCGAGGCCCACGACATCTCCCTCGTCGAGTACGAGATCCTGGTCCGCCTCTCCGAGCGCGACGGCCAGATGCGGATGGCGGCGCTCGCCGACGCCCTCGCGCACAGCCGCAGCCGGGTGACGCACACCATCACCCGGATGGAGAAGGCCGGCCTCGTCCAGCGCTCGAGCTCGCCCGACGACGGCCGCGGCATCCTGGCCACTCTCACCGACAAGGGTCATGACCTCCTCGTCCGCGCGGCACCCACCCACGTCGCCGGCGTGCGCGCCCACCTCGTCGACCTCGCCACCCCCGCCGACTTCGAGGCCCTCGGCCGCGTCTTCGACGCGGTCTCCGACAGCCTCGTGTCCGCCCACCCCGAGATGGAGCTCCGTTAGGGGTTGGGTCCGACCTCAGTCGCGGGTCAGCCGGCGGTGGGTGACGCGGTGGGGGCGGGCGGCCTCGATGCCGAGGCGCTCGACCTTGTTGTCCTCGTAGGCCGCGAAGTTGCCCTCGAACCAGAACCACTTCGCCTCGTCCTCGTCGTCGCCCTCCCACGCCAGGATGTGGGTGGCGATGCGGTCGAGGAACCACCGGTCGTGCGAGGTGACCACCGCGCAGCCCGGGAAGTCGAGGAGCGCGTCCTCGAGCGACTGGAGGGTCTCGACGTCGAGGTCGTTGGTGGGCTCGTCGAGGAGCAGCAGGTTGCCGCCCATCTTGAGGGTGAGCGCGAGGTTGAGCCGGTTGCGCTCCCCACCGGAGAGGACGCCCGCCTTCTTCTGCTGGTCGGGGCCTTTGAAGCCGAACGAGGCGACGTACGCGCGAGAGTTCATCTCGAAGTTCGCGACCTTGATGAAGTCGAGGCCGTCGGAGACGACCTCCCAGACGTTCTTGTTGGGGTCGATGCCGCCGCGGCTCTGGTCGACGTAGGAGATCTTCACCGTCTGGCCGACGACGAGGCTGCCGGAGTCGGGCTGCTCCTGACCGGTGATCATCCGGAACAGCGTGGTCTTGCCGACGCCGTTCGGGCCGATCACGCCGACGATGCCGGCGCGCGGCAGGGTGAACGAGAGGTCGTGCATGAGGAGGCGGTCGTCGAAGCCCTTGGACAGGTCCTTGGCCTCGAGGACCACGTCACCGAGGCGCGGCCCGGCCGGGATGTTGATCTCCGAGGTGTCGATCTTGCGGTTCCGGTCCGCCTCGGCCGCCAGCTCCTCATAGCGCGCCAGACGCGAGCGGCTCTTGGTCTGGCGGGCCTTCGGGTTCGACCGCACCCACTCGAGCTCGCGCTCGAGCATCTTGGCGCGCTTGGCGTCCTTCTGGCCCTCGATCTTGAGCCGTTCCTTCTTCGTCTCGAGGTAGGTCGAGTAGTTGCCCTCGTAGGGGTGGGTGCGCCCGCGGTCCAGCTCGAGGATCCACTCGGCGACGTTGTCGAGGAAGTAGCGGTCGTGGGTGATCGCCAGCACGGCGCCGGGGTATGACTTGAGGTGGCCCTCCAGCCACTGCACCGACTCGGCGTCGAGGTGGTTGGTCGGCTCGTCGAGGAGGAGCAGCGTCGGCTGCTGCAGCAGCAACTTGCACAGCGCGACCCGGCGGCGCTCGCCACCGGACAGGTGGTCGACCAGCTCGTCGGGAGGCGGGCAGCGCAGGGCGTCCATGGCCTGGTCGAGCCGGCTGTCGAGGTCCCAGGCGTTGGCGTGGTCGAGATCGGTCTGGAGGTCGCCCATCTCGGCCAGGAGCGTGTCGTAGTCGGCGTCGGGGTCGGCGAGCTGCTCGGAGATCGCGTTGAACCGGTCCAGCTTCGCCTTGAGGTCGCCGACGGCCTCCTCGACGTTCTCGAGCACGGTCCTGCCTTCGGTCAGCTGCGGCTCCTGCTCGAGCATGCCGACGGTGGCCTCGGGGTCGAGGATGGCGTCGCCGTTGTTGGCGTGCTCGAGCCCGGCCATGATCCGCAGCAGCGTCGACTTGCCGGTGCCGTTGGGCCCGACCACGCCGATCTTCGCGCCGTGCAGGAACGACAGGGTGACGTTGTCGAGGACGACCTTGTCACCGTGGGCCTTGCGCACGTTGCGCAGGGTGAACACGTACTCCGCCATGGTGGACGAGCGTAGTTGTGAGCCAGTAACTCTCCACATCCTCGACGGGGCCGAGGGTTGTCCACAAGGAGCTCGCCGCGCTCGTCCGACCGTCGGCGCCGGTCACGAGGGTCTGCGTCGTTCGCAACACCCGACGAGAGGAGTCCCTTCGATGAACGAGACCTACGTGACCCTGCGCGGCTGGCTGGGCACCGACGTCCGCCACCGGCTGGCCGGCGACACCCCGGTCGCCGACTTCCGGCTAGGCGTCACGCCGAGCTGGTTCGACGCCAAGCGCTCGGAGTGGGTCGACGCCACGACGCAGTGGTACACCGTCAAGGCCTGGCGCCAGCTCGCCGACAACTGTCGCGACTCGTTGCGGCGAGCCGACCCGGTGGTCGTGCACGGTCGGCTCAGCCAGAGCAGCTGGGTCAAGGACGGCGTGGAGCACAGCGCGCTCGAGGTCACCGCGGTGTCGGTCGGTCACGACCTGTCGCTGGGCACCAGCCAGTTCCGTCGCACCCAGCCCAAGCGGCCCGAGCGCGGGGAGTCACGCGTCGATGAGGCTGCGGTGGCCAGTCAAGGGGTGGCCAGTCAAGGGGTGGCCAGTCAGGGGGTGGCCAGTGAGGGGGTGGCCGGGGCGGCCGCGTGAGCCCTGCCTCAACCGGCGAGGGCCTTGTCGAGGCCGGTGCGCACGGTCCGGAACGCTTCGAGCTCCTGCTCGACGGGCTTCACGACGAGCTCGGCGGAGACGTCGTGGACGGCGGCGCGAAGCTTCCGGTCCGCGGTGGCCGCGCGGTTGCGGGCCGTCACGTCGACGAGGATGCGACACAGCAGCGCGAGCAGGATGCCGACGACCACGCCGCCGACCAGCAGCAGGACCGGCAGGTCGATCCCCCAATACTCCGGCACCGAGTCGTCGCCCAGCGAGCCCGAGACGGCGAGCGCCAGGGTCCAACCGCCGCCGAGCAGGGCCGCGAGGATCAGCAGCCACTGCAGCACGCGCACCGCACCGGCCCAGACCGGGATCCTGGCCACGCCGAGGTCGGTGGCCCCGATCTGGCGGTCGAGACGGTCGCCGATCTCGTCCAGCCGCGAGGTCGAGGCCCTCCGCACCGCGTCCGCCCACGGCCGGGTCATCCCGGCCGACACGTCGTCGGCGAGCGCGCGGACCTCGCTGTCGACCTTGGCGCGCTGGACGGGTGTCGCCTCGGGGATCGAGGTGCGGGCGCGCCCGACGAGGTGCCTGCCGGCGGGGCCGAGGTCGAGGTGGAGCCGCTTGAGCGGATCCGGCTTGAGCCGCGCCATCCAGGAGATGACCGGCCAGCCGGTGGCCTGACCGGCCCTCAGCCGAGTGGACCGCTCCACCGCGGCGACGACCGTCGGGACACCCGCCGAGTCGGCCAGGGCCTCCTCCATGGCCTGCACCCGTCCGGAGGCGAGCGAGCGGGGCTTGCCGGTGCCGCACTCCTCGTTGAAGCGGGCGGCCACGGCGCGCAGGTCGGCCTCGATGCGCTGGCGGGCCGACTTCTTGTCGGCGACCCGGCGCACGATCTCGGCCCGCAGCTCGGCCATGCCTTCGCCGTAGCGCGCGCTCGTGGCGATGACCGGCACCTGTCGCAACCCGTCCTGGTCCAGCAGTCGGCGCACGTCCTCGAGCATCGACGTGCGCCGGTCGGCCGGCACCGTGTCGATGTGGTTGAGCACGACCACGGTGATGTCGGCGTGGCTGGCCAGGGGGGCGAGGTAGCGGTCGTGGATCGCGGCGTCGGCGTACTTCTGCGGGTCGAGCACCCACACGAGCAGGTCGGCGAGCTTGACGATCCGGTCCACCTCGAGGTGGTGCGCGACCTCGGTCGAGTCGTGGTCGGGCAGGTCGAGCAGGACCACGCCGTCCATGTCGTGGTCGGTGCGCGGGCGGGCCACGAGGCTGGCCGCGTCGAGCATCGAGTCACGCGTGGTCTGATGCCGAGGCGGGATGCCGAGCCACTCCAGCAGCTCCTGGGCACCTTCGCTGCCCCACACGCAGGCGGTGGCCCAGGAGGTGGTGGGGCGGCGGACGCCCACTGCCGACAGCTCCAGGCCGGTCAGCGAGTTGAACGTCGAGGACTTGCCCGAGCCGGTGGCGCCGGCGATCGCGACCACGGTGTGGTCGGCCGAGAGCCGGAGCCGGCTCGCGGCCCGCTCGACGATCTCGTTGGCCTGGTCGACGACCTCGTCGTCGAGCCTGCCCCGCGCCGCCTCGACCGCCGACTGGAGCGCCTCGACCCGGGCTCCGAGGTCCGACCCGCGCGCGACCAACCTGCGCGCACCCTCGAGCAAGGACGTCATGGGCTCCCTCGGCATAGGGCTCGGCATCGGGGTGGTGGCTGTGCTGAAGCGCGGCTGGTGGGGTCCAGCCGGGTCCGAGACTAATCGGTGGTCAGGAGCCGCGCTGCCCGGCGTACCGCGCGTCCTCCACGCGGCGAGATGCACGGCGCAGCTGCTCGGCGGTCTCCGGGTCGAGGGCTAGGCCGTCGAGGAGGGCGGTGTAGCGGGCCAGCTCGGCCGCGAAGAGCTCGCGCACCCGCGCCTCCAGCGACTTCCGGGCCCGCTCTGCGAGGCTGCGCACGGCCTGGTCGCCGAAGACGGCCTCGAGCAGCTTCTGCCCGAGCACGGCCGAGCCGCCCGCGATCCCGACCTCGGCGCCGGTGAGCCCGTAGGAGTAGGAGAAGACGACGATCATCAGGGCCACCGCGAGGCCGTTGACGCCGAACGCGAGGAACCGCGCCGTTGTCCGCTTGTCCTGACCCTGGGTCCGGACCATCGTCAGCACGTCCGACTGCCAGTCGCGCACCGCCTGCTCGGCGTTGCGGCGCAGCTCGCGCGAGGCCCGGCCCAGGTCGGCGCCGGCATCCTTGAGCAGGGCCTGGCCCGAGGCCAGCTGCCGCCACGAGGCCTCTGCCCGCTCGGCGGCGGCCTCCGCGTGCTCCAGGATCAGCATCTCCAGACCGGACTCCATCGCCACCGTGACGCGCTCGGCCTGCTGGGGCTTGCCCTTGACGATGTTGACCACCCGGTCGCGGAAACGGCCGACCCTGGTCTCGAGCCCCTTGAGGAGCTCGCCGGTCCCGACGAACTCCTGCCAGCGCGCCAGCACCTCGCCGCGGAGCAGGGTGCCGTCCTCCATGCCGGCGACCACCTTCGCGACGCCGTCGTCGTAGGCAGCGGTCGCGTCCCGGCGCAGCCGGTCGGCCACCGCCACCTGCTCGGCGGCCGCGTCGGCCACCGGGTAAGTGCGCCGGGTCAGCGTGCGCACCGCACCGTCGAGGGTCTGGATCACCACCTGCTGACGGGCCGCGACGTCGGCTGCGAGCGACTCCAGCCAGCCGCGGATCTCCGCGACGTAGGCGGTGGGCAGCAGCTCCTGGTCGCTGACCGGCCCCTCGTGGACCACGAAGAGCGGCGAGTCCTTGAGCCCGCGACTGGCCAGCATCCGGGCCAGGTGGGTGGCCACGGTCTGGACGGCGTCCTCGGGCGTCCGGTCGAGGACGATGGCGACCGCGGTGGACCGCTCGGCGGCTTGGCGCAGGAACTCCCAGGGCACCTGGTCGGCGTACCTCGCCGCGGAGGTGACGAAGAGCCACAGGTCGGCGGCGGCGAGCAGCTGGGCGGCGAGCTCGCGGTTCTCCTCGACCACGGAGTCCACGTCGGGGGCGTCGAGGATCGCGAGCCCGGGCGGCACCTCGTCGGCCGCCACCAGCTGGAGCGCGGCGGGGTCGGTGGTCGGGTGGTCGACCCGCTCGAGGTCGGGCAGCAGCCGGTCGGCGCCGAACCAGACGGTGTCGGCCGGGTTGTGCACGAGGACCGGCGAGCGCGTGGTGGGCCGCAGCAGCCCGGGCTGGGTCACCTTGTGCCCGACGAGCGAGTTGACCAGCGTCGACTTGCCGGCGCCGGTCGAGCCGCCGACCACGGTCAGGAGCGGTGCCTCGAGCGTGGTGACCCGCGGGATGACGTAGTCCTCGAGCTGGTCGACCATCTCCTTCAGCCCGGTGCGCTGCTCGGCGACGCCCGGCATCTCCAGGGGCAGCCGGACCGCTTGGAGCGCGTGGTGCAGCCGGACCAGCGCGGTCAGCATCACCGTGCCGTAGGAGCCGGCGGTCGGCGTTCCCCCGCCGTTGGCGATGCTGAACGGGTTGGTCGGGTCGGGCACGGTCGTCATCTCGTGGGCACCACCTGTCCGGGGAAGGCGATGCTCGGGCGGATCGCGTTGATCCGGGCGAGGTAGTCCTGGCCTCGGACCGCGTAGTCCTTCGGCGCAGTGCCGCGCAGGTAGCGGTGATGGAGGAAACCCAGCTCGATCGCGGCCTGCTGGTAGTCGCGCATGGCGTCCTCTCCAGCCTTTCCCATCGTCTGCCTGGCGTACGCCCGGGCGGCCCGCCGAGCTCGGAGGTCCACGACCCAGCCGATGTCTGTCGCCGGGAAGAGGCCTCGTTGCGCGGCGTCACCGAGCGCTGCCGTCAGCATCCTCCGCTCAGAGCGCCGCGACCAGACCCCCAGCCACACGAGCCCGGCGAAGGCCGGGACCATCAGCAGGAAGTAGGCACCAACGAACCCCTCGAACCCGAAGATCGTCGAGCTGTTCCAGGTGGCGTGGGCGAGCACCGCGCAGCAGTACCCAACAACCGGCGCCAGCCACCGCACGGCCGGCTTGCGCGTGGTGACCGCGATGCCGACGCCGATCCCGGTGAACGCGGTGAACAGGGGGTGGGCGAAGGGGCTGAACAGGCACCGGACGACGAAGGTCCCGGTCACGCCGGCGATCCCGCCGGGACCCATGCCGTCGGTCCCGTTGTAGGACGCACCGAGGTAGAGGATGTTCTCGGTGAAGGCGAACCCGATGCCGACCATCCCGGCATAGACGATGCCGTCGAGCACGCCGTCCAGCTCCGCCCGCCGCCACAGGAGCAGGAGGACCAGGAACAGGCCCTTGCTGGCCTCCTCGGTGACCGGTGCCAGCACGGCCAGCCCCACGCTGTCGCTGACGCCGGCGAACAGACCACCTATGCCCTGCACGACCAGGGCCCCGAACGTCGCCGCGAAGGCGCCCCAGAGCAGGCCGAGCAGCAGCAGCTTGCGCGGCTCGGGCTCGTAGCGGTCCAGCCACAGGTAGCAGAGCACGAGGGGCACCACCGGCACCGCCGCGAGCACGGTCGCCAGCACCGTGATCCCCGGTGCGCTCGAGAGGGCGATGATCAGCAGCATCGGCAACGCGCCGAGGCAGACCAGGACGATCACCACGACGGTGAACGCCCGGCTGTCACGACGGGGGGAAGCCATGGCGGGGAGTGTATGGCCCCCTCAGGCGGCTCGAGCCGCGCAACCACGCTGCGGCGTACAGTGACGAGCGTGAGCGATCAGACGACGAGCGAGGCCCTCGGCGACACCGGTAGCGACACCGGCGACGACACCGGAGGCGACCCCACGAAGGCCGCACCGGAGTTGCACACCGAGGCCCACGACCCGGCCGTCCCGGAGGCCTACGCCGCGTTCATGCGCACCGGTTGGGGAGACCGCGAGCTGGACCTGCCGCGCCAGCCGGTGGCAGAGCGGGCCGCCGCGCGGCGCGACAAGCTGGCCGGGATGTTCCCCGGTGAGCGGCTGGTGCTGCCCGCCGGCACCTTCAAGGTCCGCTCCAACGACACCGACTACAAGTTCCGCCCCGACACCGCCCACACCTACTTCTCCGGCAACCAGACCAGCGACGCGGTGCTGGTCGTCGAGGACGGCGAGTCCGTGCTCTACGCGCGCCCGCGCTCGGCGCGCGACACCGACGAGTTCTTCCGCGACCGCCAGTACGGCGAGCTGTGGGTCGGCCGGCGCCCGTCCCTGCACGAGCTCTCGGACTCCCTCGGCATCGAGTGCCGGCACATCGACACGCTCCAGGACCGGCTCACCTCCACCAACGGCGCCAAGACCCGCGTGCTGCGCGGCGTCGCCGCCGACGTGGACCGGATGGTGGCCGCCGACGACGCGATGGACGCCGACCTCCAGCGCGTGGTCGGCGAGCTCCGGCTGATCAAGGACGACTGGGAGGTGGCCCAGCTGCAGGAGGCGTGCGACATCACCGCGCTCGGCTTCGAGGACAGCGTCCGGGAGTGGAAGCAGGTGCTCGAGTACGGCGAGCGCTGGATCGAGGGCACCTTCCAACGCCGCGCCCGGGCGATGGGGAACGACGTCGGCTACGACTCGATCGTCGGCGGCGGCAAGCACGCCACGACGCTGCACTGGATCGACAACACCGGCCCGATCGAGCCGGGCAAGCTGGTCCTGCTCGACATGGGCGTCGAGGGCCGCAACCTCTACACCGCCGACGTGACCCGCACCCTCCCGGTCGACGGCAGGTTCACCCAGCTCCAGCGCGACCTCTACGACCTCGTCCACCAGGCCCAGCAGAAGGGCATCGAGGCGACCGTGGCTGGGCAGCCGTTCCTCTCGGCACACAACGCCGCGGTGCAGGTCCTCGCGCACGGGCTCGAGGACCTCGACCTGCTGCCCGTTTCGGCGCAGGAGGCGCTCGACCCGGAGTCGAAGGTCTACTCGCGGTGGACCCTGCACGGGGTCAGCCACATGCTCGGGATGGACGTCCACGACTGCGCCGGGGCCTCCCCCGAGATCTACCCGAAGGGCGACCTCGAGGTCGGCATGGTGCTGACCGTCGAGCCGGGCCTCTACTTCCAGGAGGACGACCTGCTCGTCCCTGAGGAGCTGCGTGGCATCGGCATCCGGATCGAGGACGACATCCTCGTCACCGCCGACGGCCCGGTGAACCTCTCGGCGTCGCTCCCCCGCACCTCGGCCGACGTCGAGGAGTGGATGGGCCGCCACCTGCCCTGAGCGCGGGGAGCGGCGGGCTCAGTAGGGCGTCGTCCGGGCGACCGCCAGCGCGCGCTTGAGGTCGAACGGGTCGGACTGCATGTAGAGCCACGGCCGGCCGATCCAGAGGTAGCCGTCGACGTACGCCGCGGCGTTGGCCGCGTCCGTGGCCGAGAGTCCCCATGCGGGGTTGGCCACGTCCGCGGTGGGTGGGATGCCGAGGGTGACGCAGGCCTCCTGCCCCTTGGTCCGGCACGCGACGGCGTTGTCGAAGTTCGGGCCGTGGTAGTCGTAGCCGTTGAACGGCGCGCCGTTGGCCGCGGTGTTCACCACGAAGTGCTTGTCGGCGTACCCCGCCGCGGCGAGCGCCTGCACCACCGCGGTGCCGAAGGCGATCTCGGCCGAGGTCGACGCGTAGTGGGTCGAGTTGAGCGCGAACCCGCGGGCGGTGTCGATGCCCGCCGGCACCAGCAACCGCACCGCCTTGGCCGGGTCGTTGCGCAGCCAGTCCGAGGCCCCCGCATCGACGTAGACGCTGACGTGCGGCAGGGCACCGAACACGTGCGAGGCGTAGCCGACGAGCTGTGACGGCAGCTGCGACCCACCCGGAGCGCACAGCGCGAAGGGACCGTCCGGCTGCAGCACCAGCGCGACGTGCGCGTCGCCGATCCCCGCGGCGAAGCGGTCGATCCACCTCTTGTAGTCGCGC
>NZ_DASUFR010000088.1:0-3782 GCF_036274455.1 Nocardioides sp. | reverse complement strand
CAGCTCTCGGGCGGGATGGCGCAGCGGGTGATGATCGCCGCCGCGTTGTCGGCGGACCCGGAGCTGGTGATCGCCGACGAGCCGACCACGGCGCTGGACGTGACCGTGCAGGCGCAGATCCTCGACCTGATCGACGACCTGCAGCGCGACTTCAACTCCGCGGTCATCATCATCACCCACGACCTCGGGGTCATTGCGGAGATGGCCGACGACGTGCTGGTGATGTACGCCGGCCGCGCGGTCGAGAGCGGACAGACCAAGTCGATCCTGACCCTGCCGGAGATGCCCTACACGTGGGGGCTCCTGAGCAGCGTGCCCGACATCACCGGCGACGTCGACGCCCGGCTGATCCCGATCCCGGGGACGCCGCCGAGCCTGCTCAACCCGCCTTCCGGGTGTCCGTTCCACCCGCGGTGCCCGCACGTCGACAAGGTGACCGGCGACCTGTGCCGCACCACGCTGCCGGAGCTGGCGCAGGCATCGCAGCCCGGCCACCTCAAGCGCTGCCACCTGGTCAACCCCGACGAGATCTACCTCAAGGAGGTCCTGCCCGAGGCCGCTCCCGACCTGGTCGACCCGGAGACCGGCGAGGTCATCCCCGAGCTCCAGGAGCAGATCGCCGAGATCCAGGGCGAGTCCTCATGAGCACCGACCTGACGCCCCAGCCCGACCGGGCCTCGACCCCGCGCGTCAACGGGACGGGGGAGACCCTGCTCGAGGTGCGCAACCTGGTGAAGCACTTCCCGGTGCACTCCTCCGGTGTCATCCGCAGGGTGATCGGCCAGGTGCAGGCGGTGGACGGCGTCTCGTTCGCCGTGCCCCGGGGTGGCTCGCTCGGTCTCGTCGGCGAGTCGGGCTGCGGCAAGTCGACGACCGGCCGGGTCATCACCCGCCTCTACGAGCCGACGTCCGGCGAGATGCTCTTCGAGGGCCAGGACATGGCCAAGCTGTCCAAGCGGGAGATGCTGCCGCTGCGCAAAGAGGTCCAGATGATCTTCCAGGACCCCTACAGCTCGCTGAACCCGCGGCACACGGTCGGCACGATCGTCGGGATCCCGCTTCGGGTGCACAAGGTGGTGCCGGACAACAAGGTCCTCGACCGGGTCCGCGAGCTGCTCGAGGTCGTGGGCCTCAACCCCGAGCACTACAACCGCTATCCCAACGAGTTCTCCGGCGGCCAGCGCCAGCGCATCGGGATCGCCCGAGCCCTCGCGCTCCACCCCAAGCTGCTGGTGGCGGACGAGCCCGTCTCGGCGCTGGACGTCTCCATCCAGGCGCAGGTCGTGAACCTCCTCCAGGACGTCCAGAGGGAGTTCGGGATCGCCTTCCTCTTCATCGCGCACGACCTGTCGGTGGTGCGGCACTTCTGTCCCGAGGTCGCGGTGATGTACCTCGGCAAGATCGTGGAGATCGCCGACCGTGAGTCGCTCTACGAGCACGCGCACCACCCCTACACCCAGGCGCTGCTCTCCGCGGTGCCCGACGTCAAGCAGGCCGCGATCGGTGGGCGCCGCGAGCGGATCCGGCTGACCGGCGACGTACCCAGCCCGATCGACCCGCCGTCCGGGTGCCGGTTCCGCACCCGCTGCGAGCTGGCGCAGGACATCTGCGCGCGCCACGAGCCACCACTGCTGCAGATCGGTCCGCGGCACAAGGTGGCCTGTCACTTCGCCGGCGAGCTCGGCCACCACCCGGCGCAGCCGGTGACCGCTCCGCTGTACGCCGAGGGCCGGCCGACCGAGCAGGCCAACCGCCTCGTCGAGGTGAGCACCGACATCGAGTTCGGCCCGAGGTGGCTCGACCTGCCGTCGGGAGAGGTGGTCGCCGAAGGACGGACGGTCGCCGGTGGCGGCACCGGCCGGGGCGACGATCTCCCAGGTCAGAGCTGATCTGCAGGACGATCGACGCCGTCTATCGTGGCGAGGCCCCGAGACCAGATCGTTACCGGGTCGCGACTTGCGGTGCGGCCCGGGTCACATAGAGTGCCGAGAGCCGGTGGGGCCTTCCCCCTGCCGCGGGCTGAGGCTGTGAAAGGGAGACCAGGTGACGCTCACTGCATCGAACCTGGAGTCGCACAGCGACGACCACTTCGGCGACACTGATACCGACGTACAAGCAGGCCGAGTCGATGTTCAGGGGCGTTCCCCTCTCAGACTCGCATGGGGTCGTTTCCGCGCGGACAAGCTGTCCATGCTGGCCCTGGCCGTCACGATGCTCTTCGTCCTCACCGCGATCGCCTCGCCGATCCTGGAGCGGATCGGCGTGCTGGATCCCTACACCTTCCACCAGGACCTGCTCGACCCCAACACCGGCGGATACCCGAAGGGGTTCTGGGGCGGCATCAGCGCCTCGCACCCGATGGGCGTCGAGCCGCAGTCGGGTCGTGACGTCCTCTCGAGGCTGATGCTCGGCGCGACCCTCTCCCTGACGATCGCCCTGTCCGCGGCGATCATCACCATCGTCATCGGCACGATCCTCGGCATCATCGCCGGGTTCACCGGTGGCTTCGTCGACTCCGCGATCGGCCGGTTCATCGACCTGACCCTGGCCTTCCCCGCGACCCTGATGCTCCTGGGCCTCTCGCAGGTCGTGGTCGACCGGATGCTCCAGATCGGCATACCCAACGGACCGAACGGCGCCTTCGTCAACGGTCTCTACATCGTGGTCGTGCTGGCCCTCTTCGGGTGGCCGCCCGTGGCACGACTCATCCGCGGGCAGGTGTTCAGTGTCCGCGAGCGGGAGTTCGTGGACGCCGCGATCCTGATGGGCGCCTCGCGCCGCCGGATCTACTTCAAGGAGATCCTGCCCAACCTGTGGGCGCCGCTCCTGGTCTACTTCACGCTCCTGATGCCGGCCTACGTCTCGGCCGAGGCCGCGTTGAGCTTCCTCGGCGTGGGCATCAAGAACCCCACGCCGACCCTGGGCAACGTCCTCAACAGCGCGGTCAGCTACGCCGAAGGCGACTTCTTCTTCTTCTTCGCGCCGGCAGCGATCATCGCGGCCATCGTCATCGCGTTCAACCTCCTCGGCGACGGGGCGCGCGACGCCCTCGACCCGAAGGCCGGTCGTTAGGCAGAAACGACCGAACCACAGAGCTTTCCTACAGGAAAGAAGCGCCGGATCTCGGCGAGACACATCCCCTCCGAAGGAGATAACAGATGGGAACCACAAGGAAGCGGCTGGTAGCAGCAGTCGCATCCCTGGCAGCCGCCGCGTTCGTGGCCGGTTGCGGTGGCGACTCGGGAAGCGGTAACGGTCCGAGCGACAACACCAAGCAGACGGTCAGCGCCGATGTCCCCAAGGGTGGCACGGTGTTCTCCCTGGAGCAGTCGGTGACCCAGTCGTGGGACCCGCAGCGGACCTACACCGGTCGTGACATGGCCAACATGGGCAGGCTCTTCTCGCGCGGCCTGGTGATGTTGCCATCCGGCGAGACCGACCCCGAGAAGGGCAACACCCCGATCCCCGACCTGGCCACCGACACCGGCCAGTCCAACGAGGACGCCACGCAGTGGTCGTTCACCCTCAAGGACGGCCCGGTCTGGCAGGACGGCAAGCCGGTCACCTGTGAGGACGCGAAGTACGGCGTGTCGCGGACCTTCGCGACCGACGTGATCACCGGCGGCCCCAACTACATCATCGGCTACCTCGACATCCCCGAGGACGCCGACGGTTCGCCGGCCTACAAGGGCCCCTACACCGGTCAGGGTCAGGACCTCTTCGACAAGGCCGTGACCTGTGACGGCAACACCATCACCTACCGGTTCAAGAAGCCGTGGCCG